>NZ_CP133319.1:932727-1243636 GCF_038811545.1 Rhodoligotrophos sp. CJ14
CATCCCGCAGCGCGGGGTCAGCCGGCAGATCATCCCGATGGAAGAACGCGCCGCGCGATGTACCGCCCCGCATGACAACACACGGAATGCGGATCTGATCGACTGCAAGCCTCATCTGGCCCTCCCGCCTGACCTGAGCATCGACGAACGGGCAGCGTGCCAGATTGGTGCTCGACCGCCCGTCTCCGAGGTCTATCCTGCGAAAGGCGTGCCAGTGCGGGGCTTACATCTTCAGCTTACCGAGAATTCGCGCCCAGCTGCGGATGCCGTGATGGAAGCTCGCGACGTCATACTTCTCGTTCGGGCTGTGGATCCGGTCGTTCGGCAAGCCGAATCCGATGAGTAGGCTATCCATGCCGAGCATGGCCCGGAAGGCGCCGACGATCGGAATAGATCCGCCGCAGCCCATCATCACCGCGGGCCGGCCGAACTCCTCTTTCAGCGCCTCGGCAGCCTTGGTGAGCTGCGGATTATCCGTGGGGATCTCGATCGCCGGGCTCGCGCCATAGCCGATGAACTCGGCCTTGCAATCCTCAGGCAGAGACGCCTGCACATACTCGCGGAACGCTTCCCTGATTTTGAGCGGGTCCTGCTTGCCGACCAGCCGGAACGAGACCTTGGCCGATGCCTTGGACGGGATCACCGTCTTTGAGCCGGCCGCGGTATAGCCGCCCCAGATGCCGTTGACATCGCAGGTCGGCCGCGACCACAGCTGTTCCAGAACGGAGCGATCCTGCTCACCCGCGGGAACGCTGAGGCCGATTTCGCCGAGGAACGTTTCGGCCGAGAAATGAAGCGATTTCCATTGCGCGCTGATTTCGGGCGGCAGCTCCTCGACCCCGTCATAGAAGCCGGGCAGCGTGACCCGGCCCTGATCATCATGAAGGCCGGCGAGAATGCGCGTGAGCACCCGGATCGGGTTGCGGGCCGGACCGCCATAAAGCCCCGAATGGAGATCGATCGCCGGTGCGGTAATCGTCACCTCGTCCATGACGAGGCCGCGTAGCCGGGTCGAAATGGCAGGTGTCTGCGCATCCCACATATTGGTATCGCACACCAGCGCCACATCCGCCTTGAGCTCCTCAGCATTCGCTTTGAGGAACGGCAGAAGGCTTGGGCTGCCGGTTTCCTCCTCGCCTTCGAGCAGGATGGTCACATTGACCGGCAGCTTGCCCTCGGCGGCGATCCAAGCGCGCGCCGCCTCGATGAAGGTCATGAACTGACCCTTATCATCGGCCGCGCCACGGGCGACGATCTGCCGGCCCCCGTCTGCCCCCGTGACTATTCGCGGCTCGAAGGGCGGGCTCGTCCACCTGTCCAGCGGGTCCGGTGGCTGCACGTCATAATGTCCATAAAACAGGACGCGCGGAGCGTTCGCCCCGCCCGCGGCGTTATAATGGGCAACCACCATGGGACGTCCCGGTGTCGGCCTGACCGAGGCCTCGAAGCCAAGCCCGCCAAGCTCGGCCTCGAGCCACCTTGCTGCGCGCTCGCAGTGCTCCGCATAGGCGGGGTCGGTCGAGACGCTCGGAATGCGGAGCACATCGAACAGCCGGCCAAGGCTTGCGTCCAAGCCCTGGTCAATATGAGACAACACGGATGAAGGTATATCTGACATTTTTCCCCGGATACGGTCGCGATAACGCCAAGGCGCGGCGCAATCGGTAATTATCCATTTGCTGGTCGGGGATAGTGTCAGCGGTAATCGGGGCGAGCAAGAGGCAATTATCTCCATGTCCGCCACCATGTCGAGCATGACACTGGCCCGCGACAGCTTGCAAGCGCATGAGCCATCCGCCGGATGGTCGACTTGGCTTGTCCGCCAGGGCTATCAGCGTCTGCTCGTCCTGCGCGCCCAGATCGACCTTTATTATTTCTGGGAGAAGCGGTGGTTCTTCTTCGTGCTCGGCTTCGGCGCGCTGATGCTGTCTTTGGCACCGCCCCACGGCCTGAGCCAGGAAGGCTGGGTGATGCTGATCATGTCCGGTGCGGCAACCGTGCTGTTCATCACCCACCCGGTGCCGCTGCCAACCGTCGCCCTGCTCATCATCGTGGGCCAGGTGCTGCTGGTCGGTGTCGATTCCGACATCGTCGCCGGCAATCTGATGACCGATTCCGTCCTGTTCATCATGGGCTCGCTCATGTTGGCCGTGGCTGTCGTGAAGCAGAAGCTCGACAAGCGCATCGCTTGGAGCATCGTGCGGATCACCGGCACCCGCACCGTGAATGTATGCTTCGGAATTTCCGCGGTCTGTGGCCTGATGGCCTCCTTCATTGGTGAGCACACGGTGGCTGCGATGATGCTGCCCGTGGGGATAACCCTCATTTCGCTCACCGCGCAGAACCCGGCGCGCATCCGCAATTTGAGTGCCTTCATCCTTTTTTCGATCGTGTTCGGCTGCACCACCGCTGGCATCGGCACCCCATCCGGCGGCGCGCGCAACGCGATCATGATCGGCTATTGGCAGGAATTCTTCTATAACCCCGCCAATCCTGCGACCCGGCGCTATGTGATCGACTATCTGACCTGGATGCTCTACGGCTATCCGCTGTTCATCGCCCAGCTCCTGTTCGTAACGCCGATCCTCTACTTCACTTTCCGGCCTGAACGTCAGGATCTTTCCCGGGCGGTGGCCAAGCTGCGCCTCCAGATCGAGCTCGATGGGCCCATGACCCCCGGCGCATGGCTTTCCGTGTTCATTTTCATTCTCATCATGATCGGCTGGATCACCGCATCCCAGCTCATCGGCATGGGAACGGTCGCCCTGCTCGGCACCTGCGCTTTCCTGGTGACCGGCCTGGTGAAATGGGAAGACATCAATTCCGGCGTGAACTGGGGCGTCGTGTTGCTCTATGCCGCAGCGATTTCCTTAGGGGTGGAGATGCAGACCACTGGCGCTGCAAGCTGGCTTGCCGACCAGGTCTTCGCCCTCTTCGCGCCAATCGGCCTGGGCAGCGGCTTGGGGCTTTTGGCGGGCGTGGCGATTCTCACCGCTGCGGTTGCCAATACCATGGCCCCGGGCGCTGCCGTTGCGGTTCTAGGCCCCATTGTTCTGAAGCTTGCCGGGCCAACAGGCGCCGATCCGATCCAGATCGGTTTCATCACGGCATTCGCCTCCGCCTTTGCCTATCTGGCGGTCGCAAGCTCGCCCGCCTCCACCATTGTCTTCTCCTCGGGCTATCTGAAAATCTCGGATTTCCTGCGCGTTGGCTGGCGCATGGCTCTGATGTCGATGATCCTGCTTTTGCTGCAGGCCGAATTCTTATGGCCGCTCATCGATCACTGGCGCTAATCTATTTGCATGACTGTGCTCGACCAGCTCAAGATGCTGTTTGGCCGGCCCCCCGTTTCCGCCATGGCGGGCACCGCGGCGGTCAAGCCGCGACGCCGCCCGCCAACCCATCACGAGAAGGCCGTCCAGAAGCAGCTCGATGAGCTGCGCCGGCGGCGGCGCGAGCGCTTTCGCATTCTCGTCTGCATTGACGGCTCAGAAGAGGCGAATGAAGCGCTCCGCATGGCCGCCTATCTCGGCCGCCCCGATGAATGCGACATCATCCTGCTCTATGTCCGCCATGTGGACCACGGGCTTGCCTCGGGTGGATTGCAGGTCCGTGTGGCCCGCCAGAACATGCTCGATTGGGGCATTGAGCTGCCCGGCATCCGCGATCTGCGCGAGGGGCTGGAGCTGCTCAAATCCGAAGGCATGACGCTCGAGGGCTGGACATACTCGATCGCGCATACGGATGTGTGGGGTGATCCCCTCGGCGACAACAAGGTCGAATACCGTGACGAGACCACCGGGCGCAGTATCGTTCTGAAACTCAAGACGGCGCCGGACACCGCGAGTGGCATTCTCGACCAATATGAGCTCGGCCCTTACAACTTGATGATCCTGGGCGAATCGTCCCGCTGGCACAGCGAATTCCGGTCCATATTCTTCGGCGGCAGCGTGGTGCAGAAGGTTGCCATGCTGGCACCCTGTTCGGTTCTGGTGGCACGCAAGGGCAGCCATCAGAAAACCGGCTTCTTCATCTGCACCGATGGCAGCGCGCGTTCGACCGACGGCGTCAAGCGTGCTGCCGTGCTCGCCAAGACCTGTGGTGCACCGATCACCCTTTTCGCAGTCGCCCCTACCCTCAAGGGCCGCCCCTTTGCCCGCGAGGCGGTGGAGAATGCTCGCGCGCTGCTGAAATCCATGCGCATCGAGGTGGCTCATGTCAAAGTCGCCGTCGGCGATCCGGCCGAGCAGATCGTCCGCCATGGCGCCAATTACAAGCTGATCGTCGTCTCCGATGAGGGGCGCACCCGCCTGCAGCGGGTGTTCAAGGGCTCCGTCTCTTATGAGGTTGTGCGCGACGCCCGCACCTCGGTGCTCGATGTGCGGTGACGATCAGGCGAACGCCTCTGCATCCCTGACCACCAGCGCGAATCGGTCGGCAAGCTCCGTCAGCGCAACCCTGTGAACCATGCGGCCGCTGACCGGCTCGCCATCGACGCCGGGCAAGTCCCGTGTGGCGCAAGCAGCCTCGACGACCGTCGTGGAGTAGCCGAGATCAAGGGCCGCGCGCACTGTCGAGCTCACGCACATATGCGTCATGAAGCCCGCAATCACGAGCGGACGTCCCTCCTGTCCAATCACTTTGGCGAGCTCTGTCTGCGCAAAGGCATTTGGCAGGGCCTTTTCGATCACCCTTTCATCCGCGCGTGGCGTAATCGCCCCGATGATCTGGCCGCGCTCCGCCTCCCGATCGAAGAGGCTGCCGGGCTTGCCCTTATGCGCCACATGGATGATGCGCGCACCGGCCTTGCGGGCCTTTTCGAGCAGCATCGCCGCCGCGCTGATCGCCTGGTCCACACCCGCGAGCGGTAAGGCGCCGCTCACATATTCGTTCTGATAATCGATGAGCACGAGAGTGCTGCGGGAAAGCTCGGGAGCTTGGAGCTTGGCGCCGGCCATATCGAGCAGGGTCTTGGGAGCGGTCATCGGGGATTTCCTTGAATGAGATCAACAGATGAGATCAACGACGCAAGCCGGATGCGGCAAGCATGCCGGCAAAGAGCAGCATCGCGCTGCCGGTGACCCGCTCCTGCCATTGCTGCAAGCTCGGGCGGGCGGCAAGCCAGTTCCCGGCTTTCGAGAAAGCATAGGCCTGAATGATGCCCCAGATCAGGGCACCGACCGTAAACAAGCCACCCAATAGGAGCAGCTGCGCCGTCATCCGGCCGCGCGATGGATCGGCAAATTGCGGCAGGAAGGCCAGGAAGAACAGGGAGATCTTTGGATTGAGCAGATTGATCGCCGCCCCTTTGACGAGAAGGCTAGCGCGCCCGAGCTCATGTCTCGTATGAGGCCGCTCCCCACCAACGCTCGTGAGCATCTTGACGCCGAGATAGGCAAGATAGGCAACCCCGACCCAGCGGGTGATCTCGAACAAGACGGGCGAAGCAACGAAGAGCGCGCTGATGCCAATGCCGGTGGCGAAAGCCTGGATGGCAACACCCGAGAGTGTTCCGAACGATGCCCACAGGCCCGCCGTGAAGCCGCGGCTCATGGCAGTGCTGCCGATATAGGCCATGTCGGCGCCCGGCGCGAGATAGACGGCAATGGATGCGAGCATGAAGCCCGCGAGACTTGCCGGATCGATCAGCATGGCCCGTCCTATTCGATGACGATGCGTGGCGCCTTGCGGCCCTGAACGGCGCGGCCTTCCGAGATCTGGCCCCAGACATCCCGAGCAATCTCGCGGAAGATCGCCGAATGCACGCTGTCCGGTTCAGAGACCACGACCGGCTGCCCTGCATCGGACCGCTCCCGCATGATGATGTCAAGCGGCACCTCGCCCAGGAACGGCAGACCAAGCCTTTGCGCTTCGGCCCTTGCGCCACCATGACCGAAGATCTCGGACCGCTCACCACATTTCGGGCAGATGAAATAGCTCATATTTTCGATGATACCGAGGACCGGCACGTCGACCTTTTTGAACATATTGAGCCCCTTGCGGGCATCGATGAGGGCAAGATCCTGCGGGGTCGATACGATCACGGCACCCGATAGGGGCACCTGCTGCGCCATGGTGAGCTGGGCATCCCCCGTTCCCGGTGGCATGTCCACCACCAGCACATCGAGCTCGCCCCAGGCAACCTCCCGCAGCATCTGGGTGAGGGCCGACATCACCATCGGTCCTCGCCAGATCATGGCCGTGTCTTCCTCGACGAGAAAGCCCATGGACATGACCTTCAGCCCGTGACCCTCCATAGGCAGAAGCGTGCGGCCGCCGGCAGAGCGCGGCTTGCCGGTGACACCCAGCAGGCGGGGCATGGACGGCCCGTAGATATCCGCATCCAGCAGGCCCACCTTGAGGCCGTTGCACAGAAGCGCCAGCGCGAGATTGACCGCCGTGGTCGATTTGCCCACACCGCCTTTGCCCGAAGCCACAGCAATAATGTGACGAATGCCGGGGACGGCGCCGGTCTGCCGTACCGGACGGCCGCTCGCCGCCCCTGGTCCCCCAGGAGGTGGAGCTGACCGTATCATCGAGGGAGGAGGTGTGACCGTGCGGCCCCGACCTGCGGCCGGTGCTCCATTTGGTGCGGGTTTTGCGCGCTCCGATGGCGCATCGGCCGTGAGCACGACCCGCACCTGCTGAATGCCCGCAATCTGGCTCACCGCCTTTTCTGCTGCCTGCCGTAGCGCCTCCATCTCCCGGGCGCGCGCTGGATCAACCGTAAGGGCAAAGGTGACCGTGCCATCTCGGATGACGATCTCCGAGACCAGTCCCAAGGCGACGATATTGCTGGAAAGGTCCGGCCCGCGCACCTTGGCGAGCTGCGCGAGCACTTGGTCTTTTGTAATGTCCGTCATCGGCCCGTTCTTCTTGTGACGGGTCGGCGCTGGGTGCTTTACGGCAAGGACCGCCCGCCGACCTCGGCGGTAATCTCTGCTGCAATCGCCTTCACCGCAAGCCCAAGACTGGTCAGCCGGCCATCAGTGATGCGAGCGGTGGGGCCCGATACGGAGAGCGCCGCGAGCGCTGCCCCGTGCTCGTCATGGATCAGGCTGGCAAGACACCGCAGCCCGACCGCAGTCTCCTCATTGTCGATGGCAAAGCCGCGATTGCGGATCGCCGCCATCTCGCGGCGCAGCGCATCAATGGTGGTCAGCGTGTTCGGCGTCTCCCGCCGCAGCTCCTGCCCCATATAGATGCGGCAGGCATCGCTCTCATTCATATGCGCCATGAGCACTTTGCCGCAGGCTGACGCATGAAGCAGCGCGCGTGCGCCCGGTCCCGATACCACCCGCATCGCCTTCTGGCACTCGACTTGAGCGATATAGACGACCTCGCTGCGGTCATAGATCGCGAGATTGACCGTTTCTCCCGCCTGCTCCATCAGCCGCCGCATGAATGGCCGGGCAATCGCGGCAATGTCTCGCGAGCGTACGAAGGCCGAACCCACCCGGAAGGATTGCACGCCGACGAGCCAGGTCGAGCGCTCCTGGTCGAAGCGGACGAAGCGCTCATTCTGGAGGGTGGTGAGCAGGCGATGCGCGGTCGATGTCGGCAATCCAACCTCTTGCGCCACCTCGCTGAGCGACAGCCCCTGCGGATGATGGGATAGCGAGTTGAGCAGCTTCAGCGCGCGGCTGAGCGATTGCACCTGACCCGAAGCCCTCAAAACGTCTTTGCTCGGCACGAGAACTTCGAGGCGCCGCCGCTCTTCCTCAGTCGACACTCTGGCTATCATGTTCATGTCGCACCAGCCTTCCTGACGCGAGACCGACGGGATGATCCCCTCAGCTGCGTCCTAGCGATTGCCAGGCTGCGATCTCGACCACAGCCGCTGTGAGCCCCGCCCCTATTTCCAACTTTTATAGTTATGAATAGGCTGGGTCAAGCTATCTGATGCGCTGCGTGATGAGATCTGGCGTGACGGTGCTCTGGGAGGGCAGCGGCGCCGCCCTATGCTTCATCCAGGCGAGAATGTCACGATAGACGGTAAGCCGTTGCTTGTCGTGCAGCAGCATGTGCCAGCCCTCGGCATAATAGCCGATGGTGTGCGGCCCCCGCAGGGAAGCCATTACTGCAGCGGTGGGTGCCTTCGGAACCAGTTGATCATGCGCGCCATAGAGATAGAGCACGGGTCTCGATATGGCCGGTGCGGCGGAATAGGCCTCATCCATCAACGTGACCAGCCCATAGACGGCATCGAACCGGGTATCACGGATATAGAGATTGTCCTTGGACATCTCCCGCAATACGGCCATGTTGTCCGTTGGCCATATGTCGAGGCCGCTGCCGGTCGCGGTCTTTCCCGGTATGGTATGAGCGGCGATCCACAGCGCGCCCTTATAGAGCGGGTTCATGGCCTGCCACCCCCAGATCGCCGGCGCAACCAGAATGGCTCCATCCACATCGAGCCCTTTGGTGAGGGCCACCATGGTCACCGCGCCGCCCATCGAGGTGCCGAGCACATAGACCGGAACGCCGCGATGGCGCGCCTTGATCAGCCGCGTGATGGTCTGGAGATCGTCCACCATCACATCGCTTCCCGGCCACACGCCCCGCTGGGCGGTATTGCCGAAACCGCGCTGATCATAGGCGTAGACCGTCACGCCGCGCTTGGCAAACCAGGGTGCGGCCAGTGCAAAGTCGCCGCTATAGGCATTGAAGCCATGCACGGCGATGATCACCGCCTCGGGCCGGCGCGCTCGCCACACCTTCATCGGCAGCCGATAGCCATCTGCCATAATGGCGGCATCGTGGGTGAGATGCGGCACGGCGCTGTCGATGGGCCGCGACTGAAGCCGCGGCGCGCAAGAGCCAACCCACGCTGCAAGAATGAGGACGAGGATCAACCGAGCGGAAGGGCAAAGATGCCGGGCGCATTTTCGAGCGAAGGAGAAAATGGTTGGCATGAGAAAAGCGCGACCGAGCAAGAGCCTTGAGCAGCGTCGTCTATCAGGAAGAAGCAAATCCGCTCTAGAACGAGACCACACGCCCATCCTCGGCTGCTTCAAAAGCGATCTGTGAGAGGTCGGCGAGCATCTCGCGCCCCATATGGGTCAGCATCATGCGCCGTGCGGTGAATTCCGCCCTTCGCTCAACAAGTGTCCCGTAGCAGAGATGGTAGGGGATCTCGCGGTCCCGGGCATAGCACTCGCAGACGAAGAGGTCGGCATCCCGGGCGATCTCCAACAGGACGTCGGTCCATTCAGTGTCACCCGAATAGGCAAACACCTTACCGTCACATTCGAGCCTCAAGGCGGTGGCCGGCGCCCCAGAAGGATGGATCACCGCCCGGCTTTCGACCGCGATGCCGCAGATGGTGCAAGGGCTTCCGGGCTCGATCTCCACATAGTCCACCGCGAATGATCGCTTTGCGGTGCTCGAGCCGGGGAACATGGCCTCGGCCAGGGCCATGACCCGAGCTTCCACCCCGGGCGGCCCGGCGATGATGAGCGGCCGGCTTCTTTGCGAGATGAACTGGCATTCCAGCAGGAGAAAAGGCAGGCCGCCGAAATGATCGCCGTGCAGATGGCTGAGGATGATGGCATCGATCCGATTGCGATCGATATTGAGCCGGTTCATGGCGATCAGTGACGATGCCCCGCAATCGATGAGCACCGTGGCAGCCGATGTCTCGAGCTGGAAGCAGGTGTTGAAACGCCCGCCACTGCCGAACGCATCTCCGGTTCCGATGAATGTGATCCTCATCTCGCCCTTAGAGACCACGTGAGCTCTCATGCTTTGGCGCTCGGGCGGGAGGAGACGCGTTCATGCCAGTCCTTCAGCTGCAGGTGATCGTCGGTAAGCGCCAATTTGGCCAGTTTCATGAAATCGACCGCCACAAGTGTGGTGATATCGGCCACCGAGAACTTATCTCCCGCGATGAATGGCCGCTGCGCGAGCTCGCGATTGAGGAAGTTCAGCATCCATGCCGCCTTGTCGCGATTGGCAGCCCCCCATTCGGGAAATTGCGGCTGTTCGAGAGGCGCCATCTTTGGATTCGTATGTCTGAAAGCATGCGATACCGGATCAAGTAGACGCTGTTCGACCCGCCGCTGCCACATCTCGACTGCCGCCTTGTCGAAAGCATCGGTGCCAAACAGCGGCGGCTCCGGCTTGAGCTCTTCGAAGTAGCGGCAGATGGCGATCGTCTCGGCGATGACCCGCCCGTCATCCAGCAACAGGAATGGGAGCCGACCCATAGGATTGAGCCGCAGCATCTCCTCGGTGAGATGCGCCTTTTCATTGATGTCGACCTGAACGTGCTCGATCTCTACGCCCTTTTCAGCGAGAAAAATGCGAACACGCCGCGGGTTCGGCGCCCGGCCTTCCTCGAACAGCTTCACCTCGACCTCCGTAACAGTGCTGCCCTGCTTGTCTTAATGGTATTCGGACCATTCTATGAAAATACAAACCAAATCTATTTCACTCAGTTAACCAGCTTCGGGAAGCCCTTGTTAATCTGTCGCCTCTTATTTTGCCTGCACGATCGGCGTTGAACAGTGGACTGAAAAACAATAACCCGCCAACACAGCCGATTCCTGAGCGACCTTAGATCTTTAGCCTCTCAAGGGGACATAGAGAATGAGCGACCAGGGTGTCGACACACTCTCGCTTATGCAGCCTGAAGACAATTTCCGCGCCAGATCAATCGCTTGCCTGCGATTGTTCGCCGCCGAGCAGCTACGGTTTACCTGTGTCCCTCCCGCCTTTGCAATTCTCGCACTGTTCCTGATCGGGCTCGCCAACAAGCCGAGTCACGGGCTAATCTGGCTGGCGCTCATCTTCATCACAAAGGGCATTCAACTTCTTGTCTGTAGACAGATTATCAGGGCGGAACTCCGCCTCGATCACGACCCCAAGCCGTTCATCCTGCGGCTCGTAGGGACGAGTTCTCTCCTCACGCTCGTCTGGCTCTCACTGTTCTTCCTGGTCCCCGGCACCGCATCGCCGTTAACCATTGCCATCGCCGTTGTGCCGGGAATCTTGTTCACAAGCTTCATTTTTTCCATCATCCGCTGCAGCCTCCGCAGCGACGGTGAGATTCAGCGCTTGATGGAGGAAACAGAAGAGGAGATCGTCTTGCCCAACCGCCTGGCGCGGGAAACGATCCGCCAGCTTCAGAGCCGGGCCAGCGCCCGCCAGATTATCCTGAGGCACACCAGCGAAGCAGGCCTGCCCCATCTGACCGGTGATCCGGTCGCCCTTCAGAATCTGTGGATGGCCATGGCGGCAAGCGCGCTGAACGCTTGTCCCTATGGGGGCACCGTGACCATCAAGCTCAGCGTCAACGCATCCGCCGGCATAAGGCTGTCCGTAATCGGCGATGGCTATGCCGTGGGCAATGACAGCACGATCTTCCTCGCGAGCAGGCTTGCCCGGCGTCATGATGCCGCACTCACCATTCGCGCCCGCGACGGTGGCGGCACCGTCCTCTCGGTAGACTTCCCCGCCTGGCGGACCATCGATACGACCCCTGTCGAGCAGCGTCCGCTGATGCGCCCCACCACCGGCCAGCGCTTATTGATGGCAGTGACCCGCTAGCGCCCTCCCCAGTAGAATGCAGGCTTAGCGGCTGGGTCCGCTCACCCCTGCCTCACCGAACGTCGCCATGCCTCGGTGGATCTGAGCTGCGGATTTCAGCACCCCGGCCGCCAGCGCGGCCCCGCTGGCCTCCCCCAGCCGCATGCCGAGATCAAGCAGGGGCACTTTACCCAAACGTTCGAGCAGCAGGCCGTGGGCCGGCTCGGCTGAGCGATGGCCGGCAACGCAATGATCCAGCGCATCCGGGGAAATCGCATGGAGAATGGCGGCCGCCGCACAGCAGACAAAGCCATCGAGCACCACCGGAACCTGCCGCATGCGCGCGCCAATGATCGCGCCGCAAATGGCGGCAAATTCCCGCCCCCCCAGGCGGGTGAGTATGGCGAGGGGATCGCCTAAGGCATCTTCGTGGAGCTCGACGGCCCGCGTCACCACTTCGGCTTTCCGCCGAACGCCCGCTTCATCGAGCCCGGTACCCGGGCCGACCCAATCCATGGCCTCGCCACCAAACAGCGCAAGGCAAAGAGCGGACGCGACCGTTGTATTCCCGATCCCCATCTCGCCCAAGCAGAGCAGATCGATTGGCGCCGCCACCGCCTCGAACCCATAGACTATCGTGGCGGCACATTCTTCCTCGGTCATGGCGGCGGTCTCGCTGATATCGCCCGTCGGCACCTCGAGCCCGAGTTCGAACACCTGCAGGCCAAGCCCAAGGCTCTCGCAGATCTGGTTGATCGCCGCGCCACCATTACGGAAATTCGTCACCATCTCCGCGGTGACGGAGGATGGATAGGCCGCAACCCCTTGCGCCACCACCCCGTGATTTCCTGCATAGACCACCACCATGGCCTGCCGCATGGAGGGCGGATGCTGCCCCTGCCAGGCGGCGAGCCAGGCGGCAAGCTCCTCCAGTCTGCCGAGCGAGCCTTGCGGTTTGGTGAGCTCACTCTGCCGCGCCTTTGCGGCCGCTTCCGCCGCGAGATCGGGCCCTGGCAGGTTCCTGATGAGGTCCCGCAACTCTTCTAGGGCGCTGATGCCCTGCGCATCTGTCATGAAAATGCCGTCCGCCAATGATCACTGGGGCGCGCTTTACAGCCGCCCATTGAGACGGCTATAGCCGCTGGCTTGGCGGCTTGAAAGCGCAGCAATCGAGGTGGATGAATATGCCGCGTATGGATGGTCGCGATGCCTGGTTTGACGGCTCCCGCTGGTGGGAGGACAGCCGATATGCTCTCGGGCTCCTGACGCGGCTGCCCTTTGGGACCGCCGCGCCTCCCGACGGGGACTTCGCCCTTGCCATGCGTGCCTTTCCAATCGCCGGCATCGTTTTGGGGTTGCTGACCGGCCTTCTTTTCGCGATTGCCATCGAGCTTGGCCTCTCGGTTTTCCTGGCCGCAACGATCGCTGTGGCCGGCGCCATGCTGATGACCGGCTGTTTTCATGAAGACGGTCTGGCGGACACGGCTGACGGGCTCGGTGGAGGGCCGACGGCCGAGGCAAAGCTGCTCATCATGCGCGATTCGCGCCTTGGCACTTACGGTGCCTGCGCCGTGATCATTGCGGTTCTGCTGCGCATCGGCGCCATTATCGAAATCTCCGATTTCGGCGGCTGGGCCAATATCATCGTGGTGTTGGCCGCCTCCGGCGCTTGGTCGCGAGCACTGATGGTTCGCCTGCTCGGCTCGCTGCCGCCCGCCCGAAGCGATGGGTTATCCGCCGCCGCCGGAACGCCGGATACCAGGATCATCCGCCAGGCGCTCGCTCTGGGCGGCATCATGGCCGGCCTCCTCACCATCTGGAGCTTCGGCCTGTTCGCGGGCCTGGTGGCTCTCCTTGCGGCCTATATTGCCTATCTGCTTGTGCGCCGGCTTGCGAACAAACACATAGGTGGCCAAACTGGCGATATCGCGGGCGCCGTGCAGCAAGCCAGCGAAATTGCCTTTCTTCTGGCCATTGCCGCCGCCCTGCCGTGAACGATGTGAGCTTATGAGCGCAACCGTCATCGAGACACCCTGCATCAAGGTCTGCGTGGTCGATTTCGACACCCGGCTTTGTATCGGCTGTGGGCGAAGCGGGGATGAGATTGGCGGCTGGCTTGCCATGACCGCCGAGCAACGCAAGGCGGTGATGGCCGAGTTGCCAGCGCGGCTTAAGGCGATGACGGCTGAGCGCCGGCGCAAAGGCGGTGCCCGGGCCCGCCGCTCCCTCACCCATGAGCCCGTCTCGGGGACCGACCTCGCATGATCGGCTGGATCGGCATAGGCATCCTCGCACTTGCCGCGATCATCCTGATCCTTGTGGAGGACCCGGGCGCAGCGCTCGGCGTCACCGACAGCGATTTCGCGCGCATCGCCTCCGCAACGGCCCTCCTGCTGGTGATCGGCCTTCCGCTGCTCTGGTCCTATCGCGGGCGCATGGGCACAGCCGCCCAGCATATCGCCATTTGGCTCGCCATCGCGCTGCTGCTGCTCATCGCCTATACCTACCGTTTCGAGCTGTCGACCATCGGCCAACGCCTTGCCGGGGAACTGATCCCCGGCCTTCCCGCGTCCCAGACCATCAGCGTCGATGGCGCCGACCAGCAGATCGTGACCATCCGCGCCGATAGCACGGGCCATTTCAGCGTGCGCGCCGAAATCAACGGCCATTCCCTGCCCATGCTCATTGACACCGGGGCGACCACCGTCACGCTTGCTCACGAGGATGCGCGCAAGGTCGGCATCAACCCCGATGACCTCTATTTCAATATTCCCGTGGAGACCGCAAACGGACGCACAGAGGCTGCTGAGGTGCGGCTTCAGTCCGTATCGGTGGGCGGGATCGCCGTGCAAGGCTTGCGCGCGCTGGTCACCAGGCCCGGAGCGATGCGCGGCAGTCTCTTGGGCATGAATTACCTTCGCAGCCTCGGTGCCTTCGAGTTCCGTGGCGGCGAACTGGTTCTGCATAAATGACGTTAAACAAGCGCAGTTACTCTGAGGAAGGAGCATCCGATGGCCGTGAAGCCGAGGCAGGACCTGGTTCCCAACACTCGCGAATATGAGGAGCTGCCGCTGGTCAAGGCGACCGGCTTTCGGGAATATGATGCGCGCTGGCTATTCGGGCCGGAGGTCAACCTGCTCGGCATGCGCTGTCTCGGCCTTGCGCTGGGCACGTTCCTGGCTGACCGCGGCATAAAGCCAGAAATCGTAGTGGGCCACGATTATCGCTCCTATTCCTCATCCATCAAACACGCCCTGATCACCGGTCTGCTCGGCTCAGGCTGCACCGTGCACGATATCGGCCTGGCCATGACCCCCATGGCCTATTTCGCCCAGTTCGCCCTGGACGTGCCGGCGGTCGCCATGGTCACCGCCAGCCATAATGACAATGGCTGGACCGGCGTGAAGATGGGCATGGACCGGCCAGTGACCTTCGGCCCCGACGAAATGACGGCCCTGAAGGAGATCGTGATGAACGGCGCCTGGCGCGAGCGCCCGGGCGGCGAGCTCAAGCTCGTGCAGGATCTCCAGCAGCGCTACATCGAGGATTTGACCAACCGGCCGAAGCTCAAACGCCGGCTGAAGGTGGTCGCAGCGTGCGGCAATGGCACCGCCGGCGCCTTTGCGCCGGAGATCCTTGAGCGGATCGGCTGCGAGGTGATCCCGCTCGATTGCGACCTCGACTACACTTTCCCCAACTACAACCCCAACCCCGAAGACCTGAAGATGCTGCACGCCATCGCCGATAAGGTGCGTGCAACCGGTGCCGATATAGGCCTGGGCTTCGATGGTGACGGCGACCGCTGTGGCGTGATCGACGATGAGGGCGAGGAGATCTTCGCGGACAAGGTCGGCGTGATGCTTGCCCGCGATCTCTCGACGCTCAATCCCGGCGCAACCTTCGTCGTCGACGTCAAATCGACCGGCCTCTTCCTCACCGATCCCGTGTTGAAGCAGAACGGTGTGAAGGCAGATTACTGGAAGACCGGTCATTCCCATATCAAGCGCCGCAACCGTGACATCAAGGCGCTCGCGGGCTTCGAGAAGTCGGGCCACTATTTCTTCAACGCCCCCGTGGGGCGCGGCTATGACGACGGTTTGGTCTCCGCCATCGCGATCTGTGACATGCTGGATCGCAATCCGGACAAGTCCATGGCCGACCTCAAGAACGCGCTGCCGCGCACCTGGGGCTCGCCCACCATGTCACCCCACTGCCCCGACGAGGTGAAATACGACATCGTCGATAAGGTCGTCCGCCACTACCAGAAACTCGCCGCCAATGGCGAGCGGGTGGCAGGCCAGCCGATTCGGGAGCTCGTCACCGTGAACGGCGTGCGCGTGACTTTGGCCGATGGCACCTGGGGTCTCGTGCGCGCCTCCTCCAACAAGCCGGAACTGGTGGTCGTCTGCGAAAGTCCGAGCTCGGAGGAGATGATGAAGGCGATGTTCAAGAACATCGACATGCATCTTTCCGACTATCCCGAAGTGGGCGAGTACAACCAGAAGATCGCTTGAGAGAGCAAATCCGTCGTGGCAACGGCAAAGGCTCATGCCTGCGCTTCCGTTGCCGCGGCTTTGCGACTATAACACCCGCAATTTTGCAGCTATCGGACTTCACGCGCCGATCCATCGCCTGCAATCACGGTTAGAAAGGCAGATTATAGGGTATGCGCAGAGACAGGGCCGTCATAGATCGCGCCATGATTCGCGATCTCGCCGATCTCCTTAACGAGACAGGCCTACTGGAAATCGAGATCGAGCAGGACGGCATGCGGCTGCGTGTGTCGCGGGCCGGCCAGGCGGTGAGCCATATGGTGGCGGCACCACTTGCCCACCCGGTCGTGGCCGCACCGGCTGGCGCACAGCCACCGGCACAGGCTGCCGCCCCGGCGGCCGCTGATCCTGCGCAACATCCGGGCGTGGTGAAATCGCCCATGGTCGGCACCGCCTATCGCGCGCCGGCCCCCGGTGCCCAGCCCTTCGTGCAGATTGGCCAGCAGGTCGCAAAGGGCGACACCGTGCTCATCGTCGAAGCCATGAAGACCATGAACCACATTCCGGCCCCGCATGCCGGCAAGGTCACGGCCATTCTGGTGGAAGATGCCGCCCCGGTCGAATTCGGCGAACCTTTGATGATCATCGAATGAGGGGAGTTGTAGCACCCCATGTTCGATAAGGTCCTGATCGCCAATCGCGGCGAAATCGCCCTGCGCATCATGCGTGCCTGCCGCGAGCTCGGCATCAAGACGGTGGCCGTGCATTCGACTGCGGACGAGAACGCGATGCATGTGCGCTTGGCCGATGAAAGCGTATGCATCGGCCCCCCCGCTGCTCGCGACAGCTATCTCAATATCCCGTCCCTGCTCGCGGCCTGCGAGATCACTGGTGCCGATGCGGTCCATCCTGGCTATGGCTTCCTGGCCGAGAATGCCCGGTTCGCCGAGATCCTCGCGGATCACAACATCGTCTTCATCGGCCCGAGTGCCGAGCACATCCGTATTATGGGCGACAAGATCGAGGCCAAGCGCACCGCCGTTCGCTTAGGCCTTCCTGTCGTTCCCGGTTCTGATGGCGCGATCCGCGACGCTGGCGAGGCCAAGCGCGTGGCCAAGGAGATCGGCTTTCCCGTGTTGATCAAGGCCGCAGCGGGCGGTGGTGGCCGCGGCATGAAGGTGGCGCGCAGTGAGGCCGATCTCGAGCAGGCGCTCCATACAGCGCAGAGCGAGGCCAAGGCTGCCTTCGGCGATGACGCGGTTTATCTCGAGAAATATCTGGACAAGCCCAGGCATATCGAGATCCAGGTCCTCGGCGATGGCCAGGGCGGCGCCATACATCTAGGCGAGCGCGACTGCTCGCTCCAGCGCCGCCACCAGAAGCTCTGGGAAGAGGCGCTCTCGCCCGCCCTCAATGCGAGCCAGCGCGAGGAGATCGGGGAAAAAGTGGCCACGGCCATTGCCGATCTCGGCTATTCCGGCGCGGGCACCATCGAGTTCCTCTACGAGAATGGCGAATTTTTCTTCATCGAGATGAATACGCGCCTGCAGGTCGAGCATCCGGTGACGGAGGCGATCACCGGGATCGACATCGTCCAGGAGCAGCTGCGCATCGCATCGGGCGCGCGCCTCGGGGTTACGCAGAAAGATGTGACCTTCGCCGGCCACGCCATCGAATGTCGGATTAATGCGGAAAACCCGCTGACCTTCACCCCCTCCCCCGGCCGGATCGAATCAGTCCATGTGCCCGGTGGTCTCGGGGTTCGCGTCGATAGCGGCATTTATGCCGGTTATACGGTGCCGCCCTATTACGACAGCCTCATCGCCAAGCTGATCGTCACCGGCAAGACGCGCAACGAGTGCCTGATGCGCTTGCGTAGAGCATTGAGCGAGTATGTCATCGAAGGGGTAGAGACCACCATTCCTCTGTTTATCGACCTGCTCAAGGAGGATGGCATTATCGACGGGAATTACGATATCCATTGGCTAGAGAAATATCTCGAGCGCCGCAAACAAGCGTGAGGATATCTTAGTCGGAACCGTCGGTCATGAGCACAATCACCCCCCAGATCCTGCTCAAGGCCTATGCGGCCGGTATTTTTCCCATGGCGGAGAGCGCTGATGACAGCGCGCTCTATTGGATCGACCCGGAGCGACGCGGCATCATTCCCCTCGATGCCTTCCACGTGCCGCGACGGCTGAAGCGCACCATCCGCCAGCGTAACTTCGAAATTCGCATTGATACGGATTTTCCCGGCGTCATCGGCGCCTGCGCCGAATCAAAGCCGGGGCGGCGCTCCACCTGGATCAATGACCGGATCCGCGCCCTTTATGGGCAATTGTTCCAGCTGGGCTATTGCCACACCATCGAATGCTGGCGCGAGAACCGCCTGGTCGGCGGCCTTTACGGGGTGCGCGTGGGCGCTGCCTTTTTCGGGGAGAGCATGTTCTCCAGGGAACGGGATGCGAGCAAGGTCGCCCTGGTCCATCTCGTTGCCCGACTGAATGCCGGCGGCTTCGTGCTGCTCGACACCCAGTTCGTCACCAGCCATCTCAGCACCTTCGGCGCCTGCGAGGTGAGCCGGGAGGAATATCGCTGCATGCTGGACGAGGCGCTCTGTATGCAAGGCGATTTTCGCCTGTTCAATGAGGATTATGATCCCGAAGCCGTGCTGGCCCTCGCCACACCGCTGATGCCCGCCGAGACGATCTGAGGCTCGGGATGGCACCGAGGCGCCACCCGCCGCAACATCAGGCGAGCGCCGTCTACAACTGGCCGCTGCTCACCCCGCTTCTTGCAACCGATGCAGCCATTGCTGCCTGGGCCGGACGCAACGGCCCGCTCGCGGTCTTCGCTTATGAATTCGTGCGCTTTGGGGTGAAGCAGGCCTGGGCATGCCTGTTCGGTGCCATCATGCTCGCCCTCATCCTGCTGACCGCGTTTTTCTATCCGGCAGACGCCGCCCTGCCCCGCTATGATGTCCTCACGCTCGCAGCCCTTGCCGTGCAGATCGCACTGATCGCCAGCCGGATGGAGACGCTGGACGAGGCCAAGGTGATCCTGATCTATCACATGGTCGGCACGGTGATGGAGATCTTCAAGACCGCCAAGGGCTCATGGATCTATCCCGAGGCAGCGTATTTGCGCATTGCCGGCGTCCCGCTCTTTACCGGCTTCATGTATGCCTGCGTGGGCAGCTATATCGCGAGGGCTTGGCGCCTGTTTGATTTCCGCTTCACGGCGCATCCTCCGCTCTGGGCCACCTGCACCTTGGCCGCGGCAATCTACATCAACTTCTTCGCCCATCATTATACGGCTGACATAAGGCTCGCGCTGTTTGCGGCAACCGCCCTGCTGTTTGGCCGCTGTTGGATCTATTTCAAGATCCATCGGCATTACCGGTGCATGCCGCTCATCCTCGGCTTTTTCCTCGTTGCCCTCTTCATCTGGTTCGCGGAGAACCTTGGAACCTTCACCCGCACCTGGGTCTATCCCAGCCAATCCGTGCAGTGGAACATGGTGGCGCCAGCAAAGCTTGGCTCCTGGTTCCTGCTGATGATCATTTCCTATGTCTTGGTGACGCTGATCAACCGGCCGGAACCAGTTCGGATTGAGGCCGCAGGCTCTCAGCGCGCGCTGCCCGATGCCGAAGGATGAGCGAGAGCGCATCCTGAACCACGGCAATTCCCGCACCCGGTTTATGGGCATTCTCGCTCAAATGCCGCCGCCAGGCGCGCCCGCCGGCGACGCCATTGAAGAGACCGAGAATATGCCGGGTCATGGCATTGAGCGGCACACCTGCCTCGATCTGGCGCGCCACATAGGGCAGGAAGTGTTCCACTACCCCTTCCCGGCTGATGACCGGTGTCTTTGCCCCGAAAATGCGCTGATCGACCTCTGCGAGCATATAGGGGTTCTGATAAGCGGCACGCCCCACCATGACCCCGTCTATGCGATCAAGCTGGCGCAGGGCCTCGTCCACCGTCTGGATGCCGCCATTGATGCTGATCGTGAGATGAGGACGCGCCTGCTTGAGCCGATGCACCCGCCCGTAATTGAGCGGGGGGATCTCGCGATTTTCTTTGGGGCTCAGCCCCTTTAACCAGGCCTTGCGGGCATGGACGATGAACTCTGTGCAACCGGCATCCGCAACAAGGCCAACGAACCGATCGAGCGCTTCGTCCTCGTCCTGGTCATCGATCCCGATCCGGCATTTGATGGTGACAGGCACGGAAACCGCTGCCTGCATTGCCGCGAAACATTCGGCCACGAGCTGAGGTTCCGCCATCAGGCATGCACCGAACCGCCCTGACTGGACCCGATCGGATGGGCAGCCCACATTGAGATTGATGGCGTCATAGCCGAAATCGGCGCCAATCCTGGCGGCCTCCGCCAACAAGGACGGATCGCTGCCGCCAAGCTGCAGCGCGACCGGGTGCTCGGCCTCATCGAACCCAAGCAACCGCTGGCGGTCGCCATGAATGACAGCCTGCGCCGTCACCATTTCCGTATAGAGCAGGGCGTGCGTCGAGATCTGCCGCAGAAAGACGCGGCAATGCCGGTCCGTCCACTCCATCATGGGCGCGATGGAGAACCACCCGGGCCGGATATCCGCCGGATCTATCGCCTTTCCCGGGATATCTGGCTGGTTAACGCTGCTCATCTCCATCCACTCTAGTGCCATCACTCGCCGTTCGAATGCACGACAACATATGTCGTGGCGATGGGATCTTCACCTGATCCCGCCATGGAGCTGGCGCGGTCGATAGCTCATCCGATGCGCGCCAGATCCTGTGCTTTCCCGAGCCCCCGCCGGCCCTCTAGAGCGTTTTCACTTTTCTCTCAACCGCGAAACCGCCTCCCAAGTCCTTGCTCACACTAATTGGCAAGAAGCTCCAAACTGGTCTCTGAGAATAGTCCCAGACGCCGAAAGCTCGCGCATATCTCAGGGGCCACGATGATATGGTCAAGCACCTCTATGCCCAAAGGCTTGAGGCAATGAACGATAGATCGCGTCATCTGAATGTCATTGTTGGAGGGCGTCGGATCCCCTGATGGATGATTATGGACAAGCACAATGGCGCTGGCGCCCAACTCCAGCGCACGGCGCGCGATCTCCCTTGGATAAGCCGCGACGTGATTTACGGTCCCGATCTGCTGCACTTCGTCGGCGATGAGGTGATAGCGACTATTGAAGCAGAGCAAGCGGAACTGCTCTCGCGGCAAATGGGCCATACGGATCTTACAATATTCCACGATCTCGCTGTGACACTTCATGGCAGGTCGTTTTGCCAACCGCGCCCGCGAGACGCGGCAGCAAACCTCAAGCATGATCCGCAATTCCTGGCAGATCCTTTGCATTACGGGCGTCGGATTGGCGAGCCTCTCACATTCGTGAAGCGCGAGGCCCAGATTCTTGTATTTTTCAAAGATCCAATCCGCCGCTGCAAATGCATCCCCGTCGGGAAACACGCGATAGACAATGTATTCCCACAGCTGGCGATCGCTCATGTGCTCCGTGTTTACATCTGGAATAAAGGAGACCCTGATCGAATTGCGATCGTCATCATCGACTATGCCCTCCATTTTGCCCCCCAGCTCGCACCAAGATATAGGCTGCTTGCGAGGGAATTTTTGATCCAGATTAGGTAATAATGTCAAACTGATGGCAAGAACATCTGTGCCGGAGCAGGAATACCCGGGATGGAGAGCGAATGATGCTCGACCATCAGTTAACACAAGCGCCTGTCGGAGCCTAGACCCTTAGCTGTTCGAGTGAATAATTGTTCAATGTGCAGAGCACTATTCATCGGATCGACGATTCATCCGACCTAAATGTGTGGACAACAATGTTGATAGCGAGTGATGACACAGTTTTTTACAAACTAAAAGTCGGAACCTGCCATTTTCCTCTTGCCAGCCCAGGCGCAACGGCGCGGTGGCTTGCCTCCCACAGGCCAACACCAGGCGGGAAGAGAGGATCATCGATCTCGATAATCCAATCCGCGATACCCCGCTGCTCGTCTCGGCCAGACCTCCAAATCCCGGCGCGATTTCGTCTCAGAGCTGCCGGAGTTGATCCGCATTTCTCGGAAACATCGCCTGCGTTCCCGAGGAGTGTCTTTCATATGAAGTATATTGGCGCATACATCGCGTTCTTACTCGGCATTATAGCGCTCGTTTACATTGGAATTACCCATTTCATCAAACCGTTTTACTGCTACGCGAGCGTCGCTCATAGCCGAGATGTATTCGTGCTCAGCACGGGTGACTACAGGTACGTTTTTTCCTGCTATACAGAAGATGGTGACGAGATCTCTAACAAAGTGTTCTTCTCGACGGAACAGCTTCCCGACGATATGTATCTGAAGATCACAACCGATTTTGATCACACGCAGATTGATTGGGAGGCCGTCAGCCTTGACGACATCCCTCCGGCGGCAAGGAAAAGGCTACAGTAGATTGTGAAGCAACGATCCAACTGCTCCGCACTTTGCCGATCCGTCGACCAGATCCGTAAGCTGAAGCATTTTCGAGCGAAGTGGATACGGGCTCGCGTGAAGAAAATGCGACGAAGCAAGACTTGGATGGGTTTCTCGATTCAAGAAAAAGCGGAAACGCTCTAGATCGGTGCTGCGTCTTCATTGGCGGTTGACAATTTCCTTTGGCAGCCGCAACTTGCGCGGAACTTAGTATATTGCTGTCCAGCTTTCCTTATCTGATCTCTGATGAGGCCTCTCCATGCTGAAATGGCTGCAAATGTTGGCCGAGTATAATCACTGGGCAAACGAGCGGCTGTACGAAGCGAGCTCCAAACTGTCCGATACCCAATATCGCGAGGACCGCGGCGCTTTCTTTGCCTCCATGCATGGCACGCTCAACCATCTTCTCATCGGCGATCGGATTTGGCTGAGCCGGTTCGTTGGAGGCAAGAATGAGCCGCGCGAGCTCGACGGTATTCTCTTCGAGAGTTTTCAGGATCTCTGGCAGGCGCGGCGGCAGGAGGATGCGCGCATCAAGGCCTATATTGCCTCCCTTGATGAGCCCAAGCTCACGGCCACAATTACTTACCGGACCACGCGAAGCCCTACGGTCATCGAACAGGAGCTCGGGCCCCTGCTTGTTCACTTCTTCAATCATCAGACACACCATCGAGGACAGGCCCACTGCATCCTCACAGGATTGACCGGAGAGGCCCCTTCGCTCGATCTATTCGTTTATCAGCGGGAAACGGGCGACAGTATAATCAGAGGACATGGCAACCTGTCGCGTGCACCTGAGCGCCGTCCCGGTTGAGAGCTGGCATCCGAGGGATCCCTGATCTGACCGGATTAGCCTGATCAACGGACATTCGCCACTCGACCCTGCGGCGGATAAGCTGGCGTCTGCTCCATAGACACATCAAGTCCAATGTGCACGAGCACAGCAAGAGATACGGCTCATCAGCCCCGCGCCCGGCCCGTCTGGTGGGCGCGGGCCGGAGGCATCCCCGTTCAGCGTTGCGAAAGATCACGTCTCTCTTGTGGCGATCCACCAGATATTGCCCGCCGGATCCTTGATGGCGCCTCGCCGGTCCTCATCGCCCTTGCGCTCCGGCTCCTGAACGGGTTCCGCCCCGTGCGCAATGGCACGGCGATAGGTGGCATCGACATCCGGAACATAGACATGAAGCCAGATCGGAAACGCCGGATATTCCGGCGTGGCCTGCGAGAGCATCACCACACTGTCCCCGATCCTGACCTCCGCATGCATGATGCTGCCATCCTCGCGGGCAAGCGACATCAGCATTGATGCATCGAAGATGTCGGTCATGAAGGCGATCATCGCCTCGGCGTCATTGGCCATGAGATAGACCGAAATATCCGGATGCCCGGCAGGCTTATACCGCGCGCTTGAGACCTCGTTCATTGCTCGCCTTCCCTTCTGAGATCAAGCCACTGTTCTCGAAACTGGGGTTCGCCGGATAGGTTGCGCAGGGGCGAAGCTATGGCGCCACGGCAAGGGGGCATGGGATTCGGCACCCGCTCTGCTGCGGCACCCCCGGCGGCTATTCCGCTGCGGCATCGCTTGTCGGCGCCGGCCCCGCCTTGCTCCGCTCTTCCAACCGCTCGATCAATAAGTCGATGCGGTCACCGCCCCAGAACAGCTCGCCATCAAGCATCATGGTCGGCACGCCAAACACCCCTTGCGCCTCCGCCTCGTCGATGATCCGGTCATGCTCCTCGCGTGCAGGGCCTTGCGCGTAAGCTTTATAGGCCTCTGCATCACCCCCTACTCCCGCAATGAGCGCCGCCATCTCGTCGATGTTCTCCACATCGAGCTCATGCTTCCAGAACTTCTCGAAAACCAGATCGTGATAGGGCCGGAAAAAGCCATGGCGCTGGGCAAACAGCATGCCGACGCTCGAGAGGTAGGAATTATAGATCTTCCTTGGGCCCTTCAGCACCAATCCCTGTTTATTGGCATAGCGCCGGGCATCCATGTAGCAATAGCGCACCTTTCGCCAGTAATGGGGCGAACGCTCCTCGACCGAGCCCAGATAATCGGCAATGCGCAGCGAATAGGGCCGCCAGTCAAGCTTAACCCCGTGGCTCTCCTCGAGCGCGAACAGAGGCTTGTTGGCGACGAACGCATAGGGGCTGATATAATCCGTATAGACCTGGACGACCGGCTTCATCATGGCTGCCTCGTTGAGATATCGCTGTATTTATCTGCGCGGATCTGAATGCCGGCGCGCTCCCTGTCCCAGGTATCGGGCGTGAGCCCTTCTGCGCGCAGCACGTGCTTTTCGACCTTTGCCGTCGGTGTCTTGGGCAAGTCATCGATGATGCGGAGATAGCGCGGCACCATGAAATGCGGCACCCGCCCGCGCATGAACTCGGTGATTTCAGCGGGATCGATCCTGGCGCCAGCAACCGGTGAGATCACCGCCAATACCTCATCCTCCCCGTGTTCGCTGGGGACCGCAACGGCTGCCGCCTCGCGAATGGCGGGATGAGCCGTGAGCTCGACCTCGACCTCATAGGACGAGATGTTTTCACCGCGGCGGCGGATCGTATCTTTCAGGCGATCAACGAAGCGGAAGTCGCCGTCCTCGTCCTCGATGAAGGCATCACCCGTGTGGAACCAGCCATTGCGCCACGCCGCGGCCGTAGCCTCCGGATCGTTGTTATAGCCATGGTTCATCGCCCACGGCGCTCTCGTGCGAATGATGAGTTGCCCCACCGCGCCCCGCGGCACCGGACAATCATGCTCATCAACGAGCCGAAGCTCCACCCCCTGACGCGGGCGCCCGCAAACATTCGCCTTGCCCGGATTGGCGCCGGAGATGAGCGGCGTACTGATCTCCGTCATGTTGAACAAAGTATAGAAATCAACCCCGAAGCGCTCCCGGAATGCTGGCCCGCTGCTGCCGAGCGGCACGATGATGACCATACGCAGCGGATGATCGCGGTCATTGGCACTTGGCGGCTGCTTCAGGAGAAAGGTGGCCATGGTGCCAAGCAGGAATACGGCAGTGACCTCGAGCTCGCGCACGGTGCTCCAGAAGCTTGCCGTCTTGAAACCCTCGACCACCGCGATGGATGCACCAACACACAGGGCGACACAGGAAAGGAACGCGCCGCCGATGTGAAAGATCGGCATATGCAGGAGATGCCGGTCATCGGCCCGCGTGCAGGTCCATGTGCCCGGGCTCATGGAGGAATAGCTGTGCATGTAGGACGACAGCACGCCCTTCGAGCGGCCTGTCGTGCCAGACGTATAGATGATCGATTGCAGATCCCAGGGTTGAATGGGTCGCTCGAGCGCCGGTACCGCATCGGCATCTCCATCGAGGATATCCCACCTGTCGATTGCAACATTCTCAGCCGCAGGAAGCGGCGCATCCCGGCCAGCGACGACAATTCTGGCAAGGACAGCGGGCCGTTCGGCAAGCACCCGTGCCAGGGCATCAGGATGGACAAGCGCCAGAGCAGCCCCTGCATTGGCAAGCACATGCGGGAGGATCGCGCCGCGATAGGCCGGATTGATGGGCACGAAGGCAGCGCCGAGGTAATTGATCGCAAAGAGCGCCTGCACGGAGGCGGAACAATTGGGCATCATCACGATAACCCTGTCACCCTGCCGCACCCCCAACCGCGCGAGCCCTGCCGCCATCTGGCGGACCCGTCGCAGAGTTTCGGCAAAGCTCCAGCGCGAGCGATCCTCGAACACCGCGAAAGTCTCATCGCCCTTCAATGCCGCGTGCCGTTCGAGCGCATGGCGCAAGACGCAAATCTCGGCGGGGATGACGCCCTGGTCGGCACAGGCTGGCAGGATGTCACTGGTCATGAGCTTGGCCCGTCGGAAGGCGGACGTGCGGATATCACCTCCACGTCAGAGCCAGGCCCGCAGCCGCGCAGCATGGCGAAAGTCGTTTCGCGCAAAGTCCGCCGGAAGCGCTCGACCGTCTCATCGAAGCTTGCCATCCCCAGCATTCTCTGCACGGTCGGCGCCGCTGCCGCGAAATGGGTGATCGCGCCGGTCACATAGAACACGAACATCTCGGCATCGAACGGCCGCACCGACCCATCCGCCTGTCCGCGCTGGATCTGGCCGACATAGCTGCCAATGATCTGTGCTAGGTGCCATTTCCGCGCGGCTTGCGCGCGCACCCGGTTCTCCATGAGCTCGCGCAGCAGCAATTGCGCGTAGTGCTCGTGATCGAAAGCCCAGTCGCAGAAGGCATCCAGCATATCGGCGACCGACTGCGGTTCATCCGCGTGAGCCGCCTTCACATAAGCTTCAAGTGAGGCGGCCAAGCGCTCCAGCACCGCGCCGTAAAGCCGTTCCTTCGAGCCGAAATGGTGGATCAGGCTGGACATGCTGATGCCGATGGCAGCGCTGACATCGCGCAGGCTTGTGCCGGCAAAGCCGCGTTCGGCGAACATGCGCTCTGCTATGACGAGACATTGGGCGCGTGTATCACGCTGGCCATGCGGGCGGCCCGATCGCGCAGCCTGAGCCTCTGTCGCCATGACGAACCCGGATTAATCTATCAATTGATCGATTATTGAGTGAGCCGCGAAACCTGTCAATCGACCAAGATCTCTGCGACCCTGGCCGGGATCGCGTGTTCTAAGTGATGCGAGAGCAGTGAGGAGCTGGACCATGAACAATGATACCCCTCCCAAGATCGCCCGCGTCTGGCGCGGGCGGACCAGGCGTGACGTGGCCGATGAATATGAAGCCTACAATTTCGACATCGGCATCAAGCCACTGATCGAAAGGGCTCTGGGCGTTCAGACCTTTCGCGAGGACCGGGAGGAGTGGACTGAATTCGTCACCATCTCCTACTGGGAGAGTATCGAAGCGATGGCGCGTTTCACGGGTGGCGATCCGACCCGCATTCACCATCTCGATCGCGATGCGGAATTCCTGATCGAACTCCCGGATCGGGTGCAGATCCTCAAGATCCGCTCGAGCTATGGCAATGTTGGCGGGGGCAACGTCAAGCGCTTCGACGCCGGTGAGGACTAGCCGGCAGCGCCATCCTCGGCCATGCCCGCATTGGGTGCCTTGCCCAGATAGACATCGTTCAATTGTGGATCGGCGAGCAGATCCGGACCTGGCGCGGCGAGCACGTTGCGGCCGACCTGCAGGGCGTAAGCATAATCCGACAGCGGCAGCGCCACTTTGACATTCTGCTCGACCAGCAGCACCGCGATGCCTGATCGGGCGATCGCCACAATGCGATCGAAGACCGCTGCAACCACCTGCGGGGCGAGCGCCGCCGAGGGCTCGTCCAGTAGCATGAGCCGCGGCTTGAGGATGAGTGCACGCGCAATGGCCAGCATCTGCCGCTCTCCCCCCGAGAGCACCGATGCCATTTTTCCAAGTCGCGGCTTGAGTTGCGGGAAGAAATTCAGGACAAGCTCGAGCTCGGCCGGTGGCGGCGAAGACTGCACGAGCCGGAAATGTTCGGCAACAGTGAGGCTGGGAAAGATATTCTCGACCTGCGGCACATAGCCGATGCCGGCAGCGACGATATCCTCAACCTCCCGGCCCGCAAGCTCCTCGCCCGCAAAGCGCACGCTGCCGCCGCGCGGCTTCAAAAGCCCCATCACGGCCTTGAGTACAGTCGATTTCCCCGCCCCATTGGGGCCGATCAAAGTGACAATCTTGCCGGCCTCCGCATCAAGCGAAACGCCGTGCAGGATGTTGGTATCGCCATAACCGGCGACGAGATCGCGAACTTCCAGCAGGCTCATGCGGGCGCGCTCCCGAGATAGGCACTGAGCACGCGAGGATCGCGCTGCACCTCGGCAGGTGTTCCCTCCAGCAGAATGGAGCCCTCGACCAGCACGCAGATCCGGTCGCTGATCTCCATGATCGCTTCGATATCATGCTCGATGATGAGCACGCAGATACCCGCTGTGCGCAGGCCTTTGAGATGTGCGACGAGCTGGTCGCGCAAGGCTGGCGCGACGCCCGCGAAGGGCTCATCGATCAGCAGCACCCTTGGGTTCACCATGAGCGTGCGCCCGAGCTCGAGCAGCTTCTTCTGCCCGCCCGACAACGCCCGCGCTTGGTTATCGGCAACGGCCGCGAGGTTGAGACGCTGCAGCATCTCCTCGGCCCGGCGCGTGACTTCACCTTCGTGCTGGGCGGTGCGTCGCCAGAAGACAAGCGCGGCCAGAATGCTCTCATCCGTCATCTGCGAGCCCGCGACACGCAGATTATCGAGCACGGTAAGGTCCCCGAACTCGCGCGGCACCTGAAACGTGCGCACGAGCCCGCGGGCTGCGACAAGATCCGGCCGCAGCCCATCGAGCCTCTCGCCATCGAGCATGACCGAGCCGGCATCGGGCTTGAGGAAGCCGCTGATCGCGGAAAACAGTGTGCTTTTGCCGGCGCCATTCGGCCCGATAATGCCGGTAATCGTTCCAGGCTGCGCCTCGAGCGAGATGCCCTGCAGGACTTTGAGCCCGCCGAAGCTCTTGTGGATGTTCTCGACCCTGAGCATCGCCTAACCCCTTCTGCTGGAAGGGGGAAGGAGCCCAGCGGGGCGGAACAGCATGCACAGCACCAGGGCGGCGCCAATCAGCATGAAGCGCAACGCACCGAGCTGCGAGCCATCGAGCGACAGCCCGAGATCGTTGAGGAAACGCGTGCCTTCGAGGAACAGGATCAAGAGGAACGTGCCGAGGATCGTTCCGAGATTGCTGCCGCTCCCGCCGATAATGACCGCGATCCAGACGTTGAAGGTCACCTCTGGCGTGAATTGCTCTGGCGAGATGAAGGTGAGGTAATGGGCATAGAAGGCACCCGCGAGCCCTGCAATCGCCGCACCGAGCACCAGTGAGCGGGTTTTGAAGCTCACGATATTCTTGGCCAGCGCTGCCGCCGCCATCTCATTGTCGCGGATGGCGCGCAAGGCTCGGCCGAACGGGGCGCGGGTTAAACGCTCCAGCAAGAGGAACACGATCGCCACGGCAATGAGCAGCGCCACCATGATGGCAACCCCGCGCTCGGCGGCTGGCAGAGAGGAGAACAGGCTGGGGATCCCCGGCACTCCGGAAGGGCCGCGTGTCAGCCACATTTCATTCTCGAGCACGCTGCGCACCACTTCACTGAACCCTATGGCGATGATGGCGAGGTAATCCTCCTTCAACGTGACTGTCAGCCGGCCGAGTGGCCAGGCGGCAGCCCCCGCCAGCACCATCGCTGCCGCCATGCACAAGGGGATCGGCCAGCCCGCCAGCGACAGGAGGCCGGACGTATAGGCGCCGATCGCGAAAGAGGCGACATGGCCGAAATTGATGAGCCCGGTCTGCCCCCATTGCAGGTTCAGCGCCAGCCCGAGCAGCACATAGATGAGGCCGATAATGGCGATGGCGACGAGATAGCTGATCATTTGGCGACCGCCTTGGTGCCGAACAGGCCTTGCGGCCTGATCAGCAGAACGAGCACGATGACCCCGAAAATGGCGGCGGTGCGATAGGTGGGCAGCCAATAAATGGCGGCAAGCTCACCCACGATGCCGATGATGAGCGCTCCCGCAAGTGTCCCGGTCACGCTGCCGACGCCCCCGAAGATGACGGCGGCAAAGGTGGGCAGCAGCAATTGCCAACCAAGATAAGGCGTGAGCACCGCCTTGATGCCGAGCAGGATGCCGCCAAGGCCCGCAAGCGCTGCCCCGATCAGCCACATCCACGAGATGACCCGCTCCGAGGCAACACCCGCCACCCGCGCAAGGCTCGGATTGTCCGACACTGCGCGCAATGCGCGTCCAAAGGCGGTGTAGCGCAACGTCATATGTAGGGCGATGAAGACGGCAAGCGTCGCCACGATGATCATGAGATCATAGGGCGAGATGCGGAAACCAGCGAAGCGATAGGCACGCATCAGCGGCAGCTCGAAGGCGAGCTGGTTGCTGCCCCAAATGAACGTCACGAAATAGCGCAGGAAGAACGCAACGCCCACTGACGCAATGATGAGCGTGATGGCGCGCTCGTGCCGCAGGCGCCGATAGACCAGCCTATAGGTCAAGAAACCGAGCGCTGCGACCGCAACGACGCCGATGGCGACCGCGAGGGGAAACGGGAACGCGAGCGTTGAGGCAAACAGCAAGGTGACATAGGCGCCAATCGTGGCCAGGTCCACGTGAGCGACATTCACGAAGCGCGATATGCGAAAGACGAGCGACAGGCCCACCGCCACCAGCGCCACGATCGCGCCGGTCGATATGCCATCGATCACCATCTGCAAGAACAGGTGGAGGTTCATGGGGCTCTAGGCTCTTACACGATTGGATGCGGATAACGCGGGGGACATTGCGTCCGCATCCGCTCGCGTCAGACATGAAGGCTAAGCCTTCACCGGCCCCTTCAGCTCGAGCTTGCCATTCTCGGCGATCCAGTAGCCGAAATAGGGCTTGGCCTCTCCGGTCTCGTCGAAATTCATATTGCCGCCGACGCCCTCGTAATCGATCTGCTCGCCGGCGCGAATGGCATCGAGCGCCTCTTTGATCGTATAAACCTTCTTGCCGGGCGGGCTCGCCACCTCGCGGATCTTCTTCCGGAACTCCTCCGCAACCGCGCTCTTGGCCGCCTCGATCGCCAGCGCGCATGTCACCACCATGTCATAGCCCATGGCCGAGAACGGGTTGGCGAGCACCGGTTGGCCCGTCTCCTTCTCGTAACGCTCCTTGAAGGCCGCATAGGCGGGCGAGTCTGAATTGGGAATGGCGCCGACCGAGACGATGCCTTCCGCAGCCTCCGCCCCGACCGCCTGGACGAGAGCGGGAGACACCGCCCAGATCGGGCCGATCCACTTGGTCGGCTCGCCCAGCGCGTACCATTCCTTGAGGATGATGGTGGTGTCGGGCAGATAAGAGCCGAGCGCGATCACCTCCGGCTGGGTCGACAGCGCCTTGGTCAGCTCCGCGCGATAGCTGGGCTGGTTGGGATTATAGACGATCACATTGCAGGTGCCGCCAGCCGCCTCAAAGACCCGCTTGAACTCTTCACCAAGAGTAAGGCCGGAAGGATTGTTGAACGCCATGAAGGACGCGTTTTTGTAACCCTGCTGTACGGCATACTGGCCCATCATCTCGCCATAGGCGATATTGGAGCCGGCCACTGGCCAGATCCAGTCGTCCTTCTTCATGTCGCGCAGCTCGGTCGTGCCCGAGAAATTCATGTTCACGACCTTGCTTTCCATGCAGATTGGCGCAACCGCCATGGTCACGCCGCTCGACCAGGTGCCAAGCAGCGTCTGCACGTGATTGACCTCGATCAGCTTCTTGGCCGCCCGCACCCCGGCATCCGGGTCCGACTGGCTGTCCTCGCTATAGAGGCGGATCTTGCGCCCGCCGAGCAGCCCGCCAAGCGCATTGATATCCGCGGCGGCGAACTCCATGGCCTTCTGGGCACCCGGCCCGAAGACGCTCCCCGCTTTGGTAATGGGGCATAAGGTGCCGAGCCGGATCTCCTCGGCATCCTGCGCAAGGCTCACTCTCAAGCCACCGGCCATTGCCGCGGTGAGCGCGCTAAGAGCTGCGCCCCGTTCCAAAAGGTCGCGCCGCGAAATAGACATTGCACCCCCTCCTTATTTGCCTTCTCGGCCTATCTTTGTGCTGAATTGATCATAAGCTCAAGGCAGATAACGTCAAGTGCATACACTTTTGTCTTCAAATTGACTTCCCTATCCCCTTTCTACGATAATAAACCGGTCAGGTGGGAAAGGGTGCCCGGGCCGTTCTGGACCCAAGTGCCGCTCCAAAGCCCGTCCGGAAGGCTGCGCCACACCAGCACATATGAAAGAAAGCGCCAAACCATCCACCCAGCCCGCCAAGGCCTCAGCGCGACGCCGTCGGGCCGATAGTGCCGAGCGCGCCTATGCGATCATTCGCAGGCTCGTCATCGATTTCCGCTTCCGGCCGGATGAGCGCATCAATGAAGTCCAGCTTGCAGCACGGCTCAATCTCAGCCGTACGCCCATCCGCGAGGCGCTGAACCGGCTGGCAAGCGAAGGCTTCTTCATTGTCGCGCCCAATCGTGGCTTCTTCTTTCGCGCGCTTGAGATCGACGATCTGATGCAGCTCTTCGAGTTGCGCGGCGTGATTGAAACCGGAGCATTCCGGCTCGCCTGTACCCGATGGCGCGATCGGGAGCTTGGCGAGCTCGAGCGCTTTTGGGAAGAAGCACAGCAGCGCTACAAATGCGGCGATCCCGACGAAATTCTTGGGCTCGACGAAAGCTTTCACTTACGGCTTGCAGCCCTTTCCGGAAATGAGGAGATCGTCCGCTCCGTCGAAGCCGTGAATGCCCGGATCCGCTTCATCCGCCGCATTCAGATAGAGCGAGGCCACCGCAACCCCGCTATGATGCACGATCATTCCCGCCTGGTTGCCGCGCTTCGCAAACGGGACGCGGAACTCGGCTGCAAGATCCTGCACAATCATATTTCGATGACCTTTGAGGACGCGCGGGTCGCCCTGAAGGAGGCCATCTTTCGCGCATTCAAGCCTGAAAACCAGTCTGCCCCAATCGCGGGATAGCGGGTGCGCTGACCTGTTTCAGGCACGGCGCCGCAGCGGTTAGGCATAATGCCGCTAACCTCCTTCCGCTATTTGCATGCACAGCCCGGAGTGATATGGCCACAGCGGTGCCTGTGAAAGGTCAGCGCTGGTGAGGATGGTTCAACGACAGCCGAAAGCTTGGGTGGCGCTCGCCGTCGCCTATCTGCTGCTCGTCCAGAGCTTGGCGGCGGCCTTCGGGCTTGGTGCGGCGATTGCCGCGCCCGTCCTCCCGCTCGATCCTGCCATATGCACCACGACGCCCCCGGTCGCACCGATCAAGCAGAGCGATCCCGGCCACCCGCCAATTGCGGCCTGCTGCACCCTGATGTGCGGCTTGCTGGCGTCCCCCCTCACCCCGCTCCCGACCGGTCCGTTCACGGCTCCACCGCCCGAAACCATTCTCGGCGCGCTAAATCCTGTCCGGACCACCGGCATCCACCGGAAGGCTGATCGCAAAGCGCGTTTGCCACGCGCACCGCCGGTCCGCCTGTGAAGCGACGACCTCTCACGAGGTCCCTGCCACAACACGCGAATTCCGATGCCGACAACGCAGGCATAAGCCCTGCACGTTCATGGAGCGATGATAATGCTCACCTCACAGCCGGTCCGCAGCTCACAAAGCCATGAGAAGCCTGGCTTGCATAAGCTGGTGCGGCTTTCCGCAGCTCTCGCCTGCACAGCAGCCCTTTATGCGGGCACACTCTCCCAGGCCCACGCGCACGAGTTCAAGCTGGGAACATTGACCATCGATCACCCCTGGTCCCGCGCCACACCGGCCGGTGCGAAAGTTGCTGCAGGATACTTGGTGGTCAGGAATTCAGGCGCTGAACCCGATCGCCTGATCTCCGCAACGGCAGAAGTCGCCGAGACGGCCGAAATCCACGAGATGGGCATGAAGAATGGCATCATGAGCATGCGCGCGATTGCCGAGGGTCTCGAGGTCCCTGCTGGCAGCGAGATGGCGCTGAAACCAGGCGGCTATCATCTGATGCTGCTTGGCCTGAAGCGGCCGCTCCACAAGGGCGAAAAATTTGCCGGCACCCTCACCTTTGAGCATGCTGGCACCGTCTCGATTGAATATGTGGTTGAAGGGGTTGGCTCAACCAACGCCAAGTCCGGGCACAATCAGCACGCACACTGATCATGGAGGTGAGCCGCGGCCCATGCTGCCACGGCTCACCTCTTGACATGTCAAATGCGGGCGCGATCAAGCCGGTGGCGCTGCGACCGAGAAGAACACGCCTTGCGGATCCTTGCATTGCATGATCCATGACCCGCCGGGCACCTGCGCCGGACCATTGAGCACCGCGCCCCCATTCCTGGTCACAATCTCCTGGGCGGTTCGGATCTCCGGCACATTGAAGTAATAGCCCCAGAATGGCTGAGGAATGTCCTTCGGCTTGTTCATCATGCCGCGAATAGGCTGGCCGTTCCAGGCAAAGAGCTGATAGGTTCCCATTTCGCCCATGTCCAGCGCGTCAGCCTTGGTCCAACCGAAGATCTCGGCATAGAACGGGAATACGCTGGCCCAATCTCTGGCCATGAGCTCATGCCATCCCCCATGGCCGGGCGTTCCCAAGGCGACTTGGCCGTAATCTTCACCGCAATCCTTTCCCCGAAACAGGGCGAAGACCGCACCTTGCGGATCGGCCACGACCGCGAACCGGCCGACATCGGGGATATCCGCGGGCTGGCGATGAACCGTCCCGCCTGTCGCGCGAATTCTTGCCGCGGTCGCGTCCACATCATCGGCTGCGATATAGCCGAGCCATCCCGGTTGCGCGCCCGCCTCGCAGGCCTCCGCCGGCAGCGTCATCAGTCCGCCAATAGGGACCTCTCCAGCCTTGAATATCTCGTAGGTGAAGTTGCCGTGCTCGAAGGCATCCATATTCCAGCCAATGAGCTTCCGATAGAATTGGGCTGCAGCCTTGGTATCGGTCGTCATAAGCTCGTACCAGACGAACTTTCCTTGTGCTTGAGACATGCGATTCTCCTCCATTGGGCCGGCCCGACAAGACGTGTCTCCACACGAGTCCTAAATCCTTCGGGCGCGAGCCGGTATCCGCTTCGCTCGAACACGCTCTAACCCATCTCGATATGGGTCGAGCGATCCGATCCGGCAGCCTGGCCCCGTCAGGCAAGATATGCCGCCAATTTGTCAGCACTTTCACTCCAGGTCTCGATGAAGCCCATCCTTTCGTGAGCTTCCCGGTCCGCTGGCGTCCAGTGGCGGGCCTGCACGCAGCCTGGCCCCGTCAAGCAAGATAGGCCGCCAATTTGTCAGCACTTTCACTCCAGGTCTCGACGAAGCCCATCCTTTCGTGAGCTTCCCGGTCCGCTGGCGTCCAGTGGCGGGCCTGCACGATGACCCGCGTGTTAGAACCTAGGTCTTCGAAAGCAACGACCGCCGTCATGAACGGCAAATCGACAGAGGGCACCCATCCCACCTCATAGGCATCGGTAAACACCAGCCGTCGAAGTGGGAGGATCTCGAGGAACACCCCGCTATGGGGGAATTCGCGGCCCCGATCATCCCGCATGACCATGTGGAAGCGCCCGCCTGGGCGCAGATCCACTTCACAGCCATGAATGGTTATGCCCCGCGGCCCCCACCAGAGGGCAAGCTGACGAGGGTCGGTCCAGGCCGCCCAGACAGCCGCGCAGGGAGCGCCATAAAGACGGCGAAAGCATAGCTCGCGAGCAGCCAGCGTGAGCCCACTGCTGCGATCGGCCCTAGAACGGTTTTCTTCGGGCGAGCCGCTGTGGCAAACATGCGCGTTTCCGCCAATGCAATTCTCATCCAGCATACCTGCTCCTGAACGTCGCCTCGCGCTGTTTTCCGCGCTTTTTGCTTGACATTTTGTGTTGATATCAACATTATTAGCCCATGTCAAACGCCATTCAGGTCTCCTTCGAAACAACCCTCCATGTCCGCGATCATTGCCTCTGTCTGCATGTTCAGCGCGCGGCACGGGCTCTGGCCCGTCGCTTCGACGATGCCTTCCGCGGGCTGGACCTGACCAGTGGGCAGTTCTCCCTTCTTATGTCGCTCAATCGGCCGTCACCCCCGAATATGCGTGAGGTGGCCAACCTGCTCGCCATGGATCGCACCACGCTGACCGCTGCCCTCAAACCTCTCGAGCGCCGCGGGCTGGTGACCATTGCTGCCAATCCCAAGGACCGGCGTAGCCGTTTATTGATGCTCACCGGGGCGGGCAAGGCTTTGCTGGCGGAAGCCACGCCGATCTGGATAAGGGTCCATCGCGAGATCGAGGCGCGCCTGCCAACCGACTGTGATCAGCTCCGCAGCATACTCAACGCGGTCTCGGCGCCCGCTCCCGCAGAACGCCAGGGATAGGTCGAAAGGAACGCTCTGTGCTAGGCTGCTTGACTGAGCACCCTCGATCACCTCTCCTTCAAGGAGCCTGCCATGACGCAACCGCGCCATCCCAAAATCCGCGTCGGAATCGGCGGCTGGACTTATGAGCCCTGGCGCGGCGTCTTTTATCCCGATGACCTGCCCCAGCGGCGCGAGCTGGAATATGCGAGCAGCAAGCTTACCACCATTGAGATCAATGGCACCTATTATGGCTCGCAAAAACCCGAGAGCTTCCGACGCTGGCGCGAGGAGACACCGGACGACTTTGTATTCTCGGTGAAGGGACCGCGCTTTGCGACGAACCGCCGGGTGCTGGCCGAGGCGGGCTCGTCGATCGAGCGCTTTTTCGCCAGTGGCGTGACCGAGCTGCGTGAGAAGCTTGGGCCGATCAATTGGCAGTTTCAGGCAACCAAGAAATTCGATCCCGCCGACCTCGAAGCCTTCCTGAAGCTTCTGCCCAAGAGCCAAGATGGCGTTGACTTGCGCCATGTGCTTGAACTTCGCAACGCCAGTTTCATGGTCCCGGACTGTCTGGATTTGCTGCGCGCCCACGGGGCGGCCGTCGTGCTCACCGATCACGAGACCTTTCCGAATTTCGAGGAAAGCCCGGCCGCTTTCACCTATGTGAGGCTGCAGCGCGCTTCCGAAACCGAACCGCTTGGCTATTCGGCTAAAGCCCTCGATGACATCGCCGAGCGCGCCCGCCGCTGGGCGGGCGACGGCGAGGTCTTCATTTATATGATCAACGGCTTCAAGCCCAAAGCGCCGGCCGCCGCCATGGGCTTGATCGAGCGGCTCTAATCCTGCCGCCGGGCTTACACCGGCCGCGCTGACCGCTGAAACGGATTCAACCCGTTGCGAAATTGAATCGGTTTCCGCCTCTAAGGTGTTGGTCAGCCATATCTTATGGCTGATAGCCTGTGGCCTCGTAAAACCGCTTGAGCGCGGCCTCGCCCACCTGCTGGTCCTCGGCGGCGGTTCCCGAGCTGATGCCGATCGCCCCGACCACCACCCCATCCGCGGTGACCGGCAGGCCGCCACCCACGATGCAGAAGCGCCCGCCATTGGTGTTATGGATGCCATAGCTTGGCTTACCCGGCACGCAGTTCTCGTTATAGACATGCGTGGCGCGCCGCGCCGTCGCGGCCGTGAACGCCTTGTCCATGGCAATGCTGATGCTTGCGGTCTTGCCCCCATTCATCCGCTCGAAGGCGATGAGATAGCCCGACTCATCCGCAACCGCGATGCACATGGGCACATTGATGGCGTTTGACGCCTCGACCGCTTCCTTGATGAGCAGCCGTGCATCTTCGATGGAAAGGCGCTTGATATCGAGCATGTGAGGAACCCCCGTCCGACTATTAGATGGAGGGGGCATGCTATCCGGATCGTGCCGGGGCACAACCGCTTTGCTGTCATGCGGATGGAACAGCGCCTCCTTTTGCGCTCAGGTCTGGAGCGGCTCGGCGCTCGCCGCAGCCCTGAACGACGACGGCACGCGCAGCTCGGCCCTGGCCTGTTTCATGATTTGCCACCCGCCGGCTATGGCAAGCACTGCCATGATCGAAGCGACCGCGAGATCGGGCCATGCCGTGCCTGTCCCGAACACACCAGCAGCAGCCGCGAGCACCGCCAGATTGCCGATGGCATCATTGCGCGAGCAGATCCAGACCGATCGCATATTCGCATCCCCCGCGCGGAAGCGGTAAAGCATCAGTGCCACGCCGACATTCGCAGCCAAGGCGAGAATGCCGACGGCCCCCATCGTTTCTGCTTGGGGGAGCGTACCCGCAACCGCATGCCAGATGGTCGAGCCGAGCACCACCGCGCCGAAGATCCCAAGCGAGAGGCCCTTGATGGACGCGGCGCGGGCGCGCCAGGCAAGCGCCAGCCCCGCAACGCTCAGGCTGATCGCGTAATTTGCCGCATCCCCCAGGAAGTCGATGGCATCGGCCTGGAGCGATGCCGAGCCCGATGCGAGCCCTGCGACCATTTCGGCCAAGAACATGCCGGCATTGATGATCAGGGCGAGCCAAAGCGCGCGCCGCCATTGTGGGCTGTTCAGTTCATTGATGGAGCAGGATTGAGCATCACCGCAGCAACCGGCCATATCGTCACCTTTCCATTCCGACATGGCATCCCATATGCACCCTGTAGTCACTTCAGGGTCAAGCCTATGGCACGGTTAACGATTGGTGATCTCGCACGGGCGACCGGCACGACAGTGGAGTCGATCCGCTACTACGAGCAGATCGGCATTCTGCCCGTGCCGGCGCGCACGGCTGGCAATTACCGGGCCTATGATGCCGGGCATTTGACACGGCTCAGCTTTATCCGCCGCGCGCGTGCGCTCGGCTTCTCGCTCTCGCAGATCCGCGAGCTGCTTGGGCTTGCCGATGACCGGGAGCGTTCCTGCGCGGAGGTCGACCTGATCGCCCGCGCCCATCTCGCAGAGATCGAGCACAAGATTGCCGATCTCAACGCTCTTCGTGACGAACTGGCCGGGATGATCGAGTGCTGCGCCCATAACACGGTGGCCGATTGCCGGATTCTGGAGGCGCTTGCGCCCCGTCCGGTCGACTGATCCGCATTGCGCCTGGACCCAGCCCAAGCGCTCGACTCTCCTGTTGAGCTTCGCAAAAAATCGGCGTATGGAAATGTTATGTTATATCAGAACAGACGATCGCCCCGCCTATCCGCTTTGCGCAGCTCCGTCTGGGACCGCCTCCTGGTCGCAGCCGCCGCGTGCCTTGGCTGCTGGGCACTAATCGCCTGGGCACTCGACTGGTGGTGAGCATGGCGGGACCAACCCTCAGGCTTGTCGACGTAACCCTCGCCTATGGGCGCCGCCCGGCCGTGCGCGGTGTCACCGGGACATTCGAAGCAGGTTCGCTGACCGCGATCGTCGGTCCCAACGGGGCTGGAAAATCCACACTGCTCAAGGGCATTATCGGCGCGCTGCGTCCAGAGCGCGGCCGGATCGAGATCGAAGGGGTGAAGCGGAGCGAGATCGCCTATCTCCCGCAATCCGCCGATCTTGACCGCAGTTTCCCCATCACTGTTCTCGATCTCGTTTCGCTGGGGACCTGGGCGCGAACCGGTATCTTCCGCCGGATCTTCGGCAGCGAGCTGGATCGGGTGATGACTGCGATTGAGGCTGTCGGCCTCGGTGGCCTGGAAGAGCGCACCATAGGCAGCCTCTCCGGGGGCCAGCTGCAGCGGGCCCTCTTTGCGCGCATGCTGCTGCAGGATGCGAAGCTCCTGCTGTTGGATGAGCCTTTCACCGCCATTGATAGCAAGACCACGGCGGACCTTCTCGACCTGGTCCACCGCTGGCACGGCGAGCAACGCACCGTCGTGGCCGTGCTGCATGACCTCGATCTCGTGCGCGAGCATTTCCCCCAAGCCCTCCTTCTCGCACGCGACCCCGTGAGCTGGGCCGAAACAGGCACCGTCCTGACCCCGGAAAACCTGCTTAATGCGCGGCGCATGTGCGAGGACTGGGATGATGAAATCGCATCGGGTTTGCGCAAGGTGGCATGATGAGCCTCGCCAGCCTGTTTGTGGACCCGTTTCTCGATTATGGTTTCATGCGCCGGGCGCTTGCCGGCTGCGTCGCTTTGAGCCTCAGTTCGGCGCCAATCGGTGTGCTCCTCGTGCTGCGGCGTATGAGCCTCGTGGGCGATGCCATGGCGCATGCCATTCTGCCGGGCGCAGCCGTAGGCTTCCTCGTGGCCGGGCTCTCTTTATTCGCCATGACCATTGGCGGGGTCATCACCGGGCTTGCCGTGGCGCTGCTCTCAGGACTGGTCTCGCGTGCAACCCCGATCCGTGAGGATGCCAGCTTTGCGGCCTTCTATCTCGTCTCACTTGGCGTAGGGGTGCTTCTCGTCTCGCTGCGCGGCTCCAATGTGGATCTTTTACACGTGCTGTTTGGCACCGTCCTGGCTCTTGATGATCCGGCACTGCTACTGATCGGGTCGATCTCCACCGCAACCCTTCTGTGCCTTGCCGTGATCTACCGGCCGCTGATCGTGGAATGTCTGGACCCGGGCTTTCTGCGCGTGGCTGGCGGCGGCGGACTGGTGGTTCACGCGACCTTTCTCACCCTCGTGGTTCTCAACCTGGTCGGCGGCTTCCACGCGCTCGGCACGCTTATGGTCGTAGGCCTGATGATGCTGCCCGCGACCGCCGCCCGCTTCTGGGCAGAAACAGTCATCGGCCAGATGCTGGTCGCAGTCTGCCTGGCTATACTCTCGAGCATTGCCGGGCTTCTGCTCTCCTATCACCAAAGCCTGCCGACCTCCCCCTCGATTATCCTGATCGCCGGCGCCTTCTACCTTGCCTCAATCGCCCTGGGCCGCCACGGCAGCCTCGCCCATTCGCTCTGGCATATGGTCCACGCCCCTCGCTTCCGTTGAGGAGACACCAATGGTGACAAGACGCACGCTCATTGCGGCTCTGCTTTCCGCCCCCCTTCTCGCCACTGTCCCATGGCCGGTCTCCGCCGAGGACGCACCGTTAAAAGTCGTGGCGAGCTTCTCGATCCTGGGCGACATGGCCAAGGAGATTGGCGGGACACACATTGAGGTGAAGACTTTGGTTGGCCCCGATGGCGATGCCCATGTCTATGAGCCGAGCCCCGCCGATGCCAAGGCGCTGGGCGAGGCAAAGCTGCTGATCGCCAATGGCCTCAATTTCGAACCCTGGTTGCCGCGCTTGGTCAAATCTTCGGGCTTCAAGGGCATTGAGGTTTTGGCCTCCGAGGGGGTTGCACCGCGCGAATTCTCCATGGCGGCCGACAGCGCCGACCATCATGACCATGATGAGACAAGCCATGACCATGATCACGGCTCCAACGACCCCCATGCTTGGCAGGACCTTGCCAATGGCGTGATCTACGTCAAGAACATCGCCGCAGCCCTCGCCAAGGCCGATCCCGACCACGCCGATCTCTATCGCAGCAACGCATCGCGCTATATGGCCGAACTCGAGACGCTCAACGCCAAACTCAAGGCGCAGTTTGCAGCAATCCCCGAAGCCGACCGGAAAGTCGTAACCTCTCATGATGCCTTCGGCTATTTCGGTAAGGCTTATGGCATAACCTTCCTCGCGCCGGCCGGCATGTCGACCGAGGCTGAGGCGTCCGCAGCCGACATCGCGCGCATCATCGATCAGATCCGCAGCGATCATATCAAGGCCGTCTTCGTTGAAAACATCACCAACACGCGCCTTATCGACCAGATCACGCGCGAGACGGGCGCGCGTGTCGGTGGCGCGCTGTTCTCCGATGCGCTATCCGCGGCTGATGGCCCTGCCCCAACTTACGTCAAGATGTTCGAATACAACGCCGCGGAATTGATCAAGGCGCTCGCCGGCAGCTGACGCAAGGATCACATGACCCGCTTCATCTCGGCTCTCTGTCTGCTGATATCTCTCCTTCTGGTCGGCCCTGCCCCGGCCAAGGCCAGCACCAGCGCTGCATCCCAGCATGTGGCTCAACTGGTGCCACCTCCCCAGATGAGCAAAGGATCGCCCTCAGGACAGCTCGGGCTTTGGCAGAGGACCGAGATCTGGCTGCGCACCACCCAGCAGAAATTCTACAGGCAGCTCACGCAATCACTGAAGGACCTGCGCGAGCATGGCAGCCTCGCCGCCGGCTGGAGCCTTGCGGTGGTGAGCTTCCTCTATGGCATCTTTCATGCGGCGGGTCCCGGTCACGGGAAGGCGGTGATCTCCGCCTATCTCCTTGCCAATGAGCGGCAGTTGAAGCGTGGGGTTGAGCTCGCCTTCCTGAGTTCGCTCTTCCAGGCCCTCTCGGCGATCATTCTCGTGAGCGCTCTCTTGCTGCTGACCAGGACCGTCTTCGGGTCCGCGCGCCTGATGGGCTATTACATGGAGCTTGCAAGCTATCTCCTGATCACGGGTATGGGCGCTGTGATGCTTCTGCGCGCGGTCAAGGGGGTGATGCCGCTGCCGCAGCCGGCGTTAGCCGGCGCGGTGATTGGCGGTGATCAGACGCACAGCCACTACCACAGTCATCACGGCCATGCTCATGATCATGGACCCGATTGTGGCTGCGGCCACCATCATCTGCCCACGCCCGCCGAAACCGATGGAGACTGGTCGCTCGGACGCGCCCTTGCCATCAGCCTGGCCGTCGGCGTCCGTCCCTGCTCAGGCGCGCTGATCGTGCTCATCTTCGCCAGCACGACCGGCATCTATCTCGCCGGCATCGGCGCGACATTCGCGATGGCGCTGGGCACGGCCATGACGGTGTCCGCCATCGCCGTGGTGGCGGTGACTTCGCGTGGCCTTGCCCTTCGCTTATCTCGAGGCTCTGACAGGATCTATCAACGGCTCACCGCGATGCTCGCCATTCTCGGAGGGCTCGCGCTGATCGCGATCGGCGCGATCCTGTTTCATGTCACGGTCACGACACCGGCCAATCCGCTGCTGTAGCAGTCGCCGGTCAAAAGAGCGTCAAGGAAGGAGCCTCAAGGGCGTCACGCGGCCTTACTCTCATCCACGCGCCCATCATACCGGCGCCGTGCCGCCTCGATATGGTGTTGATTGTCCTGCGCCCATTGCGTCAAGGCCCCGACTGGCTTGAGCAGGTCTTCACCAAGCGGTGTAAGCGCATAATCCACCCGGGGCGGAATGGTCGGATAGATCGTGCGGCTCACCAGCCCGTCCCTCTCGAGGCCGCGCAGGGTGAGGGTGAGCATCCGTTGAGAGATCCCGCCGATCCTGCGCCGCAGCTCATTGAAGCGCTGCGGACCGCCCCCCAGCATCACCACGACCAGCACTGACCACTTATCACCGACACGGTTGAGAACGTCGCTGATCGCGCGGCACGACTCGGGAAGATGCATGGTTCTGCGTGTCACCAAGAGATTACCTGGGCGGTTGAAAGATAGTTCCCTATTTAGCTCAAGTCACTCAAGGATACCAGCGCTTCACCAGCCTCAGAATTGAGGAATGCGAGACGTCAATCGAAGGTGCGAACAGCCGATCGAACTGAGGCGCCATATGTATCCACATAGCACCTCACAGTCGTTCTTAGAACGACACCACGCCAAACAGCATCAACAGGATCACCAATCCAAGAGGAACACCCAGCCACCAAAGCAGAATAGGCATTTTTCTCTCCATTTTCATAATGTTCTTCGAAGATTTAAATGCACATTATGGGATAAAGTTCCTGATCAACATGATCAGAGCGATGCATGTGCCCGGGACACGAGAGCACTGAGACCGCCCCTATCCTCGATGATCACCTCGGCAAGGCCGAGCCAGCTCGCCAGGCTGCGCAATTCCTGCGCAACCGCTGCCGCCATGACGCCCTGATCCGTATGGGGCTCGGCGTGAATGGCAAGCATCCTGAGTGCGCCGATCGCGCGGTCAGCCTTGAGGTCCACCCGGCCAACCAAGCGCTCACCAAGCAGAACCGGCAACACGTAATAGCCGTGAACCCGCTTATGGGCCGGCGTATAGATCTCCAGTCGATAATGGAAATCGAAGAGCCGCTGGGTCCGGTCACGCTCCCAGACGAGCGAGTCGAACGGGCTGAGCAGCGCCTGCGCCGCGATCCGGCGGGGCGACCGCGCCTCTGCGTGAAGGAAGGCGAGAGGACGCCAGCCCTCGATTGTCACGGGTATCAGGATGCCATCCTCGACGAGATCGCTGATCGCCTGGCGGGCCGGTGCGACATCCAGCCGGAAATAGTCGCGCAGGTCCCGCTCACCCCCGACCCCGAGCGCCCGCCCTGCAATATTGATCAGCGCGCGATGCGCATCGGGCAGGGAGGGGGAAGGTTGGGCTAGAATATCTGCCGGGATGACCCGTTCCGTAAGATCATAGACGCGCTCGAATCCGCGCCGAAAGGCTGTCGTGACGGAACCTGCCCAGAACAGGAATTCGAGCGCCTTCTTCCCGTCGCTCCATCCCCACCAGCCGCCCTCCCCGCGCGTTCCGTTCGAAAGCTCACCGGCACTCAATGGCCCTCGCGCGGCAACCTCTGCCCTTACCTCTTCGATATAGGTGCGGCGTTCGGCAGCAAAGCGGGCCAGTCCGCCATAGACGCCCTCACCTCGTGCGGCCGCTTCCATTCGCCAGCGGAGAAGTGGATGGAATTGGAGTGGGATGAGCGAGGCCTCATGCCCCCAATATTCGAACAGCTTGCGCTTGCGGCCATAGGCCAGTCTGTCGAGCAGGTCGGAGGGATAGGAGCCGAGCCTCGAGAAGGCCGGAAGATAATGTGACCGCACCAGGACATTGACACTGTCGATCTGGATGAGGCCGAGCCCGTCAATCAGTCGGGCAAGGACTTGTGCGCTTGGCGGGCTCTTGGGCCGTGGACGCGCAAAACCTTGCGCGGCGAGTGCGATTCGCCGCGCCTGCGCGATGCTCAAACTGTCTATAGCGGTGATGGAACCCGGTTTCAGCATGGACAGGGACCAGCATTACCGATCCCCGTCAACCGTCAAGCCGAGATTTACTGAGCCGGATGGAGCGTGAGCGAGGTGATGCCAGCGGCGACATTCAGACCGGTCTGGGCCTGAACGCTGACCGGCTGCAGAGCGATCGACTGCCCGGATCCGCCGATGAGCACATTGGCGCCGAGCCCGACCCCGGCAGTTGCCTGTCCCGACACACCGCTATAGCGGCCGGCAAGGGCCCCAGGTCCGGGATTGCTGGTGGGCGCGAACACGCCCCAGGCGATGATCGATTCACCGGTAAAGCCAAGGTCGACACCAAACTTGTCGATCGAGCCCGTATAGACCTCCCGGTAGCCAGGTCCGTCGAAAGTGCAGGTCAATGCTTTGGATGAGCCGAAGATGAAGCCGGCACCGCCTGCAACGTTGCAGGTGAGCATTCCGCTCTCAACGCGGTTTTGCGCCTCGGCACCCTGCCCGGTAAAAAGCACCGGCAGAGCGAGTACAGCGGCAAGGGTTGCTTTCCGGATCATGGTCATCAGTTAACTCCAGTAACGAAGCGATCGCGGCAGGACCACCGCGACGGCGGGATCAATACGCCTAAGCTTGAATAAGGTCCACCTCTTCGACACTTAAACGTTTCGGGGACGAAAAGGTTGCGCCAAATGCGGTTAACAACCTGTACGCCGGCCGGTATGGACAGGCAGGTTGCCCGGCTGCTAACTCAACGAAGCCTGGGTGATTTGCATCCGGCTTAAACTGGGTGGAGGCAGCCACGCGTACCGAAACACCACCAATGATCAGGCTGGCGGACTATCGAGAGCCTGACTTCTTCATCGACGAGGTCTGGTTGGATGTGAGGCTCCATCCGACGGACACTCATGTTCGGTCGCGCTTAGCGATCCGGCCCAATCCTGTCATGGGCGAAGCGCCGCTCGAACTCGACGGCGAGAAGCTCACGCTGCATGCGGTTTCTATTGACGGCGAGGCTTTGTCGCCAACCGACTACACCCTCAATCCGGAACGTCTGATCATCCATAAGCCTCCCCGGCAACCCTTCACGTTGGAGGTGGAGACGACCTGCGATCCGGAGGCCAATACCGAACTCTCCGGCCTCTATCGCTCGAACGGCATATACTGCACGCAATGCGAGGCCGAGGGCTTTCGCAGGATCACCTATTTCATCGATCGGCCTGATATTCTTGCCACGTTCACAACCCGCATCGAGGCCGAACAGGCCGATGCCCCCGTGCTTCTCTCAAATGGCAATCCGGTCGAAGCAGCTCTTTTGGAGAATGGCCGGCCTTTTGCCGTCTGGCATGATCCTTATCCCAAACCCTGCTACTTGTTCGCCCTCGTCGCCGGCACGCTCGCCCATGTCGAAGATCACTTCACGACCGCCTCAGGCCGTGAGGTGATCCTGCGCATCTATGTGGAGCCCGGCAAGGAGGATCGCTGCGCCTGGGCCATGGACAGCCTGAAGCGCGCCATGCGCTGGGACGAAGAGGCGTTCGGCCGCGAATACGACCTCGACATGTTCATGATCGTCGCCGTCCCCGATTTCAACATGGGCGCGATGGAGAACAAGGGCCTCAACATCTTCAATGACAAATACATTCTCGCCCGGCCGGACACGGCGACCGATGCCGACTATGCGCATATTGAGAGCATCATCGCCCACGAATATTTCCACAACTGGACCGGCAACCGCGTCACCTGCCGCGACTGGTTTCAGCTTTGCCTCAAAGAAGGCCTGACTGTCTTTCGCGACCAGGAATTCACAACCGCGACCCGCTCCGGCATCGCCAAGCGGATCGCCGATGTGCGCCTGCTGCGCAGCCAGCAATTTCCGGAGGATGCGGGCCCCTTAGCTCACCCGGTCCGGCCGTCGCAATATATGGAGATCAACAACTTCTATACCGCGACCGTTTACGAGAAGGGGGCTGAGATCATCCGAATGCTGCGCGCACTGATCGGCCGAGACGCCTTCCGCAGCGGCATGGATCTCTACTTCGCCCGCCATGATGGCCAGGCTGCGACCGTCGAGCAGTTTCTCGCCTGCATGGCCGATGCGTCGGGCCGCGATCTCGGTCAGTTTCAGAGGTGGTACGAGCAGGCCGGCACCCCTGAGGTGACCATTGCCACGGCCTATGATCCGGCGGCGCGGACGTTCACGATCAACGCCGGCCAGGCAACCCGTCCGACACCGGACCAATCGGTGAAGCAGCCCCTGGTGATCCCCCTCGCTCTGGGCCTCGTTGATGCAAGCGGTGGCGATATGCCGTTGCGCACGGCTTCCGGCACGAACACGCCGAACCTGCTTGAGCTTAGCGAGCCCGCGCAAAGCTGGACCTTTATCGATATTGACGAGCGCCCGGTCCCTTCCCTCAATCGCGGCTTCTCCGCCCCCATACGCCTGAAGACCGATCTTTCAGACGCTGATTGGCTGTTCCTGATGGGGCATGACCCGGATCCCTTCAATCGGTGGGAAGCCGGCCAGATCTATGCCAAGCGGCTGCTCCTGTCCTTAACCCAAGCCTGTGTGGAGGGCCGGCGGCTATGGGATGCGTCGGATTATTCTGAGGCTTTGCGGTCAAGTCTGCGCGCCTCTTCCCTGACCGCACAGCTCAAGGCGGAACTTCTCAATCTTCCCAGCGAGCCTGATCTTGCAAGCGAGATCGGAAGGAATGTCGAGCCGGTCGCCATCCATGCCGCACGCCAGCATCTCGCGGCCTATCTCGGCCGCACCCTCAGGGAGGATCTGGAGGAGGCCTACCAAACGGGCGCCGTGCCAGGGCCATACACCCCCGATCCAGACAGCGCTGGCCGTCGCAGCCTGCGTGCCGCTGCCTTGACCCTGCTTGCCGCCGGTAATCGCGATGAGGGTGCAAGGCTCGCCCTTGATCAGTTCCGCGCCGGCAGCAACATGACTGAGATATTCTCGGGGCTGGCCGTTCTGGCTCGGCTGGATTGCCTGCAACGCGATGAGGCTCTGGCCGAGTTCTATGAGCGCGCGAAAGGTGACCATCTCCTTGTGGATAAGTGGCTGAGCTTGCATGCGCTCGGCCCCTTTCCCTCGACCATTGCGCGGGTACGCCGGCTTATGGAGCATCCGGCATTCTCTCTGCGCAAGCCGAACAAGGTCCGCGCTTTGATCGGCACATTTGCGGCTGCGAACCCGGTGGCCTTCAACGACCGCTCGGGCCAGGGCTACCAGCTGCTGGCCGACATTCTCGTGGCGCTCGATCCCATCAATCCGCAGGTTGCCGCACGTATCGCCGGCAATTTCAAGAGCTGGCGCATGCTGGAGCCCAACCGGCAGCGCCTTGCGGGCAGTGAGATCGACCGCGTGCGCTCATCCAGCAATCTCTCCCGCGATCTGACTGAAATCCTATCGATGATTGCAAGTAACCCCTTGCCTGCTATGGATTAATTAACCTATGCGTGTATAATGTTCGCCTACCATCCGTTGTAGCACCCCCCTCCAATCACCAGATCCCTCGGGCGAGCCTGGACCATCGCCATACCCCAATGAGGCCCTGTGTCGGCCGGGAGGGACGATCCTGTCTTGAGTAGCATGCTGTCTGTGCACCAATACTGGACAAATCAGCGCCCGTTCGAATCAATAAGGGATCTGATTCGAAGTGCGAGCGCTCGAGGCGTACGGGGCTGTTCGGGGCGGCTGTGGGGATCCGACGTTGGCTAAGGCGCATATAGGAGAGCTGTTTGCGAAGGAGCGCGTCCTGCGCTTGCCCTTCATCGCAAGCCGCTGGACCGGGCTTGCCATCTCGGAACGCGCCCTGCGTGTGCTCGTGACGAGCCTCATCGGGCTCTTCATGCTGACCTTGGGCTCGGCGATTGCGGTACATCTTCTGGACGCGCGCGAAGCAACCATCGCCGAGCATAAGCGGGCCTCGGTCCTTCAGGCCGATCTTGTCCATTCGCTGCTGCAGCCTTTCCTGCGCGACGAATTGCAGAAATCGGGCATGCCCCGTCAGCTCGGCGACTCCGACTTGCGCCGGTTCCTGTCGGAAGACGCAACCACCAACGGACGGATCTTTGCCCTCGCCACCGGTGCCGGCGAGATCATATCGGTCTCTCCCGACATTGGCTCGCTCAAGGGCCGCAAGCTGCGTGACATCTTCCCATCCTCGGTGCTCTACCAGTCCGGCAATCTCGGCGACGACATGAACGCAGTCACCATGCCGAGTGGTGAGGAAGTCTTCGTCACCCTGCGCGACCTCGATCCCTATCCAGCCGTGATCGCGGTCATGCAGTCACGTGGCGCCATGCTGTCGAGCTGGAATTCGAGCGCGCTGCGGCTCATGTCGCTGTTCATCGCGACGGTATCGGTGGTCGCATTGATCGGCGCAGCCTTCCATTGGCAGTCGGCCCGCGCCGCGGAAGCAGACAACACGCTCGCGATCGCCACGGAGCGGCTCGACAAGGCCCTCGACCGGGCCCGCTGCGGCTTGTGGGATTGGGATATCGCGCGCGGCCACATTTTCTGGTCTCAGTCCATGTTCGATATTCTCGGGCTGGAGCCGCGCGGAGACCTCCTCTCCTACGCCATCGTTGCCGATCTGCTGCATCCCGAAGACAAGCAGATGGACAAGCTGGTCGACGATCTCCTCACCTCGGGCCGCAAATCCGTCGACCAGGAGTTTCGGATGCGCCATACCGATGGCCACTGGGTGTGGCTCAGGGTGCGCGCCGAACTGGCAAGCAGCCCCGGCGAGGTGGGCCCCCATCTCATTGGCATCGCCATTGACATCACCGAGCAGAAGCTGGCCGACAAGGCCAACCAGGAGGCAGAACTCCGGCTGCGCGACGCGATCGAGAATATCTCCGAGGCCTTCGTACTCTGGGATTCTGACAACCGGCTGGTCATGTGCAACAGCAAATACCAGCAGTTCCACAACCTGCCCGCCAGCGTCTGCGTCACCGGCACCCCTTACGACGCGGTCGCCAAGGCCGCCAAGGAGCCCGTGGTGCGCCAGCGTTTGCCCGTCGGCAATATCGATCCCTCGGAAGGCAGCACATTCGAGGTGCAGCTCGAGGACAGCCGCTGGCTGCAGATCAACGAGCGCCGCACGAAAGACGGCGGCTTTGTTTCGGTCGGCACCGACATCACCTCGCTCAAGCAGCATGAAGAGCGGCTGATGGATTCCGAGCGCGAGCTGATGAACACGGTCCGCGACTTGCAGAAATCCCGCCTGGCGCTCGAGCAGCAATCACAGCGCCTGGCGGAGCTTGCCGAAAAATATGCTCAGGAGAAGGGCCGCGCAGAGGCGGCCAACCGCTCCAAGTCCGAGTTCCTGGCCAATATGAGCCATGAGCTGCGCACGCCGCTCAATGCTATTATCGGCTTCAGCGAGGTGATGGAGCGGGAGATGCTCGGCCCGATCGGCACCAAGCGCTACACGGAATATGCAACCGACATCCACCGCAGCGGGCAATATCTTTTGGACGTGATCAGCGACATTCTCGACATGTCCAAGATCGAGGCCGGACGAATGCCGCTCGAGATCAAGCCCTGCGATGTGGGCGTCATTCTTGAGGATTCCCTGCGGATCATATCGGCGCGCGCGGCGGAAGAGAATGTCTCGATTATCCGCGCCTTCCCGGAACGTTTGCCGGTCACCGGCGACAAGCGTGCATTGAAGCAGGTCATGATCAACCTCCTGGCCAATGCCGTCAAATTCACACCGGCCGGGGGCAGCGTTACCATCGCCGCGGAAGACCGCGGTCGCGAAGTTGCCATTGTCATCGCCGATACGGGGATCGGCATTCCAAGGCAAGCGATCGACAAGCTGGGTCGACCCTTTGAGCAGGTCGAGAACCAGCTCACCAAGACGAAGAGTGGCTCAGGGCTGGGCCTCGCCATTTCGAAATCGCTGATCGAGCTCCATGGCGGTTCGATCAAGATCGACAGCACCGAGGGCAAGGGCACGACCGTGACGGTCTTTTTGCCGAGCAACGCCGCACGCGCGCATGAGGCTATGCTCAAGGGCGCCGTGGCATAACGCACGACATCTTTTGACAAACCAGGGGTGAGGATCGGCGGCTAGCCTCAGGGCTCTCCGACAATTCGCCTGAACTGATCACGGATATCCGACTGAAGCTCCGGAAGGTAAGCCTCGAGCGCGCGGAAATCTGGCGTCTCGGCCGCCCGTGCCAAGAGGCGCCGGAGCCCGTCCGGAGCAGTATCCGGATCGAACCGTCCCGTCACACAGACCCTGAGCAGCTGAGTCATGCGGAGGAAGAAGCGGTTGGCGCTCGCCAATATGCGGGCAGCCTCGGGATCGATCAGCTCGGCACCTGCAAGCTTCTCCAGAGCCGCTTGCGTGTTCTGGTCGAGAATGCCGGGATGGCTGCTCCCATGGGCGAGTTGCAGGAATTGCGCGATGAACTCGATATCGACGAGACCGCCAGGGCTCTGCTTCAGGTCCCAAGGTCCCCTCTTGCCGAACTCGGCCTCGAGCCTGCGGCGCATGTCGAGAACATCGGTCCGCACCACATTGACATCACGCGCCGCAGTGAGCGCCTGCCGGATGGCCGCCTCGATGCGCGCGCGCAAGGGCGGCGGGCCGAAGATCACGCGCGCCCTCGTCAGCGCCATGCGCTCCCATGTCCAGGCCTCCCCCTGCTGATAGCTCTCGAACCGGTCGATATGGGTCGCGACTGGACCAGAATTGCCCGAGGGCCTGAGCCGCATATCCACATTGTAAAGCGAGCCTTCGGCCGTCGGTGCCGAAAGCGCCGCGATCAGCCGCTGCGCGAGCCGGCCATAATATTGCGCCGAGGGCAGCGGCTTGGGCCCGTCCGAACTCTGCGATCCCTCATGCACGTCATAGACGAGGATCATGTCGAGATCGGAGGTGGCGGTCATCTCCCGTCCGCCCCATTTGCCCATGGCAATGAGGGCAATCTCCCCGCCCGGGATATGCCCATGGCGCGATGCGAGATCGACAAGCGAAGCGGTAAGCAGCCGGTCCACGACGATATCCGCAAGATTGCTGTAGGCTGTCCCGGCCTCCTCGACACTCACCGTATCCGAAAGCACGCGGACGCCAATCCGAAACAGCTGCTCGTTCCCGACAGCACGGGTCCGGTCGAGCAGATCCTCGTAGCGATCGGTCCCGGTGAGGGCGGCATCGATGAGCCCCGTCAGTTCCTCAGCATCGGGCAGCGGACCGAAAAAGCCGGGATCAAGCACCGCATCGAAAATCCGCGGCCGCCGGCTGAGAATGCCGGCAAGGCGCGGTGCCGTGCCCATGATGTCGGCCAGGAGGTTGAGAAGATGCGGATTGGCCCAGAGCAGTGAGAACAGCTGGACCCCCGCGGGAAGTCCTGCAAGAAACCGATCGAAGGCGATGAAGGCGGCATCCGGATCACCCGAACGCGCAAGCGCTGACAGCAAGGCTGGCATGATCTCCGTGAGCCGCTCTCGGGCCCGTGCGCTGCGGGTCGCGTGATAGCGCCCGAAATGCCAGCTGCGGATCGTGGCCGCGACTTCGGTCACGCCTTTGAAGCCCAGCTTGCGCAGGGCCTCGAGCGTATCGGGATCATCCTCGCCCCCCGTGAAGACGAGATTGCCTGCCTCAGTGCCAAGATCCGGCGATTCCTCGAACAGCGCCGCATAATGTCGTTCGACACATTTTAGCACCCGCTCGAGATCTGCTTCGAACTGGGCGATTTCTTGATATCCCGCGAAATGCGCAAAGCGGTCGAAGGCCTCCCCCTTTCCAGGCAGGGTATGGTTTTGCTCGTCTGCAACCATTTGGATGCGGTGCTCGACCGCGCGCAGATAGAGATAGGCGGCCTGCAGTTCGGCAGCTGCCTCTCTGGTGATCCAATCCGCCTCGGCAAGCGCCTCCAGCATGGCAAGCGTCTGCCGGCCCCGGAGCTCCGGATTGCGTCCACCGGCAATGAGTTGCTGGGTCTGTACGAAGAACTCGATCTCGCGAATACCCCCGCGACCGAGCTTGATGTTATGACCATGCACCGCCACCGTGCCATGGCCGCGGACCGCCTGGATCTGCCGCTTGAGCGACTGCACATCGAGAATGGCGGCAAAATCGAGATACTTGCGCCAGATGAAGGGCGTGAGCCGGGCCAGCATTTCATTGCCCGCGGCAATGTCGCCAGCCGCAGGCCTGGCCTTGATCATCGCCGCCCGCTCCCAGTTCTGCCCCATATGCTCGTAATAGATCGCCGCCGCCTCAACCGCGATCGCGGCGTTGGTCGCACGCGGATCGGGCCTCAGCCGCAGATCGACGCGAAAGACATAGCCATCGGCGGTCACATCCTGCAGCAGATTGACCAGCCGCTTGGTGAGTTTGACGAAGAATGGCGCGGGCTCGACCCCGTCAGCCAGCGGAGCGATGGCTGGGTCGTAAAAGACGATGAGATCGATATCGCTCGAATAGTTGAGCTCGCCCGCCCCATATTTGCCCATGGCGAGCAGAATGAGCCCGCTCTCGGCTCCAGGGCTTGCAGGATTGCACAAGGTGAGCTGGCCGCGCTTGCCTGCATCGAGGAGCAGCCAGTCGACCGCCGCATTCAGGGCGGCGTCCGCGAAGCGCGTGAGACCGGACGTGACCTTGGCAACATTCCACGCACCCGCCAGATCGGCAAGTGCGATGGTGAGAGCGGCACGCCAGCGTGCTTGCCGCAGCAGGCGCTTGAGCTCCGCATCGCTATGACTGCCCGTCTGCGCTATGGAAAGCCCTTCACAGAGCATCGCAAGCGTCTGCTCTGCCTTACCGGCGATATGACCGCCTGCCAGGAGATCCGCAGTGAAACCCGGATCCCGCAAGACGAGGCTGCGCAGAAAGGGAGAGCCCGCGATCACCGCTTCGACGAGATCGCGCACAGCACTGTTTGCTCCGATGAGATCGGCTAGCCGGCGAGCGCCATGATCCCCCTCATCCGCCGCTTTGACGATATCGGCGATGAAGGGAGCCGCGATCCCAGCGCCATCTGGTCCGGGCTGAGCGATGAGCTGGGTTGGAATCCGGTCAAGCATGGTCCCGCGCTTTCCACTGGGAATACAGCGCCGGATTAAGCCTTATCCGATAGCCCTGCAAGCATTGGCAATCTCAGCTCGGCGATCAGCCCAGGCCTGTTATCGCTTAAGGTCAACTGGCCGGCGTGTAGCTTCATGACACTCGCGACGAGACTGAGGCCCAATCCGCTGCCCGGCCGCGAGCGGCTGGCATCCAACCGGACGAAGCGCTCCAACACATGCTCACGCTGATCTTCCGGAATGCCAGGACCGTTATCCGCAATCGCCAGCACGATCTCGTCATCGCGCCGCTGTGCCGAAAGGGTGACCGCAAGCGGCTGACCATTGGCCGGACGCCCATATTTGAGCGCATTATCGAGCAGGTTGTTGAGTGCCTGGGCCATCAGCTGCCGATCGGCCTTCACGGGTAAGGGACGGTCGATCTTCGCGGTGAAACTGCCCCCCTCATCCTCGATGAGTGGCCCGTAAAGCTCGGCCATATCATTCGCGAGATCCGCCGCATCCATCGGCCCGACCCCTTCCCGGGACTGTCCGGCTTCCGCCCGGGCGATGCTGAGCAGCGCATTGAAGATCCTTAGCAGGCTGTCGGCCTCGACCAGAGTTTCCTCCAGTGCCTTGCGATACTGCTCCGGCGAGCCGCCGCGCAGGGCATCTTCCACTTGGGCACGCATGCGGGTAAGCGGCGTTTTGAGATCATGCGCGACATTGCTCGACACCTCTCGCATGCCGATCATCAGCCGCTCGATCTGTTCGAGCATTTGATTGAGGCTGATCGCAAGGCGGTCGAGCTCATCCCCTGTTCCCGATACCGGCATGCGGCCCGCAAGATCGCCTTCCATGATCGTCCGGCTCGTCTCCGCGATCGAGTCGACCCGCCTCAGGAAGTTGCGGCTCATCAACAGGCCGCCGATCAGCCCGAGCAAGAAGGTGAAGCCCAGCGCCCAGATTAGCGTTCGCTGGATGATCTCGGTGAATTCCCGCCGCTCTTGGATGTCCCGGCCGACCACCAGCGTGTACCCCATGTCGATCCGGGTATGAAAGGCGCGCGCCTGGTGTTTCTCCACGCCCTCCGCCGTCTGCACCGCATAGGGAAATTCGATCCAGTTCGGCGCGGAATTCAGGGCATCGACCGGCATGCCCTGGAGATTCCCGGCGATCCGGCGGCCGAACACATTGACCAGGAGATAGATGCTGTCATCCGCATTCTCGGCGCGACCATTGATGCTGCGGACGAGGGCGGCGATGCCGCCACTGTGATACTGCTCGGCAAGGAAGGACACTTCGGCAGCGATGGTCTCGTCCGTTTGGCGGGCGAGCAGCCCCGCAGTGTCCCAATACACATAGGAGAGAATGACCGCGGACGAGATCGCAAACAGGAGCAGGTAGCCAGCAGCAAGCCGGAAGGTTGATGTCCGCAGGAGCTTGCCCCAGCGGCTGAGCCAACTTTCTCTAGTTTCCGGCACGAATTGTGTATCCGGAACCGCGAATTGTATGCAGCAATGGCTGGTCGTGCCCCTTGTCGATCTTGGCGCGGAGCCGAGAGATATGGACGTCGATCACATTGGTCTGCGGATCGAAGTGATAATCCCAGACATGCTCGAGCAGCATGGTCCGCGTGACCACCCGGCCGGCATTCTCCATGAGATACTGCAGCAGCTTGAATTCTCTCGGCTGCAAGAGAATGGGCTCGCCGCCGCGGGTCACCGTACGCTTGAGCAGATCCATTTCGAGATCGCCCACATGGAGGCGTGTCTTGGTACGTTCCGGCTCGATCCGCCGGGCAAGGCTCTCAACCCGCGCCAAAAGCTCCGAAAAGGCATAGGGTTTGGCGAGATAATCATCACCGCCGGACCGCAATCCCTGTACCCTGTCATCGACCTCGCCGAGCGCCGAGAGGATGAGCACCGGCGTCCTGACCCCCTCCTGTCGCAGCGTCTCGATGATCGTGAGCCCATCCATGCCGGGCAGCATACGGTCGACCACGAGCACGTCGTGCAATCTTTGGCGAGCAAGCTCCAATCCGTCCTCGCCATTGGCGGCGTGATCAGCCACATGGCCGCTCTCCTTCAGCCCTTTCAGCAGATAGGATGCTGCCTGTAAGTCGTCCTCGATGACAAGGATGCGCATGGTGTGTGATCTTGGCGAGGGAGTCGGAACAGTGGATATGATAGGCGATTGCTTTTCATTCACAACTGGCATTGCCGCCTCCGATCTCGGATTTGGGGCAGGGCCGCTCAGGGCTTGGGACGGGCGAGGTGCCGCACGGCGCACTTGGCGGGAACCGTCAACCACGGCGCGGCCGTGCGGCGGGCAGATCCCGAGGCGGGACCGGGATCTGCCATTGTGTAGCGATCAGCTCTTCGCGAGCGGCAGGGCGACGAACAGCTGGTTATCGCCCCGGCGGACGAGGAGCAGGACGGACTTGCGATCCTTCCCCGCCGTCTCCAACGCCTGACGGAAATCGCGCGGTGACTTCACCGGAGAGCCGGCAACCGAGACGATGCGATCACCTTCCTGCAGCCCTTTCTCGGCAGCAGACCCGTTAGGATCAACCTGGGTGATCGTGACGCCCTCGCCGTCATCGGCCGGCGCGACCCGCAACCCGAACCGGCTGAGGCTGGTGCCAGACTGCGCGGAGCCGGTTTCTGCCGAGGCGACCTGCTGCTCTTCCGGCATCTTGCCGATGGCGACGGTCACTTCTTGCTGCTTGCCCTCCCGGAACACCTTCAGCTTCACATCCTGACCGGGCGCGATCTGAGCGATCTCACGCGACAGCTCGCGAGGCGTCTTGATCTCCTTATCGTTTACGCTGAGCACCACGTCGCCGGCTTTGAGGCCTGCGCTCGCCGCCGGCGAATCATCCGTCACCTCCGCGATCAGCGCACCATTGTCGTTCGGAGCACCGATGCTCTCGGCGATGTCATCGCTGACCGGCTGAATGGCGACACCGAGCCAGCCACGGGTCACATGACCATTCTCGATGAGGTTCTGCACGACATTCGTGGCGATATTCGCGGGAATGGCAAAGCCGATGCCGACACTGCCGCCGGAGGGCGAATAAATCGCCGTGTTGACGCCGACCACTTCCCCATTGAGGTTGAAGGCAGGGCCGCCCGAATTGCCGCGGTTGATCGGGGCATCGATCTGCAGGAAGTCGTCATAGGGTCCCGCGCCGATCTCGCGGCCACGCGCCGAGATGATCCCCGTTGTCACGGTACCGCCGAGGCCGAAGGGGTTGCCGACCGCAACGACCCAGTCGCCCACCCGCGGCTCGGATTTCGCGAATTCCACGAACGAGAATTTCTTGTCCGTATCGATCTTGAGGACCGCCAGATCGGTCTTGGGATCAGTGCCCACGACCTTGGCGCTGTACTCTTCGCCGTCATTGGTACCGACGATCACCTTATCCGCCTTGTCGACCACATGGTTATTGGTCACCACATAGCCGTCCTCGGAGATGATGAATCCGGAACCGAGCCCCACGGAATGCTCACGCGGCTGGCGGTCAGGCATCTGCGGCAGGTTGCGGAAAAACTCGTAGAAGGGGCTGTCCTTCGGAAGGTTCCGCAGGCCAGGAATATCGGGCAGCCCGTCATCGCGCGACAGCTCGACCTGGTCATGCCCCTCCACGCGCACGCTGACGACAGCCGGCATGACCTTTTCCACGATATCCGCAAAGCCTGCGGCAGGGGCGTGCTGCCCTGTCACTTGGCTGCTGAGGTTCTCGGCGAACGCATGCTCCATCACCGGCCCGCTCAACGTCGTCGCGCCCAGCAAAGCCGCAAGTCCGAGTGCGATGACCGTCGTTCGCCTACGGGTCTTGGTGTTCTTCATCTCCGTCTCCACAGTCGGGTTATTTATCTCGACGCTGGAGAATGGATGGCGGGCGTTACGGCCACCTTTCCGTAGGATTAAATATTGTTAAGGCTGACCTGGAGTGGGTGGATCGCGCAAGAGCCGCTGAAGTTCAGCCTCTTCGGCAGGAGTAAGCGGTGGCTCTAGAGATGCGCGGCTGAGGACTCGCCGGCGCCAAAGCAGGATGGCGGCCCCGATCAGAAGCACCGCGAAGGGGGCGCCCCACAGCGCCCAGGTGGCCGGCTCGAAACGGGGACGCAGCAGCACGAATTCCCCATAGCGCGCAACCATGAAGCGGACGATCTCGTCATCCGTATCGCCCGCCTTGAGCCGCTCCCGGATCGTGAGCCGGAGATCACGGGCGAGCGGCGCGTCCGAGTCATCGATCGACTGGTTCTGGCAGACGAGGCAGCGCATTTCCTCTGAAAGCGCTCGCGCCCGGGCCTCAAGCGCCGGGTCGGGCAGAACCTCGTCAGGCTGAAACGCGAGCACCTGGACGACAGTGGTCAGCACGATCGCGATCGCGGCGGCGATCCTGCACCAGATCACGTTGATGCTCCCGCGGGCTCGGCCCCGAGCTTGGCCCGCCCTCGCGATGGCGCCCCGATCCGATAGCGGCGGTCGCTCAGCGACAGTGCACCGCCCAGGAACATGAGACCTGCCCCGATCCAGATCAGCGGCACCAGCGGGTTGAAATAGAGCCGAACGACGCGGGCTTGCTGTCCGCCCGCCTCCTGGCCATCGCCCATCGCAATGTAGAGATCCCCGGACCAGAACGGATAGATCCCCACTTCCGAGGTGGTCTGGCCGCTTGGCTCGAAGGTGCGCTTGGCGGGCGTGAGGACGGTGACCTCGCGGCCAGCGGCGGAAACGACGAAGCGACCCTGCTCGTCCCGCCAGTTCGGCCCCTGAACGGGCCCAACGCCCCGAAAGGTGATCGTTGCGCCGGCCATGTTCACAACCTGGCCAGGCGTCATCACGAGCACCTCTTCCTGCTGCCAGGCGGTGACCCCAACCACCCCGAGCACGACGACCCCGACACCGGCATGTGCGAGTGCCGTGCCGAAGGCGAGTCGCGGCAGGCCCACAAGCCGCCTGATGGCCGTTGCGAGGGGGACTTCGCCGACCCTTGAGCGATAGGCAAGTTCAGCGACTGCCCCGGCGATCAGCCAGAACCCAAGCGCAACACCGAGAGGCGCAAGCAGCGGCCCATCGGATTTGAGGCCCAGCGCCAGAGCGCCGGCGGCCGCGGCAATCACTGCAGCAGCCCACAGACGCTGGACGGCAGCCCAGGCATCCGCTCGCTTCCAGGCGAGCATTGGCCCGATCGGCACGAGGAGCAGCAATGGCAGGATCAACGGTCCGAAAGTCAGATTGAAGAATGGGGGGCCGACGGAAATCTTGGCGCCGGTCACAACCTCGAGGATGAGCGGATAGAGCGTGCCGACCAACACCGCTGCCGCGGCAGAGGCGAGCAGCAGATTGTTGATGACGAGCGCGCTTTCTCGGCTCACCGGCGCAAAAAGGCCGCCCTGTTTGAGCTGCGGTGCTCTCACCATGAAGAGAGTGAGGGCACCGCCAATGAACAGGCACAGGATGAGCAGGATGAAAAGGCCGCGCTCCGGGTCGACGGCGAAGGCATGCACCGAGGTGAGTACGCCCGAGCGCACCAGGAACGTGCCGAGTAGGCTGAACGAAAAGGCGAGAACCGAGAGCAATATGGTCCAGATTTTCAAGGCGTCCCGCTTCTCGACCACAATGGCAGAGTGGAGCAGCGCCGTGGCGATCAGCCATGGCATCAGCGAAGCATTTTCAACGGGATCCCAGAACCACCATCCGCCCCAGCCGAGTTCGTAATAGGCCCACCAGGAGCCCATTGCGATGCCGACCGTCAGGAACATCCAGGCGGCGAGTGTCCAAGGCCTTACCCATCGCGCCCAGGCCGCATCGACCTTTCCCTCGATGAGAGCTGCCGAGGCAAAGGAGAACACGCTCGAAAGCCCTACATAGCCCGCATAGAGGAACGGAGGATGGAAGGCGAGCGCGGGATCCTGCAGCAATGGGTTAATGCCATTCCCATCGACCGGTGGCGTAAGAAGCCGCTCGAAGGGGTTGCTGGTGAGCAACGTAAACAGGAGGAAAGCCGCCCCGATCATGCCCTGAACGGCGAGCGTGCGCGCCCGCAAAGCCAAAGGGAGGTTGCGCCCGCCAAGGGCAATGGCCGCACCGAACAGGGCAAGGATCATGATCCACAGCAGCATGGATCCCTCGTGATTGGCCCATACGCCGGAGACCTTGTAGAGCAGGGGCTTGGCCGAATGGGAATTGGCCCACACGAGCTTGACCGAGAAGTCGGACACAACGAAAGCATGGACCAGCGCGGCAAAGGACACGGCGACGAAGAACAGCTGCGCAAGCGCGGCCGTCGTAGCGACGCGCATCATGCGATCATTGCCGACATGAGCGCCATAAACGGGTATCGTTGCCTGATAGAAGGCCACGACCATCGCCAGCACCAAAGAGAAGTGACCGGCCTCCGTGATCATCCGCTGCGTTCCAGCTTTGCGCCTTTAGCCACTATTGGCGGGCCTCATTGTGCTGCCAGACACCCTTTTCCTTAAGGGCATCGGCGACCTCTCGCGGCATATAATTCTCGTCATGCTTGGCGAGCACTGTATCCGCCACGAATTTCCCTTGCCCGTCCAGCATTCCCTCCGCGACCACCCCTTGGCCCTCTCGGAACAGATCGGGCAGGATGCCCGCATAGCTGACAGGCAGGCTCTTATGGGTGTCGGTCACAACGAATTGAACCTTGCCGTCGCTTGTCTTGCTGACACTACCCGTCGCAACGAGGCCTCCGAGGCGGAAGCGTTGCCCTGGTTCAACCTTCGCTGCGACCTCGCTCGGGGTATAGAAGAACACGATTGCATCGCTGAGCGCGAACAGCACCAGACCCACCGCAATGCCGAGAATGGCAATGCCGGTGGCGATGAAAGCTCCGCGTTTCTGCTTTCGCGACAGCGCCATTCGCTAAAAATTCCTCTTCGCCCATAGTCAGGTCAGTTTGCTTGATGCAGAAGGCGGCGGGCCTCGTCTATGCGTGCCAGTGCCGCATTATCACTCCGAAAACGTTCTGAAGCACGATCAAGAGCCGCCAGAGCAGCCTTCTGCTCACCCAGCACCATCCGGGCCTGCGCGAGCTTCAGCCAGTCATCGAGCGGGCCGCTATTGGCATTCAGCCGCGCTTCGAGCCCATCCACCATGCCGCGGATCATCTCCCGTTGCTGGGCTGGACTTTGGGAGGTCACAGCGCCCATCCGTTCGCGCGAAACTGGCGGGCCGGAGGTGCCACCCTCGACCTCATCGATATTACGCTGCACGAACTGCCGCCATGGCGCATCCTGTGGCGCATCCGCCAGCAAAGCGCGCCAGATCTTGAGGGCCTGGTCCCTATCCCCGTCTTGCTTGGCGGCAAGCCCTTTATAGAAGCGCGCCTTGGGCAGCTTTGGATCGAGTGCCAGTCCCCGGTCGACGGCTTCCCGTGCCTTTTCAGTTACAATGCCGCCATCGGCCAGAATGAGGGCCTCAGCATAGCTCGTCAGAAGATCGGCACGCTCGCCGCTGAGGGCAATCAGCCGCCCATAGGCATTCGCTGCATCCACATAGCGGCCCTGCTTCAGATAGATAGGGGCGAGGACCGACCACCCCTGAGCATCCTCGGGACGCTCTGCCAGGTGCTGCTCCACCTGCGCGATCAGGGCGGCATAGTCCTGATTTTCCATCGCATGCGCGAGGCGTTCCGCATGGGGTACCCCGGGCATCAGCGGCTGGCCGAGCGCCAAATAGACTGCAAGGCTGAGTGCGGGAATACCGATTAATCCTGCGAGAATGATCCCCTTAGGCTGGATCGCGTTGTGAAGACTTTGGCCGCCGCTCTGCTTGGCTGCAGCAAGCAAGCGGCGCGCAATCTCCGACCGGGCCGCAGCCGCCTCGCTGGCGCCAATTAGTCCGCGCCCCACGTCGCGCTCGAGTTCTGCTAATTGATCCCGGTAGACGGCGGCATCGTACGCAGCCGCAGGTTGAGCCCCCCTGCCCCGCGCGACGAGCGGCCAGAGAACCGCTGCAATGGCAATGCCCGTCAGAACGGCAAGAGCAATCCAGAACTCCATATCACTCCCATCGGCCATTCGCGGCCCATCTGCAATCGGACAGATTATCCCGATGGCAGGAATGCTGAATCCGGCGGATCTGAGAGGCGCCGGGCATCTCATTCCTGGCTCTGGCCCGCGCTACCAATCCGCCTTATGGTGTCGCAGTTTACGTGCTCCAGGTCGCAAAGCTGCATGTCTAGGTGGCAGCGGGTGCTAAGGTCGCCGCAACCCACCGGCGGTTCTGCAGCACCGACCGGAGCTTTGCGTCCTGGCCGGTCCTGGAGAACGATGAAGCTCTACTCGATCTTTTCGCTCGCGCGCAATGCGCTCAACTACCACAAGGACTGGCCACGTGCCTGGCGCAGCCCGGAGCCTCGGCCAGAATACGACGTGGTGATCATTGGTGCCGGCGGCCACGGGCTTGCGACTGCTTATTATCTCGCCAAGGAGCACAAGGTCACCAATGTGGCAGTGCTTGAGAAAGGCTGGCTCGGTGGTGGCAATACCGGCCGCAATACCACGATCATCCGCTCGAACTATCTGCAAGATGAATCGATGGCGATCTACGAGCTCTCGCGCAAGCTCTATGAGGATTTGTCGCAGGAGCTGAATTTCAACACGATGTTTTCCCCCCGCGGCCTCTTGATGCTCTGCCAAACCGAGCATGAGCTTCGGGCAATGAAGCGTACGAACCATGCCAATCGGCTGGCGGGGATCGAGGCGCGAATGATCGACACCGCCGAGGTGAAGCGCCTGGTGCCTATCATCAATGATAGCCCGAATGCGCGCTATCCCATTCTAGGCGCCTATTATCAACCGCGCGGCGGTACCGGGCGCCATGATGCCGTCGCCTGGGGCTACGCGCGCGGCGCCGATTCTCGCGGCGTCGACATCATCCAGAATTGCGAGGTCTTCAAGATCATCCGCGACGACGACCGGGTAACCGGTGTCGAGACGAGCCGCGGCACGATCCGCGCCAAGAAGGTGGCTGTGGTGACCGCCGGCAATACCTCGCCGCTGATGCAGTCGGCCGGGGTCAATATGCCGCTTGAGAGCGTGTGCCTGCAGGCTCTGGTCTCAGAGCCGATCAAGCCGGTCATCGATGTGGTGGTGATGGCCAACACGGTCCATGGCTATATCAGCCAATCGGATAAAGGCGAGCTCGTTATCGGCGGTGGCGCCGATGCCTATAATAATTATTCCCAGAAAGGCACCCTGCCCGCCCTCGAGCACACCATCACCGCGCTCGTGGAAACATTCCCGATCATCTCCCGGCTGCGCACGATGCGCATGTGGGGTGGCATTGTCGACATGACCGGCGACCGTTCGCCGATCATCGGCAAGACCGACGTGAAGGGGCTTTATGTGAATTGCGGCTGGGGCACCGGCGGTTTCAAGGCCATTCCAGGCTCGGGCTTCGTTTTCGCCGACACCATCGCCAATGATCGCCCTCATCCGATTGCGGCCCCCTTCGGGCTCGACCGGTTCCTCGAAGGCCGCCTCATTGACGAGAGCGTGGCTGCGGCCGTCGCTCACTGAGATCCCTGATGTCGGCTGCTGCTCCCGCTCAGTTGTCATATCCGGCCATGACGGACCATTTGGCCCAACCCATAGCAAGGACCTGCGCGCCATGCTGCTGATCACCTGCCCAGTCTGCGGCAATGTCGGAGACGAGACCGACTTTCACTATGGCGGGCAAGCCCATATCCGTCGCCCCGCGTCAGCCAATCCCGGCGAGGTCAGCGACGAGGCGCAGCGCGACTATCTCTATGTCCGCCTCAATCCCAAGGGTCTGCATTTCGAGCGCTGGCGCTGTGATCGCGGCTGCGCAAAATGGTTTCATATGGCGCGCGACACCGTGACGATGGAGATCAAGGCCTGCTACGGCATTACCGAGTTGCCACCGCGCGAGATTATTGCGCAGATCCCGCCCAGCAATCCCTGGTACGGCTTTTTCGATCAGCGGCAAGCAGAGCCTGCTTCGACTGCCGCAGAACCCAAGAACGCTGAACTGGAGAGCACCGGTGAGAGGTAAGCCCTATCGCCTGGCCTCCTCGCCCGAGGCTGGCCGCCTCATTGACCGGACCCGGAGGCTCACCTTCACATTTGATGGGCGGCGCATGACGGGCTTTGCGGGCGACACCGTCGCCTCTGCCGTGCTAGCCAATGGCGAGCGGCTCTTCGGGCGCAGCTTTAAATATCACCGCCCCCGCGGTGTCATGGGGCTTGGCGCGGACGAGCCGAATGCCCTGATCGGGGTCGGCCAAGGCGCACGGCACGAGCCAAATCTCAGGGCAACCCAGGTTGAACTCTACGATGGCCTGACGGCGGTTACGCAGAACCGCTGGCCGAACCTCATCTTTGACATCGGCCAGCTCAACAGCCTGTTCTCACGCATTCTTCCCGCCGGCTTCTACTACAAGACCTTTATGTGGCCGCAGCGTTTTTGGGAGATGCTTTATGAGCCGTTGATCCGCCGGACCGCCGGGCTCGGCAAGGCCCCGACTGCGCCCGATCCCGACCTTTACGAGCAGATGCACGCCCATTGCGACGTCCTGGTGGTGGGTGCGGGAATTGCGGGTCTCGCGGCGGCGGAAGCAGCGGCCGCCCGCGGCGCTCATGTCATCATTATCGACGAGAATCCGCGTTTCGGCGGCCTCGCCGACTTGGGCGGCGCTGTGATCGATGGCCGCCCGGCCCTCGACTGGGCAAGGGAAGTAACCGCCCGGCTTGCCAAGGCGGACAACGTCCACGTGATGACCCGGACAACCGCCTGGGGTCATTTCCACGACAATTTCGTGGGGCTGTTGGAGCGCCTGACCGATCCTGATCCCGCTGCGGCTCGATCCGGCACGCCACGGCTTAGATTGTGGAAGCTCAGAGCACGCGAGATCATCATGGCGACCGGCGCCATCGAGCGGCCGATCGCCTTTGCGAATAATGATCGGCCAGGCGTGATGATGTCCTTGGCGGGGCGGGCCCTGCTTGCGCGCTATGCCGTATCCCCGGGGCAGCGCGGGGTCGTCTTCACCAACAACGATGATGGCTACCGGACGGCGCTCGCCTATGCGAAAGCCGGCGTGCCAATTTCCCGTCTCGTGGATGCTCGGCCCCAAGCACCGGAGGCGCTCGCCGAAGAATTGCGAGCATCCGGAGTGATGGTCTCGCCGGCCTCAGGCATATCGAATGTCAAGACCAGCTTTGGCGGCCTTTCCATCGAGAGCGTCGTGGTCTCGCCCTATCGCGCGGGCCAAGGTCGCATCTCTTCCGAGGAGGTGATCCCGGCAGATTTCGTGCTAGTCTCGGGCGGCTGGAATCCCGTCGTCAATCTTTGGTGCCACAATGGCGGCAAGCTGAGATTTGATGAACAACTAGCCGCTCACCGCCCTGATCGGACGACAGCCCGCATGCGCGCGGTCGGTGCAGCCAATGGCACATTCGACCCTGCAGCCATCCTGGATGAGGCCTATGCCGCAGGCGAAGCTGCCTCAGGCAACAGCAGCAGTGGTGCTCTCCCACGCGCCAAAGCTGCATCGCATCCCACGAGCGCGATCGAGCCCATCTGGTTCATGCCCGCGACCGGCTCCTATAATGAGGGCAACAAGCATTTCATCGACCACCAGAACGACGTAACCGCAGCCGATCTGGAACTGGCTCTGCGCGAAGGCTACCAGTCCATCGAGCATGTGAAGCGCTATACCACGTGGAGCATGGCGACCGATCAGGGCAAGACCAGCAACACGCTGGGCCTTGGGGTCGTCTCCGGAGCAACCCACAAGCCGATCCCGGAGATCGGCACGACCACCTTCCGCCCGCCCTATACGCCGGTGACCTTCGGGGCCATTGCCGGCAGCCACACGAAGCAGCTGTTCCTCCCGGTACGGCGCACCCCTGTCCATGAATGGCATCTCGCCCAGAGGGCGAGCTTTGAGCCCGTCGGACATTGGCGCAGGCCCTATTGCTATCCAAAGCCCGGCGAGAGTCGGCATGATGCCGTGAACCGCGAGATTGTGACGGTTCGTGAGAAGGTCGGGCTTCTCGATGCCTCAACCCTGGGCAAGATCGAGGTGAAGGGCCCGGACGCCGCCGCGTTCCTCGACCGCATCTATACCAACACCTTCTCCACCCTGAAGGTCGGCCGGGCCCGCTATGGCCTCATGATGACCGATGCCGGCTTCCTGTTCGATGACGGGGTCACCGTGAGGATCGCGGAGGACCATTTCCTCATGCACACCACCTCCGGCGGTGCCGACCGGGTGACCGCCTGGCTTGAGGAATGGCTGCAGACGGAATGGACCCACGACAAGGTCTTTATCACCAATGTCACCGAGCAATGGGCGCAATTCGCTTTGGCAGGGGCAAAGGCCCGCGCCATCCTCGAGAAGCTCGGCACGGATATCGATCTCTCGCCCCAGGCGTTGCCCTTCATGGGATATGCGTCAGGAACGCTTGGTTCCTATCCCGTACGGCTCTACAGGATCTCCTTCTCGGGCGAGCTTTCCTTCGAAATCGCAACCCCGGCCGGCTATGGTCGGGCACTTTGGGATGCCCTGCTGGCGGCTGGCGCTGAATTCGGCATTGCCCCCTATGGCACGGAGGCCTTGCACGTGCTGCGCGCCGAGAAGGGGTTCATTGCCATCGGTGATGAAACCGACGGCACGGTGACACCGCTCGATCTCGGCCTCGACTGGGCCGTATCGAAGAAGAAGCCGGATTTCGTCGGAAAACGTGCTTTGGACCTCGCCTATCTCAAGGCTGAGGGCCGAAAGCAGCTTGTAGGCTTGCTCACGGAGGATCCTCAAATCGTGCTGCCCGACGGCGCATACGCGGTGGAGACCCCATTGCCGCAGCCGCCCATGCGCATGATCGGCCAGGTGACCTCGACTTATTGGAGCCCCACCCTGAAACGCTCGATCGCCCTTGCTCTGATCCGGGAGGGCCGCAAGCGCATGGGCCAGGTGATCAGCTTCCCTTTGAGTGAAGGAAAGGTCATTCGCGCCAAGATCGTCGAGCCCGTTTTCTATGACAAAGAGGGAGCGCGCCAGAATGTCTGAACCCGACTTCGCGAGCCCACTTCACCATCGCACCGATCGGCAGTCGCCTCGAGATCTTGCCATCGGTCTTGCCGAGATCACCGATCTCGGAATGATTGATTTGCGTGGCGAGCCTGGTGACGATCGCTTCCTCGCCGCTATTCGGGACTGTCTCGGCGTCGATCTGCCGCGCCTGCCCCGGAGCTCGGCTCGGCATGAGGCCGTGACGGTTCTCTGGCTCTCCACCGACCAGTGGCTGGTGCTCGCGCCTCGTGCGGATACCCCGGCCCTCGTACAGGCCTTGCAAGTGAAACTCGCAGGGCTCCACGCGTTGGTTTGCGATGTCAGCGACATGCGCTGCATCATCCGGCTTTCCGGCCCCGAAGCGCGAATGGTCTTGATGAAGGGCTGCTCGTTGAACCTGCTCGCGCCGGAAATCAAGGCAGGTTTTGTGAAACGCGCGCTGTTTGCGGAGATCGCGGCTCTGATCCACGTCGTCGATGACGATCCGGACGTGATTGATCTCTTCGTGTTCCGCTCTTATGCGGAATTCGCGTGGGAATGGCTGCTGAGGACCGGCGCCCGCAATGCCTTGGTCGAGCTTTACGGAGAACAGAACCCGCCTCCGGTCTAGCCGGGCCCAGCTCACATTCAGAGCGAGCGGACCTCGTCAACCCAGTGGAACAGCTTGTCAAAGCCGCCAAATGGGTAGAGATGCGCTCGCGCAATTCCGAGCTCCGGCTGGCTCTGCTGGAGGCGGCCGAGATCGCTCACCATCTCATCCGGCCTGGAGACCGTCAGCAGTTTTGTGACGTTCAACGCCTGTTTCCGGATCATCCGCGCCGAGGGCCCGACGCCGCAGAGAACCGCATATTTGACCAAGGTCTTGATAGTGGCCGGTCCGGGAATGCCCACATGGATAGGCAGCGTAATGCCATTGGCACGCAGCTGCTTTGCCCACCCTTCGACGGGCTCCGCCGCAAACAGGAATTGCGTTGCCAGATAGGCCTCCAGCCCATGCTCTGCGGCATAGGCCTGCTTCACGGCAAGTGCCTCAAGCAGCGCGCCCTCGCCATAGGCCTTGACGATATCGGAATTTCCCTCAGGGTGGCCCGCAAGGCCCAGCTTGCGGATCCCGTGCTTCTCAAGGACGCCCGTCCGCAACAGGCTGATCGTCGAGGAAAATTCGCCCAGCGGCGCCAGCCCGCCCCCGATCGCCAACACTTGAGTCACACCAGCCTCGCCGGCGAAACGGGCGATGCGGTCCTCGAGTGAAGCGGCAGATCTCACCAGCCGCGCCGGCAGATGGGGTACCGGATTGAATCCGTTCACCGCCAGCATTTTCGCCATTTCGATCTGCTGGGGAACCTCATCGGGATTGATCAGCGCGATGTATACGCGACTGCCAGGCTTCAAAGCCTGCCGCAAGATCTCGATTTTATCTCCCTGCCTCGGCGTGACCTCGACCGAGTGATCCTCGAGAAAGTCGCGGGCCGGATTTTGGCTCTGACGGACGGTGGCGAGCATGCTTGCCATCATTTCTGGAGATCCTGGGCGGAGCGGTTCATCAACGCCATTAATGTAGTTATTTCTTGAGCGGGATTTGGGTCCGGAAGCGACTTCGGCATACGGGATTGCGACCGTCTGCCCGAAGCTGCCAACACGAACCTCGTAAACCCTGCTTCCGCCACTCAAAGCCACGCGACTCCCCACCTTGAGAGCGACGTTCACTTTCCTATGTCCTGGACCTAGGCTAATAAGATGGCAGGTCGTGCTGCCGATCCGCGGGATACTGTTATCCAGTATACTCGCGGCAATGTGACATAGGTTGGGACCATCAATGTTTGGACAGCCTCCCCGTGAGTTGCCGCAGCGCTTTGCTTTTATTTTGGTCCCCGAATTCTCGATGATGCCGGTCACTTCGGCCATCGAACCTTTGCGGCTCGCCAATCGATCCGCCGAGCGGCAGCTGTACGAATGGTCCATGTATTCGGTGGACGGACAGCCCGTTGCCGCGTCCAACGGCCTCATAACAGCAGTGGTGGGAAATCTGGAAACTGTTCCAGCCCAGGCCACAATCGTGGTCTGCGGCGGGCTCAACATCCAGCAGCATACTGACCGGCGGCTGATCGCCTGGCTTCGAAAGGTCGCCCGCCGTGGCAATGACATTGGCGCCCTCTGCACGGCGAGCCACATCCTCGCCGAAGCAGGCTTGCTGGAAGGGCACCGTTGCACGATCCACTGGGAAAATCTCCCGGGCTTTGCCGAGGCATTCCCGGACATCAACGTGACCGGCAGCCTGTTCGAGATCGACCGCGACCGGTTCTCGAGCGCCGGTGGCACCTCGGCCCTCGATATGATGCTATCGCTGATCAGCGGCCAGCACGGGCCTGATCTCGCCGCCGAGGTGGCCGAGACCATCCTCCATTCGCCCGTCCGTCATCAGAACGAGCACCAGCGCATGTCGCTGCCAGCACGTATTGGCGCGCGGCACCCGAAGCTCGTCAGCATCATCGAGCAGATGGAGCAAAATCTCGAGGATCCGCTGAGCCCCAGCATCCTCGCTCGACAGGCCGGACTTTCAACCCGGCAGTTGGAGCGCCTGTTCCGCCGCTATCTCGATCGTTCGCCGAAGCGATATTATCTCGAGCTGCGTTTGCGCAAGGCGCGCTCCTTGCTCTTGCAGACCGACATGTCGGTGATCAACGTCGCGCTGGCCTGCGGCTTCTCCTCACCTTCGCATTTTTCCAAATGCTATCGCGCCTTCTTCGGCCGCACGCCTTACCGCGAGCGCGGCATTCCAACACTTGAGTCCGTTGTCTCTGGAGCAGCCGCGGAATAGGCGTTTCAGCCTGCCGCCGGCAGGCGCAGCAGCACCATCAACCCGCCCATTGGCGATGTCTCGAGCTTGAGATCTCCGCCATACATCCCCGCGGCCTCGGAAACGATGGAAAGGCCAAGGCCTGAACCTGGCTTTGTCTCATCGAGCCTGTGCCCGCGCTTCAGCGCATCCGCACGCCGCTCGACGGGCAGACCGGGCCCGTCATCGTGAACCTCGATACTGAGCCAATTGCCGCGCTGACCGCTCTGTGCCGGCAGCAGATAGGCTTTCACCGTGATTGAAGAGCGTGCCCACTTGAAGGCATTGTCCAGGAGATTGCCGATGATCTCCTCAAGATCCTGCCGCTCGCCGCGAAAGCGCAAGCCTTTGCTACAGTCCACTTTAACCTTGATCTCGCGCTCGATATTGATCCGCTGAAGCGTCCTGACCAGCGCCTCCACCACCGGTGCGATCTCGGTCACAGCCCCAAGGCTCTGAGCGCGTGCAGCCAGTCGCGCCCGATCCAGATAGAGATTGACCTGATCCCGCATGACATGAAGCTGCTCCAGGACCTTGGCAGACAGCGCCCCCGGCGTGGCATTTGCTTCATTCGTCATCACGCTCAGCGGCGTTTTGAGTGCATGCGCAAGATTTCCAACCTGGGTTCGTGCCCGCTCGATCACCTCCGTATTGGCTTGGATCAGCGCGTTGAGCTCTTGAGCAATGTCCTGAATTTCGACCGGAAAGGATCCGGTGATGCGGTTGGCAACCCCCGCCCGGATTGCACCGATTTCAGCTTGTAGCTTGCGCATGGGCCTGAGGCCATAGCGAACCTGAACGAAAATCGCAGCCACGAGGCCGAGACCGAGCAGGCTGAGCACCAGGACAAGCGTGTTCGTGAACGCCGAGATTTCCTCGCGCAACTCGTCGAAATTACCCGCGACAGCGAAGGAATAGGCTTCATCCGACCCGAACAGCCGGTACCGCTGCTCGATCGCCCGTAATCGATGCCCGTCCGCATCGCTGAGGAAGAAGCGTGCAATGCCGTTCTCGTCGCGGCGGTCGAGGGCCCCTGCTGGTATATCGAGGCGCTGCTCGAGCAGAGAATCGGAGGTGAGGCTGTGGTCGGCCCTGGCCACCTCGCTCACCTGCCAGTACCAGCCCGATAGTGGCAGCCCGAAGCGGCTATCCGCCAGTGTCTCCCTTAGAGTGAGTTCGCCTTGCTCGTTCAGCTCGACCGAGGCGAGCAAGCCGTCCAGCACCGCTTGCAATCGCGCATCGAAATTGCGCTCGACCGCATTCTGAAACAGGGATTGGAGCAGGATCCCAGCGGCAAGGATAATGATGAGACTGACCAGTGCCGCAGAGGCGATAAGCCGGACAGCGAGCGAGTTTAGCCGCATCGCCATGAAACGCCCTGGCACATCCGAGCTGGCGAAGGGCCCCACTCCCGCCGCCGGCCGGCAGCGCTTGCCCCCGACAGGATGCTAGACCGCATTGTCTGGCTCTGCCAGGCAATATCCCAAGCCGCGCACGGTTCTGATCATATCCGTGCCGATCTTCTTGCGAAGCCGTCCGACAAAGACCTCGATCGTGTTGGAGTCCCGGTCGAAATCCTGGTCATAGAGATGTTCGACCAGTTCGGTCCGCGAGACGACACGCCCCTTGTGGTGCATGAGATAGGCGAGCAATCGATATTCGAGCGAGGTCACCTTGACGGGATTGCCGTCAACGATCACGCGGGCGCCGCGCGTATCGACGGTGAGTGGGCCACATGTGATTTCATCCGTGGCATGTCCCGCATTGCGCCGGAGCAGTGCCCGGATCCGGGCGAGCACCTCTTCCATATGGAAGGGCTTGGCCACGTAATCATCCGCACCCGCATCGAAGCCGGCAACCTTATCGCTCCAGCGGTCCCGGGCGGTCAGGATGAGCACCGGCATATTGCGCCCGGCCCGGCGCCATCTCTCGAGCACGCTCACCCCGTCGAGCACCGGCAGCCCGAGGTCGAGGATCACAGCATCATAAGGCTCGCTATCGCCAAGATAGTGTCCTTCCTCGCCATCCGCGGCGGAATCGACCGCATATCCGGCATCGCTCAATGCCGTGACCAGTTGGCGATTGAGGTCGGGATCATCCTCAATGACAAGTAATCTCATCTAATCAATAACCCAGAACCTGCCCCGTTCGCGCATCGACGACCACGATGCGGATCTGCGCGTCGTCGCGCACTTTGACAAGATAGACCGGAGCGCCGCGCTTCGAAAGACGCACGTCCAGCAACTTGCCGGGAACCGCTCTTTGCGCTGCGCGCGCGGCAGCATATTTGGGAATGATGGGCTCGCCCCTGTTCTGGGCAAAGCCATCTCGACCCGAGGGTGGGGGTGTGGGATCGGCAGACCCCCGTCGTGGTAAGGGCATGGCCTTGTTCTGTGCGTCGGGAACCGAATCCACGGGCGGCGCGCCACGCGGCGATGGCGGGACGATGATGAGGCCGGGAATGCGCCCCCGTTGCTGACCGACGGCCGGCCCCGCATTTCCTGGTGCGCGCGACGCCCCGCCGGGAACATGATCCGGCTGGTTGGGGACGGCCGCGCTGGGTCGAGCAGTTTGCGCACTTGCCGCAGAAAACGTTGAGGACGAGATCTGCAGCATCGCAGCTGTCAGGAGCGCCGCGGCTATGATTGCACCTTTGAAGATCATCGCCGTCGGTTTCAGTTGTCCCCCGTGATTAGGCCGCCCGCGCTGAACGCAGCCTGAACATGTCTTTACGCCTCGAACCCACGGAATGTGGCGATCTCGTCGAGCGCGGCCCTGTCCGTTCGCCAACGATTAACGGGCGCCGCAAGATCGCCGTAGCCTAGAGCGATTCCGCAAAAGACCATCTGCTCCTCCGCGAGAGCGAGGTGTCGACGCACGATATCCTCGAAAAAGGCCCATGCCTCCTGCGCACAGCTATGCAGTCCATATTCCCGCGCAAGAAGCAGGATGCTCTGCATGAAGGCCCCGAGATCCGCCCATTGTGGCGCCCCCATGCTCTTGTCGACCAGCAGCATGATGGCCGCTGGGGCGCCGAAAAAGGCGAAGTTCTTCTGAAATTGTCGGATGCGCGCCGGCCTGTCCTCCCGCTCGATCCCGAGCGCCGAATAAAGATCGGCACCGTTCTGAAATCGCCGCGCGCGATAAGGCTCTTTGAGCGGTTCGGGATAGATCTGATAGGCTGGCTTGTCTCCGGTTGGATGATCAGCCAGTGCGTCTTGCACCTCGCTGACGAGCGCACGGAGAGGTTTGCCGGTCAGCACCTGAACCTGCCAGGGCTGAAGATTGCCTCCCGAGGGCGCGCGCTGAGCCTGCTGCAGGATGGATCGGATCGTGGCGAGCGGAACAGGCAAATCGAGATAAGCGCGGCAGCTGAACCGTGAAGCGAGCGCCTCCGAAACCTTCACTTTCGCCCCCCGCTGACCCTGTGGATGCGTAAGCTAGTCCGCCCAACTTCGCCCCGCAAGCCACGAAATTCGGCCCTCTGCAGAAATGGCTCTCACCAGCGCGTTCAGAGATGAATAACCGCGCGCCGTCCAGTGCCTCGGCCGAACAGCGCGGAAACCTGATGGACGGTCGCGATGAAACTTGTCGGAAGACTGCCAAAATCGGCGATCTGGGCCTCGCTGCTATAGATCACCTGCGGCTCTTGGGCAACGAGGCTTCGTTTAAACGAGCCCTGATCATTGAATAACTCGATCTCATAGGCTTCGACCTGTTCACCCAGCGGCACATCGCTCAATTGCCAGCTGTCGCCGCCGTTGCGGGTCCGCCTGATCCAACGCAACTCGACATCCCCGGTGGCAAGCCGCCGTCCACGCACATGCACTGGGCTAAACGGCCGCAGACCAAGGCCCGAGAAGCGGTATTGCATCTCGACAAACGTATCCCCGCCGAGAGCATCTCCAGCTGGTCCCGCCCGATAACGATGGTTCACCCCTAGATCCGCCGCCTGCATTGCGACGGGTATCACCGCGGAATCAATCAACAGAACCCGCGCTCCTGCCAGCACTGTGTCTGACATTTCGCCCTCGCTCCCATACTGGCCGCGCAGCAGGCGGCTTAATCGCCAGACTTGCGGCGCGATGAGCTCGGCTTCAGCAAATTGCAGAAGCTCCCAATGATCATCGCTGTTTTCAATCGCGATGAGATTGCCGCCGGCAAGCACCGCGGCCTCTTCAAGTGAACGCATTTCACCCTGATAGAGCCGGATATCGATCGCGGTTCCGCGGTCCCATCGCCCCGTCGGCCCTCGCGAGAACTCTGATATTGTTTCACCCGCTGCAGCCGGTAATCCCAGAATGCCAACGAGGCCGTAATCCTGGCTGCCTGCCGTTCTGTACAGATTGACGGGTCCAGGCCAGGGACGGGCGAAAGCGGCCGCATAGCTCCCCCAGTCCGGATCACTGTCTCTAAGGCGCGGCAAATTGAGCAGCGCGAGCGCCGGCGCACCTTTTACGCCCGTAGTAGGCTTCGCCGAAATCGCCCGTCCATATCGCGTTGCTGCATAGGCCGGCCTGAAGATGTCTTCGTCAAAAGCCCGCGCCTCACACACCCGCTCGGTCAGCTCATTGATCCGGCTAAGGCGAAAAACCTGCGGTGGTGCGTCCCCCTTCATCACACTGACGACATCGCCCGGCTCGAGCGCCAGCCGCGACGGTGAGACCGTAAATTGGCCGATCTCCCGGGCAACCCAGAGATCCTGCAACCAAGTCTCAACAGCGTTCTGCGCGCGCGCCTGGTCCGTCACCACGGCCACGTCCGCTTCCGCAACCCGCTGGCTATGGCCAGGAACGCGCCGGGCCTCGGCGGCCGCCGTGCGGTAATCCGCCTGTGCCTCGATGAACCGAAGCTTGGCGGCCTGCGGCAATTCCGTCTCCTGGCGCCGCGTGAGCGTCAGGATCATCCCCTCGCCCAAATGATCTTCACCGAGCGTTGCAACGGGGCTCGCGCCCTGCTTCGGACAGATCCGGATGCGGTCGCCGGTTTCGACACTATCGAACCCGAACACCACCTCCAGCGGCTGCAAAGCCTCTCTCAGCGACATGGTCCGGTCGAGCACATAGCCATCGACTGTGCCATGCAACTCCGCGCTTGCCACCTCAGTAAGGCCGAAACTTCGGGAAAGCTCCCGGACGAGATCAGCCAGGGATACGGCGGTTGCCCGGCTGGAGATCCAGTGTCCTTGCGGCCAGTTCTCTGCATCGCCCCACGAGCCGCGATCGGTGGGAAACGACGGGAACGGCCGTGCATCCCAGGCCCAGACGCAGATCTTATCTGCATCCACCATGCTCGCCCCATAGGATCCGATCGGGTTATGCCCCGCAGCCGGCTCCCAATAGCCTGTCACCGCCTCGATATAGGCCCGCTGCATGGCATCGTCGCGACCACCCGTCGAGAATGGCGGAATTCCGGACTCCGATGATTTCGCATCGAAGAACAGGTTCGGCCGGTTGGTGCCCTTGTCGATCGCCGGACAGCCGCATTCCGTGAACCGGATGGGCTTCGACCTGGGCTGCCACCCGGTTGGCGCTGTAGCCTCTATGCCACCCGGGCGGTTATAATGGGTATTCTCCCACCAGCCCCGAATATCCTTGTTGCGGAACACCCATGGCTTGCCCCGCCCGTCGGTGATCGGCGACCGGGCTTGTGCGCGCCGGTCAAGATCATCCGCATAGAACCAGTCGTAATATTCGCCCCCTTCTATCCCCGCCCGCAGATACTTCTGGTCATAGATCGAGGTGACGCCTGCATCAGGATCATAGTCGAGGTGGTCCCTGCCCTCGCGCCAGTCGGAGAGCGGTAAATAGTTGTCTATACCTATGAAATCGATATTGGCGTCCGCCCATAGCGGATCCAGATGAAAGACCACATCACCGGAGCCGTCATCGGGCCGATGGCTGTGATATTCTGACCAGTCAGCCGCATAGCCGATCTCGACGCCCGGCCCGACGATTGCCCTCACATCTGCGGCAAGCTGCTTCAGTCCCTCCACAAAGGGATACCCGCCGTCGCCATCGCGCACCTGCGACAGCCCCACCATCTCCGACCCGATCAAGATCCCGTCGGCGCCCGCGCCCTTGGCGATCGTGGCATAGTGCAGAATGAAGCGGCGATAGGACCATTCGCTCGGACCGGTATAGTCGACGCCCGCTCCTGACGCCGCAATCCCGAAGTCCCCCGGCTCGGCCTCCCCCAGGAACGCGCCGATCTGTGTGGTAGCGGCGGCATATCTGTCGGCAAGCAAGGGCTCTGCTGAGTCGTTGAGTCGATAGGCTTTGAGCCCTCGCCCGGGCGTTGCCTGTGGCGCTGCAAAGATCGCCGACCCCGTTGCCGCTGGATCCGCTGCGGGAAACGATGCCTTGAAGCCGATTGCCGGAAACAAATCGGCACGCAGCAACGGCCCCTCTGGGTCCTCTAGATCAACCCACAGGCGCCGGAACTCGCCCATGCGCTCCATGCCATAGCCATGGGCGATGAGACCATTTCCGGCCACGAGCCCATCGATCACATCTGAATCAGGGTTGTAGCGAAGGGTAACCGCATGCGTCCCTTGCCGCGTCATGACCCGCAGTGCCGGAAAGCTCGCTGCCGACTGATCCCTCAGCACATAGACCGAAACCGTGCTGCGCTTGCCCACCAATAGATCGGCAAGGCAGGAGGCATAGCCCCCGGCAGCAGCCGCACCATCGGTGAGCATCACCCGTGATCCCGCATGCCCCTCGGGCATCTCCCCATTGACCACCTCGAGGCCGATATTGGAGAGCGCCCAGCTCCCCAGATCACCGGTGGTCACAAACCCATTGCCCTGCCCTGGTGCGGGATCGCACGTGATCCGGCCCCGCCAGGGATAGGCCGGCTGGTCTCTGGCCCCATCCCAGGGATCGGTTAGCCCATTACCCTGGGGCACATCCATCATCAGGAAGGGCAGCACGGTCACGTGATAGCCGCGCTGCTTGAGGTCCTTGATGGCCGAAACGACAGATGCGTCATTGGGCGTTCCGCCATAAGCGGGCCGGTTGGCGACCAGCGAGACGGCCTCAGCATCCGCACGCTCCAGCCCTGCGACCCGCCAGCGGATCGGCATCGTATCCTTCTGCTTGTTGTCGACCTTCGGCCGGATGGTGCATTGACCGCAGCGCAGATCATCTCCGAACCAGGCCACCACCAGATTGACTGTCTTGAGATTGGGCAGGAGCACGCGCAAATGGTCGAGCGTGAGCGCCCAATCGCTCTCACCGCTTGTCACATGCCGATTTTCCGTGGCGACGAAGATCGCGCCCCAGCTACCTGAGCTGACCTGCTTGACCGCTTGGCGCTCATAGCCGAACTCCGTCGCGCCCGGGATGAGGTTGACCCCCCGGATCCGCTCCTCCACCCGGCCCGGCAGCGGCTTGAACACTTCGAAATTGAGCTGCGGGATCCTGTTGCCGAATTGCTCGAGCGCCAGCCGCTCGAACACCACATAGGCAATGCCTCGATAGGCCGGAGCATTGGCCGCCCCTTCCTTCGCTTCGATGAACGCATCTGGCAGCTGATCCTCGCTGCCCCTATAGACGCGATAGGTGATATTGTTGAGATCGAGCTCCTTGCCGTCTGCCCAGATGCGGTTCACATAGGCGATCTCACCCTCACAGAGCGCAACAGCGAAATTGGCGAAATACCGATAGGAAATCGAGGTGATCGTCTGGCCACCAATGCCGAAGACACCGCCGACCGTGTCCTTGTCCTTATCGATCACCTCCTCGAGCCGTGTCGCCCAGATCATCTGCCCCCCAATCCGCACCCGTCCATAGACGCGCGGGATCGGGCTGCCCTCGGTCGCCGACAAGACATCCAGTTCGGTGAGCCTTGGGCCGACCTGCGTGCCGCCGCCCGATGCGCCAAACAGCGCATTGTCAATGACACTGCCGGCGATTGCGGCACCCGCATTGAGCAGGGACTGCCCGATGGCGTTGAATCCCATGGATGAGCCGATGGCCGAGGCAGCCGTCGTCAGCAGGATCGAAGCCATATGCCTCTCATATGTTGAATAGGAATGCCGCTGCCAGGCGCCTCAGCCACCACGGGTTGAGGCTGACCTCGCTCACGGCGATGCCCTGATGAACATGGATCATCCGATCGGGCCCGGCGAGAATTGCCGCGTGCTTTGCGACACATCCTTCACGCCAGCGAAAGGCCACGATCATGCCCGGCGTGAGACAATCGAGTGAAGCGGAACAGAAATGCGCGGCAAGGCCGCGGAGCAGCAGCTCATCTCCGGTGGCTTCCGCCCAGTCTGGTGCGTAGAGGGGCAGCCGTTGCGGAACGTCACCACCGAGATCCCGCCACACACCGCGCACGAGCCCTATGCAATCGCATCCCACGCCGCGCAGGCTCGCCCGATGCCGATAAGGTGTGCCAAGCCAATGACGGGCGGCCGCAACGACCGCCTCACTCGCCGGCGAAATTGCCGCCCCCATCGAGATTGGCCTCACCGGGATTGGGGTAAGCCATCACGAAGTCCTTGGTCGGCATATGCGGGAAGCCGCGAAAATTGGCGCCATTGGCGAACTTGGCCCGGCAAGTGGCGAACCGCTTGTCGCACCCCGCCTCCACCATGAATTGGTCATTGACCGCGATGATCCCGGCCGGCGCCTGCCAGAGCTCGATAAAAACGATGCCAGCCTCTTGCCGGTGCGTCTTCACCTCCGAGGCAACACCCGCATTGGCACCCGTGGTCCAGACGAGCCGTCCCCGCTCGAACCATCTTACTGGGAAGTTGCTGAGGCCGCCCGCATCCAGCCTGCGATTAGCCTTCACCGCCTCGACGCTGCCGAACCCGCGATAGCTCTCGCTCGAAAGCGAGACGCCGCATCGCTGATCCCCCAGCATCGCATCACAGGTGAATTGGTAAAGGCGGCCCTGCGGTTGATTAAGCCGATGCGCCAGCCCGCGGATCTCGGCGGAGAAGGCCTTGCCGCTCCGTGTGACCTCCCCCAGATTGCCCTTCCGCATCAGCACCCATTGGCTGGGTTTCTGCCAATTGACCCGCAGGATCTCCACATCCGCATCGTCGTAGCGGCCTGCCGCGATATCCTCCTCCGTGATCTCGGCAGCGCTGAGTGCTGCCTCGGCTTGCATCGTATCGACTGCAAGCCCGAGCGCCGACGTGATCTCGCCTGCGGTAAACCCCGTACCGGCTTTATAGGTCACGCCCTCGACGATCAGGTCTATGTCGTGGTCCGTAAATCCCATCACCTGTCCGTCATGCCGTGTAATCTTCCAGCACCAGGCGAGTGTCGTTGCCCCATCTTCAAGATGCGCCTGAAGTTCGGGATCGAGCGTCTTCATCGCCGCACCTCGATGAGGGGAATGTGAGGAATGTCGCCGACGCCGAACGCTGTAAGATTGATGTCGAGTGCGTCGGTGTCAAAGCGCACCGGCACGTCGAACTCATAGCCGGCGGTGATCACCGCGCCATCGGCCGGCGGCACCGCGAAACTGACCAGGCCTGTCGCGTGATCGACCGTGAAATCCGCGCCCGCGGCAAGCTCTCGCCCTTCGATCGCCACCCGCACCGTGGCCGCGACCGGCTTGGTGATCGGCCGGACATAGAGCCTCTCGCCGGATTTGTAGCGCTTTACCAGTTGGAACAGGGCCCTGGTGCCGTCACCCGTCCCGATCTGCTGATCCACCGGCGAGATTGGCGCACTGGGCGCACTGGATTTGAAATCCGTATGGTCCTTAAAGCGAAATCCGTACAGCCGGCCCGCCCGCGCCTCGAAAAACGCGAGCACCTCGTGAAGGTCGTCGAGCGACTTGACCCCATACCCCGCATTATACCGCCGCCGCGAATGGACCCAGCGCCCGTTGCGCTCCTCTCCGCCCGAGGCGAGCGTCACCACATCCGTCCGCCGCTCGGGACCTCCCGATGAGCCAAGGGAGATGCTCGTCGGAAACCGCACCTCATGAAAAACCATGTTGTCCTCGCTCAAAGGTTTCGCTGTCCCCTCGCGATCGCCCGGGCCAGCATGGCGCCGATCTCCGATTGCGACCGCTGGAAGCCGGAGACGTCGGGGGTTGTCACATTGAAGGTCACCTGCACGGGCCGGCCATCACCATCGCTGCGCACGCCGAGCCGCCCGTCAGACCCTCGAGCCAGAGGCAATATCGCCTCAGGTCCTGCCTCACCCATGAGCCCCGTGCCGCCGCGCATGGGAAACAGCGTTGGCCCGGCAACGACGCCACCGTCGGCGAACGGCTTGAGCACACCACCGGTGAAGACATTCCCGCGCGCATTCGCCGTAAGCCCCGTGACCGCACTGCTCAACGCAGCTCCCAGCCCTTCGGAAAAGGGCCGCAAGGCAGCCGCAAGCGTCTTGTTCGAAAGCGACAGGATCAGCGAGCGCATGACATCGCTGAGCTTGCGTCCGCCAACCGCCGCATTGGCAAAGGCGCGCGTGATCGAGCGCTCGAACCCGTCGGCCAGCCGGCCCAAATCGTCGAGCTCCTTCTTGAACTGGCTCGCATCAAGCCCGATGGCCATATCGAGTTCTGGGCGATCATCCGCCATGGTTTGCTCCTTCCCCATCGGGATAGCGCATCATCAATGCGACCAAGGTGCCGCGATCAGGCCTATCCGGCGCGGGCTTGATGCAACCGGCCCCTTCCAGCGCCGCCCTAAGCTCTCGCGGCGTCATCTGCCAGAATTGGGCGGGCGGCAGCCGCAGCACGCCAAGCCCCACGCCCATGAGCTGTCTCCAGGGGAAACCTGGGTGCTCGCCATCACGAACCGCCATCGCCGCTTCCGAAACTTGCTTTGAGCAGAGACGCCGTGAGCCTCACGAACCCGGCCGCCCCGCCCTCGATCTGCATGCGGGCCACCGTCTCATTGTCGATATCCTCGCCCGCCCCGCGCAACCCTGCGCCGATGATCCTGATGATATCGCTTGCCTGAAGCCGCCCGCCTTCGAACCGCTCGGCAAGCCTCATGAGATCGATGCCGCCATAGCTGTCCTCGAGCTCGGCAAGCGCGCCCAGAGTGAGGCAAAGCCTGTACTGCCTGCCATCGAGCACGGCTTCGATCTCACCGCGATGTCTGTTGACCATGTGCGCTCCCCTCAAGCTGCCGAGAAGCTCAGCACGCCCGCAGATTCGAGCGCGATCTCGAAGGTGAGCTCCCCGTCATGCTGGCCCGCATAATCGAGCGCGGTGATTTGGAACGGGCCTTGGAGGATGCCGAAATCCGGTATGATCACCTGCCAGTCGCGAATGAGATCGCCGAAAAAACAGGCGCGCACCCTTTCATCCGAGCTTTCATCGCGGAAGATCCCCGCACCCCGGATGCTGGCGGAACGAACCCCGGCTCCGCCCAGCAATTCACGCCATCGTTGGGCTGAATCCGCGTTGGTGACATCGACCATCGCTGCATTCAGCCCGATCGAGTGGCTCCGTAAGCCAGCGATGGTTGTAAACTGCCCACTGCTTTCGACATCGACCTTCAATAGAAGGTCGCGGCCTCGTTGAGCCGTCATGATTGATCTCCTCAATGGAAAGGCAAGCTTGGCCGGCCGCCGCCAGTTCAGTAGGGGGAAGAGGCTCGGCGCCACCAGACTATTGGTCCTGAGCCAGCGGCTCGGTCACCGCTCTCAGCCGCATTACGCCGTGATAGGTCACCCCGTCGGGATCCCTCAATGCGTGCCAGAATACGGGTCGCAGATTGATGAGCTTATGCCCATCGAGGCTGGGCAGGTCCTGATCCAGCGCCGCGTCCACGGCCTCCATGACATCCTGCACTTCCCGGCGTCCCGCCGCCCGCGACCACACATGGATCGTCAGCTGATGCTCATGTCCGCACCGGGTCTGAGTGCTCCAGTCATTGGTCCTGATGTCCCCGATGGTGATGTATGGAAAGCGTCTATGCTCATCCACATCATCGGCGATGCCATCGGCACCGACCATTTCGATAATCTCAGCATTCAGGCTGAGTTGATCGAACAGCGCCCTTTGCAGGGCGAAAGCAGCACCCTTGCTCATCGTTGTCCCCGCTCGTTCTCTGACATCGGCCGGATATCCGGATGGACTGTCTCGGCCGCCCGGGAACCACTGGCGGCTCCCGCCCTGGTCGGGGAGAGGATCATCTCCCTGACCTGCTCTGTGACGGCCGCTCTGATCTGCGCGCTAAATCCTGATCCCCTTGCGGTCCGCTTTATGATCCTCATGGGACCAGCCTCTCGCGAACGACGTAGGTGAGAAATCGCCCGCGTCCGTCATCATCCTGCAGGCCATCGATCTCGAAGATCCTCTCGCCCTGCCGGAACCGCATGCTCGTCGTCACGTCACAGCCGCTTCGCACCGTGATCCGGTGCGTGACCGACGCGGCGATCTTCTCCGCCTTGACCCCAGAGGCCTGCCGTATTGGCCTGATATCTGCCCACATGCAGGCCACAGGCGTCCACTGCACCACAGCCCCGCCCGCCCCATCCGACGTCCTCGCCGGTGCCTCCAGCACGAGCCGATGCCGGAGCCGTCCGATCGCGATCACAGCGCCATGATCCGGTACGGGGCAACGAGCGCATTGATCATGGCCGGGATTTCGAACGCGTGATCGCCGAGGGCGACTGGCTCCCGGTTCTCGTACCAGTGAGCGACGAGTTGCAGAATGGCTTGGCGCAACGGTTGGGGCACGTCTTCGGGCGCATCGCCATAGCCGGCCGTGATCTCGATTTCGATCCCGCGGAATGGCTTGTCCGGGCGCGGCCATTGTCGGCCGGATCGCGGTCTGAGCCTCGGGAGACTGCCCGTATCTGCGGTATAGTCGGCCGGCTCGATCTCCCTGGCTGCTCCGCTCTCCGCATGAAGGATCACGCTGTCCACCGACTGAACCGGCCGGATCGCCAGCGTGATGACGCCACCCTCCGGCCACTCGTCCAGGAAAACCGACCATCCCTGGGTGATGAACATCCGACGGGTCGCGATCTCGAGATGAATCCTGGCCGACGTGATGAGAGCGGCAATCAGCTCATCTTCCAGGCATCCGGCCACCCGCAGATGGGCCCTTGCCTGCTCGAGGCTCACCGGCTCGACTGCCGGCGGTGAATTGGGTACCGACATCATGGCTCGACTCCGGGCATTCTATTGCTGGAAATGAAACGGGCGCGGAGACGGTATCCCGTCATCCGCGCCCGCAATTCGGCACGTCTGTCTGGGGGGAGGCGTTGTCAGGCCGTGCCGAATTTGAGAAGCTTGATCGCGTCGAAGTCCTGCACCCCGCCGCCGACCCGCTTGGTCGTGTAGAACAGAACATAGGGCTTCGCCGAATAGGGATCGCGCAGCACGCGCATCCCGAGGCGATCAACGATCAGATAGCCGCGACGGAAATCGCCGAAGGCGATTGCGGTTGCATCAGCGGCTATGTCGGGCATGGCCTCCGCCTCGACCACCGGGAAGCCCATGAGGCTTGCGGGCGATCCGGCCTGCAGCGCAGGTTGCCACAGGTAATTCCCATCCCCGTCCTTGATTTTGCGGACTGCCGCCTGGGTTTTGCGGTTCATGACCCAGCGGCCGTTCTGCCGATATCCCGCTTTGAGTGAATAGACCAGGTCGATCAGGATATCGGCAGCGTCGGTTGCAGCGAAGCCTCCCGAAACGCCGGTCGCCAGATGTCCCAGATTGCCCCAGCTCCAGGAGGAATTGGCGACCGTGTTATAGTCGAGAAAGCCGCGTGGCTTGTTTGAGCCGTCACCTGCAACGAATGCCGCACTCTCCTGCTCGGCAAACACCGTGCGGACCTCGTCCACAATCCACTGGTCGATATTCACCGCCGCATCATCGAGCAGGCTCTGGGTTGCCGCCGGCATGGCATAGAGCTCCATCGTCGGGAACTCGATCGAGGCAAGGCTTGGCGAGGTGGTTTGCGTGCGTGCATCAGTTTCTGCAACCCAGCCCGTTGCAGCCCCGGTGGTCACGAAGGGTTTCTTGTAGGTGGCACCTGAAACCTGCCGCACGCTCGCGATCGCACGGATCGGCGAGACATCTCCCAGCAGGCGCCCGATCTCGGTTTCCGTCTCCTGGGGAACGAGATAGCCGCCATCCGGCCCCGATCCAACCGACAGCGCTTTCGCTTCCAGGGCTGCGAGCCCCTGCGCCTCCCCTTTGCGCATATAGGCATGGAAGGCGGATTTATGCTGCAAGGCGTTCAGATCCAACCCGACCTGCTCTTGCCCTCCCGAAGTCCCCATCCGCGGGCGGGCGGCCTTCAAGACCAGCGCATCGAGCTGCTGCTTCTGCTCGTCGAGCGCCATGTTGATCCGCCCGACCTTCTCCTCCGTGAGGACGTCCGTCGCCATGCGCCGCTCGAGCTGCGCCAGGCGTTCGTCATTGGCCTGCTTGAAGCTTTCGAAGGCCTGCATGAAGCCCTCGAACGCCATGCCGATATCGCCCGTCTGCGGACGGGCAACCTTCATCTCCAGAGCTCGATCTTCCATATCTCTCATCGTGACGTCCTCTCATTGGCAGCAGGTGATGTCAGGAAGGATTGGGCAGCAGCCCGTATGGCCGAGGCAGACAGGCCCTCGCGCTGTACAGGCCGGGATGCAATGGGGCCTGTCACGAGCCTCGCTTCGGCGAGAAGCGGAAACGTGACGATCGAGATTTCCCAGAGGTCGATGGCCGTCAGCAGCCTCATTCCCGTCACGCGATCCCGTTGAGCATGCAGCGTGCGAAAGCCGATCGATAGGCCATCCAGGGCGCCGAGCCTGACAAGACGCGCGATCTCCTCTGCGCGCTCCACACCTTCCGCAAGCAGGCCCTGCACCTTGAGCCCGTAGCCATCCTCGCGGATATCGGTCCAGAGTCCGATGGGCTGCCCCGGATCATGCTGGAAGAGCATTTTGATGCCAGCGGGCCTGCGGCGGGCGAGCGAAGCGCTGAAGGCGCCCCTGGCGACCACATCACCGGCGCTATCGGCGCGGCCGAACACGCTCGCATAGCCCTCGATCATCATTGATGGATCCACGATCATTCTCTCTCCTGCAGACTGAAGCAGGTTGCTCGGGGAAGAAGTGCTGAAAGGGATGTGACGTGCCCGCAGGATCAGTCGCCGCGGCTTGGCCCATAACCGACAGCGGCACGCTTCTCGTTGGTCGTCAGAAAGTCGGCGGCGGCGATCCGCGACCACAGCGCCTCTCGTTCTGAAGAAAGCGCCTCGATCTGGTCGGCGTCATACCAGAGCCGGAGATCGTGCCCGAAGCTCGGCGCGAGCCACTGGCTCAATGCGCGCGCGGTTTTCCCAACCAGCGGCAGAACCGTCTGGCGCCAGAATGTCCGATTGGCCTCCGCGTAATTGGCGAAGGTGTTGTCGCCGGGAATACCAAGCAGCATGGGTGGCACACCGAAAGCCAGGGCGATTTCTCTGGCTGCTGCATGTTTGGCTTCGATGAAGTCCATATCCCGCGGGCTCAGGCTCATGGATTTCCAGTCGAGCCCGCCCTCGAGCACCAGGGGCCGTCCTGCATTTGCCGCCCCCTGGAAGGAGGCTTCGAGCTCCTGCTTGAGCCGCGAAAACTGCTCTTCCGATAAGTTGCCCGAGCCGTCCTGGCCGCCATAGACCAGCGCACCCGAGGGGCGTGCCGCATTATCGAGCAGGCTCTTGTTCCATGCCCCCGCCGCGCTCTGAATGTCCACGCTATGGGCGGCAGCCTCGAACGGGCTCAACCCGTAATGCTCATTGATGGGATTGAACAGCTTGAGATGAAGGATCGGCCACTGCCCGCGACCGGACTGGTCGAAACGCACCGTCTGCCCGTCCACCGTGTATTCATAGGCGTCCGGCCAGCCATCCCCTCCAGGCACCGCCCGCATCCGGTCGGGTCTCAGCACATAGAGTTCGCGCGCCGCACCATCGATGCTGACCACCTCCATATAGCTGTTTCCGGCAGTCTGCAGATAGCCGTAGAAGTCTTCGAAGAGATCGATGCCGTTGGTGACCGGATTTGGCCTCGCGAGCAGCTCGAGCAGCGGATGCTGCATGATCTCCTCGTCACCACGGTAGAGCAGCCAAGGAACGGACGCCGCCGCCTCTGCAATCATCCTCACGCAGCGATAGCCAACCGCGTTCCGCGTAAAGCCCTCCCGGGCGAGATCCGCATAATTCCGCGGCGTCCATACCGGACGCCCCTGCATATGCAGCGCGACCAATGCACCGCTCGCGCTTCGTTTGATTTCGCCGGCAGCTACGGACGGCCGCCTCGCCTCTTTGCCGGCGAGCTGCCGCAATCGCTCAAAAATTGCCATGAGGATTTCCCGTTTATGGGTGACTTGCGGCACCGCTTACGCGCGCATGATCATCCGCGCGCATGCGGTGCTGGCTAAGACCGCTGACTGGCTCGATAATCCTAAAGGCTGCGCACCCGGGGCGCCTTGGGCCTGCCGAGCATCAATTCGGTCATCGCCCAGACCAGTGCATCCGCCCGGTCGGGGCTGCGGCCGGCGCTGGCAATGACGGCCTCGAGGCTACAGAGCTCATCTTCGAGTTCAGCGAACACCCCCACATGCGAGATGCGTCCCTGCTCGTAAAGCGCTGCAATAGGTTCGGCCCGGGTCTGTTTGCCGCGACTTGCGCGTACCGCGCGGAACGGTATGCGCGGGTCAATCTCGCGGATAACGGCCTCCACCATGTCGCCCCCCTGGTTCACTTCGGCGATGAGCCGGTCAGCCTCATAGGCATGGAACAGCTCCACCGCCCGCTTCGCCCAGCGAGCGGGCGCGGCCCCTTCGAGCGTGCCGTCTCGCAGCACATAGCCGCGGCCGTCACCACCCAGCCCCGCGCAGATGATCCCGCACGCATTGGCACCCGTGCCAGCCGTGGCCGGCGGATCGACCGCGACGACGATCCGAGCCAGCTCGGGCGCGGCCGCCACCCGGTATTTCTCGATATCGGCGCGCTTGAACAGTGCGCGGGGATCATCATCGATCAGCTCCCCATCGAGCTCCTGGCGGCCAAGCGCCGTGCCGCCATACTTGCCTTCGACGACCGCCAGGAACGACGCGGCGAGATTGGCCGCATTGTCCCGTGTTTTCGCCCGTGAGACCCGCGTGCCCGTTTCCGCCAGGAGCTTATGGAGGATCGGCACCGGCTTTGGCGTCGTCGTGGCCACGATCCGCGGCTTGGGGCCGAGCCGTAGAGCAAATTGCAGCATGTCCCACGTTTCGTCCGGATTGCGCCATTTGGCGATCTCATCGCACCACGCGGTTTCGAACTGTGGCCCGCGCAATTGATCCGGCTCCTCTGCTGAAAACAACTGTGCGACGGCTCCATTGGCCCACGTCACCGTCCTTTTGGACGGCTCATAGACAGGGCGGCTCCGCCGGTCATGAACCGCAAGCAGGCCGGACTCCCCCTCCACCATCACCGAGCGGACATCATTCAGCGTCTGCCCCACAAGGGCGATGCGCCGCGCCGGAGCGGGGCTGAAGCACAGATCACCCTTGACCTGCGCTTTGATCCACTCCGCCCCGGCCCGGGTCTTGCCGGCGCCGCGTCCACCCATCAGCAGCCACACGGTCCAGTCTTCATCATAATGGGTGAGATCGGGCGGGAGCTGGTCCATGCGGCCACGCAAGACCCAGTCCCGTTGCATCGCCAGCAAATCCGGCAGGCCGAGCCGGCCTAGCCGTGTTGCCCGCTCAGATGGGGCCAATGAGCCCCAGCCGTTCCGCAAGTTCCGCGCGCACGATATGTAGTACCTTCTCGTCTCGTTCAGGGTTGGGCTCCTCGGGCTTCCCTCCCCCCTTCATCTCCAGGTCGATAAGCTTGTCGATGGCATTGACGATCGTCGCCATGGCGCGCGCCGATCGCTCATTCAGGGCGCTGTCATTCGGATGGCGCTCATTGATCGCAGCAAGCTGCTCGAGCTGATTGGTGAGCACCTCGAGCATGCGCGCGCGGATCTCGGCAATGGTCATGCGCTTGCGCGTCTTGGCCCTGCGTGTTGGCAAGGGCTCGTCGCCTGCCGGTGCGGGGCGCCCGCGCATGGTGCCCCCCTGCCGTGCAGGCCAACCCTCGCGCAATGCCCGGCGCGAGATCCGTGATGTCGAGACGCCGAACTGCCGCGAGATCTCGTTGAGGCTCGCTTCGCTGGCCGAATAGGCCGCTCTGATGGCGTCCCAGTCGACGGAACTCGATCCACCCATATGCGATTATCCCTGGAACGTTGCCGGTGATTAAATATGCAGCGGCATCCCTGCCCTTGCGGGGCAAGCCACTTTGATGAGACCAGAATGCCGAGGGGAAATGGTCGAGAAGCGAGGATGGACAGAACACCCAGCCGGGAGCCGAGGCGCCGGACATCAATGCACTGTGACACTTTCTGGATTGTGATAAATTTAACAGAATTAGCGTTTCGCTGTCAAGGTTATTTTACCCAGCGTGCAATTTTCTCCCAATTTGCGTTAATCCATAAACCTTTGCTGGGCCACTGTTCTCACCGACTTGGCAAACGACTCTGCCAGTCCAAGGCTTGGTCATGTATTCTTCAGTCCCATTGTCGTATCATCGCCGCAACTGGCGCTTATCAGCCGTCCACGGCTGCGGTATAGGAACACTGGATGCGATGCCCTCTCGTCCTATGGCGGGCGTTCGCTTCGGTGACGGGAAAGCGCACTACGCGGTTTGAGAGCCCTGCACGTGTCAAAACCTCGTTCAGATAATATTGTTTACCGCTTCTTCTACACGTTGGAATCGTGGGTGAGTTCCATTCTGTATGAAGCAGGCGAGCGCCTTGGCCGCATATGGGATAATTATGCGGCGCGCCTTGCCCCACTCAAGGTTTCAGGGCTTCCTCGCGCCTTCTTCGAGGTCGGTTCCGATGGTCTGACCCTTGGCCTCCTCGCGGCTCTTGGCATCCTCTATTACGCACTACCCCCGTTTAGCGGCACTGGGGATATCTGGAACCGTGGCCGGGAATATGCCATCACCTTCACCGATGCCTCGGGCACCTTCATTGGCCGCCGCGGCGTTCGCCAAGACGACAACATCGCCCTCGATGAGATCCCTCCTCATGTAATTAAGGCGGTGCTTGCCACGGAAGATGCCCGCTTTTTCACCCATATCGGCGTAGACTTCTTCGGCACCGCCCGTGCGCTCATTCGCAATCTGCGCGCCAATAATGTTGTCCAGGGCGGCTCGACGCTCACCCAGCAGCTGGCCAAGAACCTGTTTCTGAGCCCCGAACGGACCATTCAACGCAAGATCAACGAGGCCTTCCTCGCCTTGTGGATTGAGGCGCGCCTGACCAAGCCCGAGATCCTCAAGCTCTATCTCGACCGCTCTTATCTCGGCGGTGGCACCTATGGCGTCGAGGCGGCCGCCCAGTTCTATTTTGGCAAATCGATCCGCGACGTGAACTTGTCTGAAGCGGCAATGTTGGCCGGCCTGTTCAAGGCGCCGAGCAACTATGCGCCCCATGTTCACCCCGATGCGGCAAGAGCCCGCGCCAATGTTGTGCTCCACCGTATGCTCGACGCCGGCTATATCAGCCAGGGTGAGCTGTTCGCGGCGCGGCGCGTTCCCGCCCAGAGCACCAAGCCGCCCAGCTATTTCGCGCCCGATTACTTCCTGGACTATGCCTATCAGCAGACTCTCAAGATCCTCCAGGACAAGAACCTCGCGCATGAATATGTGATCGAGGTTAGGACCACGGTCGACACCGAGCTCCAGAAGACCGCCCAGGCCACCATCAACAAGATCCTGGAACAGGAGGGCCGTCCGCTGCACGTCTCCGAAGGCTCTCTCGTGGCCATGCGGCCGGACGGGGCGGTCAAAGCCATCGTGGGTGGCCGCGACTATGAACAAAGCCAGTTCAATCGGGCCACGTCTGCCCGGCGCCAGCCTGGCTCATCCTTTAAGCCTTTGGTCTACTTGGCGGCACTCAAGGCGGGCTACCATCCCGACACGATCGTCTATGATACCCCGGTCTCGATCGGCCGATGGACGCCGAAGAACTACTCGCGCAAATATTCGGGCCGAACCACCCTGGCCTATGCGCTGCGCCACTCCCTGAATACGATCCCGGTGCAGATCGCCATGAAGATCGGCCGGAAATCGATCATCGAAACGGCGCAGGCTGCCGGCATTCGCTCGCCGCTCCTCTCGGTTGCCTCCCTCCCGCTTGGCACCAACGAGGTCACCGTCATCGAGCTGACCACCGCCTATGCAACCTTGGCCAATGGCGGCAAGTCGGTGAGTCCATACGCGGTGATCGAGATCCGCCGGCCCAATGGCGAGCTCCTTTACAGCCGCGAGCGCGACGAGCCCGCGCCACAGCAGATTTTTGACCCGGTCAACGTCGCCGATCTCAATTATATGCTGAACCAGGTTGTGACCCAGGGCACCGGCCGCCGCGCATTGCTCGGTTTCACGCCGCAGGCAGGCAAGACCGGGACCACGCAAGATTATCGCGACGCTTGGTTCGTCGGCTTCACCGCGCAATATGTGACCGGCGTCTGGTTCGGCAATGACGATTATTCCCCCATGAAGAAGGTCACCGGCGGCTCCATTCCGGCCACCGCATGGAAGACCTTCATGGAGAAGGCGCTGGCAACCCAAGTAGCAGCACCCCTTCCCGGCATTCCCCTCGACAACAGCTATGCCGCCTATGTGGCCCGTCGCCAGAGTCAGGACCAGAAGCTGCCGCCTGCCCTCGCCAGCACCGAGCCCCGGTCGCAGAAGCGGTCCGGCTCAGCGGTTGCAGCCGTTTCCCCACAGCAGCGCCGCGCGGCAGCGCAAGCGCAAATGCTGCCGCCGGTGGCCTCTGCAACGCCACAGACGCAGCAGGGAGGCGTGCTCCAGCGGATCTTCGGCGGCCTATTCGGCGGCCGCCAGCAGCGGGCAGAGCCCGCACCGGCGGGGACGGCACGTCCCCAGGTGCGCGGCGGCAATTTTCAGGGTAGATTCCAGAACAACCGTTGATGCCGCTGCAGGGCCCAATGAGCCGTACCTCTCGTTCTGCGAAGATCCTGTTGAACGTGTTCGCATTTGTCATTGCGGGCTTGGCAGTGGGTTACTTGACCGTGGAGATGGCCGTAACCCGCGGCTTCTCACCGATCATTCAGAAAGCAGGCCCTTGGGTCGTCTGGCCCCACGCGGCCAGTGTCGATGCGGATCCCTATACGCGCGCGCATTTCGCCAGTTTTGGGAAGCTGGGTTTATTGCCGTTCGAAGCACTGGAATACCGCACCGAAAAAGACAGCAGCGGCGCGCTTCTCGATCAGTCCTGCACATATGTTCTGACCGGGTTGCCTCTGTCGGGCCGCTGGTGGAACATTGCAGCCTACGAGGATGATCGCCGTTTGATTGCCAATCCGGCCGATCGGCATAGTTTCAATTCAGAAAACATCATCCGCGAGCAGGATGGCTCGTTCCGTATTACCCTCTCAAGTCAGCCCCATCCCGGAAATTGGCTTCCGCTCGGCCCGGGCGGTGCGTTTCGCCTGATCCTGACGATTGCCGATCCCCCAGGCCACTACCGCAACGACCCGACCAATGTCCTTGTGCCGCAGATAGAGCGGAGATCCTGCTGATGGCGCGTCTGGCATTCTGGAGCACCGCTGTCATTCTGCTTGCGTTGGCGACCCACCTCGCCTCGGTGCTGTTCAGCCCGGCGGTCAGCATGGCGAGTACCTTGGAGCGGATCTTCTCGATCGCGCCGGTCAATAGGATGACGGTGCTCGATCAGGAGGTGATGGGCAATGTTGTCCGCGAGCTCAACCCCGATCTCGTCTATGCGATTTGCCCCTATGACATCGGTTCTCATCCGCTCGCCATTGAGGCTCACATTCCCGATTTCTACTGGTCGATCAGCGTCTATTCCGCGAAGGGCGACAACGTGTACACCCTGAACGATCAGCAAGCGGGTGTCAGCATCCTGCGCTTTCGTCTCGCCTTGGATCAAGCTGGTTTCAGCCTGGAGGAGATGGTGGCCGACAGCGAGGCTGAAGAGGAAGCAGCCGAGGCGGAAGCGGCAAAGGGCGACGATACGGTCGTCATCAATACGCCCACGGCCCAGGGCGTTATTCTGTTGCGGGCCTTTATGCCGGATCCCGCCTATCGCGGTCGCCTCACCGACGCTTTGGCCGCTTCATCCTGCCGCCCGGCTCAAGCAACATCCTGACCCACGCGCATTTTGCCGAGCTGAGTGGCTGGCGTCCCTTGGCCATCGGCCGCGGAAAGCGCCTACCTGCCGTGAGCCGAGCATCATCAACGCGCGCGGCGCTCTGCAGCCTCGTGATTTTCGGCCACCGCATGTCTGGCAGCACCGGCCTCCCCGAGACGCTCGATCCGAATGCCCGGGAAAATAATGATGCTGCAGGGGCTATCGGATGATACCCGTATATCGGTCGACCTTCGCACTCTCGGGAATTCGAGCAGGTTCGACATGGTCTGATCCCTTCCGGTGATCGACGACGGGCGGGCGCCATGGGCCAGCCCCGTCATAACAGCGTGACTTGGTTAACAAATGGCTAACAGCGCACAAGGCTGGAGAGCCCTGTCCCCCGTTGCGCGGACGAATGCCCACGACGGAGAGGATCATCTCCATAACAAATGAAGCCTGAGTTTCGTTTCGTGTTAAATTTGCGCAGAAATCAGGAACAATTCCTACAAGTGCCAATATTTGGGAATATTGATTGAAGCTGTCTTGCCTTCTCAAGCCTCGTTGAGGCTGCTGAGCCCGGTGACCTTCATCAATTCTTTGAGCACCGTCTCATCCAACTGCCCGGTGACGGGCAAGTCTCGATCTCGCTGAAACTGCATGATCGCCTCCCGCGTCTGCCGCCCGGCAATTCCATCCGCGGGCCCAGGCTGATAGCCAAGCTCAGCCAGGCCTCTCTGGATCAGCTTCATCCGCTCCCGCTCTCCCTGACCGCTGGCGCTCTCAGGTGCTGACGAATGGGATCGCCCGCTCGATCGCGATGGGGTGGACGCACCCGCTTGCTCAACCGCCGCTGGAGCATTGCCCTCAAACCGGCTCGCCCTGAGGAAGGCGATATCGGCGGCGATCTGCTCTAGAAGCGGCTGCGACAGCCGCCCATCTGCTGCAAGCCCCCGGTCCGCCTGGTAAGCCGAGATGGCAGCATCCAGCCCCTTGCTGCCGCGGCCGTCCACCGCACCCTTGAAATAGCCCAGCGTCACGAGTTGCGCCTGCACATGCCGAATGATCGGCGAGACCTGATCCACTTCGCCGCCCATCGGCGTCTTGCTCACGGCCGATGAGGGCAGCCGCCCGAGCCCTGGCTCTACGCCAGTCGTGCCTGTCGTCAGATCCGGCTTGGCCATGGGGCGCGCTGCGCGCTTTGCGGCCCACCCCTCGCCGAAGGGTGCCGGATGCTTGCCAGTCTGGGCGATGAGCGCGTTATAGAAGATCCCGCACCCCGCGAGGAAAACCAGTCCGAGGGTGATCGCTCCGCGGAAGGAAACCGCGGGTGGTGTTTCGTCCAGCAGATCCTTCACGGCCGCATTCCTTGGCAGGCTGATGCAGGCCCCGCGGCTTGTTGGCGCCCAGCGCTCGAGGGATCCACCGCCCGAGCCTTGCCGATCCCCTTAAGGCACTGATGACGGAAGTTGGTTCGCATGGGACAAATCACGATACTCACCGGGCCGCCAGGCAAGCGCACCCGTCATGACATTTGCACTGCTTGGCTTAATGAAGTTTGAACCTTAACACGCGAAACCCTACTCTCGCACCGGGCAATAAGCCCTTTCGACAACTTTAGTGAAATTGTCTCGTCTATTCTCCAACGAGACAATGGTATGTAGGCTGATTGAATGAAACGCGCCAGAGAGCTTATGCGTCGGAACTGCGGAAGGGGTGGTGCCGGGTGTTTGCTGTGGCGACAGGGTTCTCGACCCCGCATTGTTGAAACTCGCCATGATGATCGGGATGCGCGATGATGTCCTTGTTTCGGATCCTTCTCATTCTCGTCGTCATCATCATGATCCTGCCGGTTGGCAATGACGCCCCCGAGGCGACGGGACCTGCGCCCCAGTCTCAGGTCTCGACCGGCCAGTTCGTGGATGCGGCCGTTTCGGCGGCCTACGATGTATCGGGTATCTGCAGTCGCCAGCCGGTGGTCTGCACCATAGGGCACGAGCTATGGACCACATTCCAGCGAAAGTCCCTGTTCATCATCGGCGCCGCCTATGATTGGCTGAATGGCTCTCGCGAGCAGGCATCCCCGCTCATCCCGCGCGACCAGAACGCCACGGCCCGCGAAACCTCGAAAATGGAAGGCGGCACTGGTCCACGCAGCGACCGCCTTGAGAACCAATCCGATACCCTGACCGAGCGCGATCTCCTGGTTCCCTGGCGCGGTCCGGCAGGTCCCGCCGGATGAGCGGATAAGCATTTCTCAAAGCCACCCCTGCTCTGCGCTTGTCGCGGCCTTCGGAACGCATTATCTCGGGCCTATGACTGACACCCTGAGCCATGCTTCAGCTTCCGCGCAGCGCGCGGCCGTCGATCGGTTGATCGAAGATTTCGAGCTGCTCGACGACTGGGAAGAGCGCTATCGCTATCTCATCGAGCTTGGCCGCGATCTGCCTCCCCTCGCTGATGAGCTTCGCACCGGCGAAAACAAGGTGCGCGGCTGCGCAAGCCAGGTCTGGCTCGCAACCCATGTTGATAAATCGAACCCCACCGACCCCGTGCTCACCTTCGAGGGGGACAGTGACGCGCATATCGTCAAAGGTTTGATTGCGGTGCTGTTCACCATCTACTCCGGCCTCCATGCTCGCGCAGTTCTTGCCGTTGATCCGCAGGAAGTCTTTTCGAGGCTCGGCCTTCGTGAACACCTGACCCCGCAGCGGTCCAACGGCTTCTCCGCCATGGTGAGCAGGATCCGCGCCGATGCCCAGGCCGCTCTTGCCTGACCATCGCAGCCTTCCATCCTTCCCGAGCATGATTTCCAACCGATGCGGGGACGCGAGTCCGGCACGCACGGAAAGATCACGCTCATGGAAAACCGAAGACGGCACGCGGGATGCATACGGCAGGCCCGTACTCGGCGGCATGACTGCTCTGCCTCAGAGGCTGGGTCGATACCCCTCAGCGCCCCAGCTCCGTACCGTTGCGCCCTGGCGGCGTTCCGCTCGCCCGATCAGCCCATAATGACGCGCGAGCTGTGTTAGTGCGATTTGCAGCACGATCTTCGCTGAGCGCGGCGGCCATCCAAAGCTTCGTTCCGCTGCCTCCAGCCCATTCGCAAGACAGCACACCTCTAGCAATACCCGTGTGAGCTCTGGCCCGATCGCATCGAGCGCCGCATTCAAGCGCGCCTTGGCGGCAATCACAGCATCCTGAAGCTCGCCTGCCCCTGCCGCTCTCGAATGATGTCCGCCATTGCCAACCACCGAAGCATCCCATCGTGAGGTGATCGAGGGGCTCATGCCGGCCAGCGTGAAATCCCGCCGCAATCTCTCCCCGGCTGCCACCTGCTCTGCCGTGATCATCGGCTGCCCGTTTGCATCCTTGCGGCGCGCGAGCCAGGTGAGCGGATTTTCCGCCGCATTGACCGTCACCTCCTGCCAATTTCCGTCATCCTGCCGGATCCGCTGCCGTCTCAAGAGCTGGTGCTGCGCCTCATAGGGGTCCGCCTTACCCGCATTGTGCCGTCGCAACCAAGCGCGGCCAGCTTGTGAGAGTTCGGCGACATCGCCGTCCAGGCAAAGCCAGTCCTTGGCGAGCCAGGCCGATACGATCTCTCCATCGAGCTCGATGCTGTGTCGCTCCGTCTCAGGCGGCACCAGGCGCCACCCCTCGCGTCCTTCGATGCTCTTCTTCCGGAAGATCCGGGAGCCCGTCGCCAGTTTCGGAAAAATCCTTTCGGCACTCCGGATGACCTTATGTTCGCTCGCAGCCATTCTAGCCCTCATGCCGACCGAGGCTGCCATGCGGTGGTCCGCCATCTGTTCAGTGCACTGTCCAGAGCGGTGAGCGCGAGGTCCACATCTGGATCATCCCGCTGATCCTCGATCTGCCGGCAGGCATGCGCGGCTGTCGTGCGGTCCCGACCAAACAGCCGCCCCACTTCCGTGAGTGTGAGGCCGCAGGAAACATGGGCGAGATACATCGCAATCTGACGCGCCCGCGCCACCCTGGCCTGGCATCTGGTCGAAGCCGCGAGTTCGGATCGCCGCACGCGATAGGCGCTGCATACGACGAAAATGATGAAGCCGTGCAGCGAAGTGAGTTCCGAGCCGGCGGTCAATCCTTTTACAGAATGCCCAATCCCTGAACTAAATTTCCCCACACCATCATGGCAATGTATTCTTCCGTATTGCACCACATCAAAGGTTTGAATACCGACCATTGCTGTTCTCCCGCCGCAACATTTTGAATCATCCCAAGACTGTCAGCTCGGGATGATTTCAATTCTTTACATGTAACCTTAACGCTGAAATTATTACCCGATCCAATACGTACGGGGATAAGTTGTAGGCGAGAGATCGCTTATAATACGCGGCAAGGTGCTTGCGAAATGGAGACCAGGATTAGGGAGCTCCGGCATCGGCGGGGCTGGACCCTCAAGGCCCTGGCCGACCGTTTGTCCACCACACCGCAAACGGTGCAGCGTCTCGAGACAGGGGCCGTCACCCTCTCTACAGATTGGCTCGAGCGGTTCGCGCGGGCATTTGGCGTCTCTCCGGCCGAGCTGATCGGTGGCGGCGACCGGCCTGGCATAGAGCTTCTCGGCGAGCTCGGCCGTAACGGTCAGCTCCATGCAAAACGTCAGGAGGCCGAACGGTTTAGCATTGATGTGCCAGCAATCCAGCCAGTGGCCGTTCGCGTCAGTGAGCCTATCGGCCCCTACCCCCGCGGATCGATCCTCATTGGCAATCGCCTTGAGGGCCTCGATATGGCAGGAGTTCGTTCATGCGATGCTTTGGTCGCGCTTGACCATGGCGTCATTCTGTTGCGCCGGGTGATCCGCAGCGGCACCGACGATCGATTTATCCTGGTGCCCTTTTCAGCAGAGGATGACGTGAGTTACGATGTTGCGCCGCATTGGATTGCGCGCTTGGTGATGCGTATCGATTATCTCTGAACAGACAAGAATGGAGGCCACGCTCGATGGAATTCGGAGCGAGAAGCCTGCCGAACCAACGATTGGAGAGCTTGGTCGTTCTAACGAGCGATGCACCGTCCGGGCAGCTGCCGATGCTGCGGCGAGGCTGCCGTCTAAGGCCTGGCGATTAGCCTACTGGCTCTGCTCGAAGGCGAGGACCTTCGCCGCTCCGTAGACTGGATTGTCCAACGGCGCATGCAGATCAACGGCGGGAACAAAGGCGTCGTGACAAAGGATCATATCGATCCGGTTGCAGTCTGACGACAAGGGCAGCCGTAGCCAGAACTGCACCAGATGCTCTTTCGACGCCCGTGGCCCCCGTACCACGCCCTGCGCTGGCCTCCCGGTGCCGACCACCCGCTCATAAGCCGAAACCCAGTAGTCTCGCCGATCGCCCCAATCCAGCTCGTCGAGATAGAGGCCCGTGATCTCCCGCTCATAGATGTCGCGCAGCCTTGTGCCGGCAAGCCGCACCCTGAAACGCTGATCATCGCGTGTCACGTCGATCAGGCTGATACCGGGAAGCAGTTTGGGAAAATGAGCCGGATTGATATCACATCGTGCTGGAAGCGGCCTGTCACCGCTGCGGGCACTCCAGTAATCATACAACTGCCGCTGCTCTGAGACGATCAGCTGTGCCCTGAATGTGTCGTGTGTGGATCCCGAACCCAAGGCAGTTCCCGCTCAACGAATCAGTAAGACACCCTCTGGGAATCCTTATGAATCGGTTAGCGGACGAGCACAAGTCCCAACCGTTTGTGAGCAGGGCGGTATGGGCCCGGATGCAACCGGGCCCAGCTTGTTTATTGAAACGCCTGGATACCCGTCTGAGCCCGGCCGAGAATTAATGCGTGTACGTCGTGCGTGCCTTCGTAGGTATTCACGGTCTCGAGATTGACCAGATGGCGGATGACGTGGAACTCATCCGAGATCCCGTTCCCGCCATGCATGTCGCGGGCCATCCGCGCAATCTCCAGCGCCTTGCCGCAATTATTCCGCTTGAGCAGCGAGATGGCCGGCGGAGCTGCACGCCCCTCCTCCAGTGCCCGGCCCAGAGCCAGCGCCGCATGCAGGCCGAGCGTGATCTCGGTCTGCATGTCCGCGAGCTTTTTCTGGATCAGCTGGTTTGCGGCGAGCGGCTTTCCGAACTGGTGACGGTCAAGCGTATATTGCCGCGCGGCGTGCCAGCAGAACTCTGCAGCCCCCATCGCGCCCCAGGCGATGCCGTAACGCGCCTTGTTCAGGCAGCCGAACGGCCCCGACAATCCCTTGGCATTGGGCAGCAGATTCGCCTCGGGGATGAAGCAGTCCTCAAGCACGATCTCGCCGGTGATTGATGCCCGCAGCGAAAACTTGCCCTCGATCGTCGGTGTTGAGAAACCTTTCGTCCCCCGTTCGACGACAAACCCGCGAATCCCCTCATCTTCGAGCTTCGCCCAGACCACAGCCACATCGGCGACGGGCGCATTGGAGATCCACATCTTGGCCCCATTGAGCACGAAGCCGTTACCATCGCGGCGAGCGCGCGTCTTCATACCACCGGGGTCCGAACCGGCATCTGGCTCCGTCAAACCGAAACAGCCGATGAATTCGCCGGAGGCCAGCTTGGGCAGATACTTGCGACGCTGCTCTTCCGTGCCATAGGCAAAGATCGGGTGCATCACCAGCGAGTTCTGCACGCTCATCGTCGACCGGTAGCCTGAATCGATGCGCTCGATTTCCCGTGCCGCAAGCCCATAGGCCACATAGTTGAGCCCCGCCCCGCCATATTCCTCAGGGATCATCACGCCCAGCAGGCCGAGCTCGCCGAGCTCGTTCACCACCTCCCGGTCGAACCGCTCTTCGCGGAAGGCCGACTGGATGCGCGGCATCAGCTTGGCTTCCGCATAGCTGCGCACGCTGTCACGGATCATCCGCTCTTCTTCGTTCAGCGAATGCTCGAGGCCGAGCGGATCCTGCCAATCAAATGGCACCTTGTCGTGATCAACGCTCGCCGGCTTGGCTCCCGCCTGGCTGCGCAGGGCTTGGCTCATCTGTTTCTCCAATCGGACTTCATTCTGCTCGCGACGTTATCGTGCAAGCGAAGGCATAGATCAACGCCACTTCTTTCAACCGGTCGAATCGTCCCGCCGCACCTGCGTGTCCCGCCTCCATATTGGTTCGGAACAGCAGCAGGCTATCGTCGGTCTTGGTTGCCCTAAGCCTTGCCACCCATTTGGCCGGTTCCCAATAGGTAACCCGCGGATCCGTCAGGCCCGCCAGCGCGAGAATATGGGGATAGGCTTGCGCCCGCACATTCTCATAGGGGCTATAGGACAGAATATAGCGAAAATCTTCTTCCGATGCGATCGGATTACCCCATTCCGGCCATTCCGGCGGCGTCAGCGGCAGGCTGGCGTCGAGCATCGTATTGAGCACATCCACGAACGGCACCTCGGCAATGATGCCGCGGAAAAGCTCGGGCGCCATATTGGCAACGGCCCCCATCAGCATGCCGCCCGCGCTTCCACCCAAGGCGACGATATTGCCCTGGCTCGTATAGCCCTCTCGGATCAGGTGTTTTGCAGCGGCGATGAAGTCCTTGAAGGTGTTTTTCTTCTTGAGATGCTTGCCGCTGCGATACCAGCGATACCCTTTGTCCTTGCCGCCGCGTATATGCGCGATTGCATAGATGAAGCCGCGGTCGACCAGCGACAACCAATTTGCATTGAACGCGGCCGGAATGGTGATGCCATAGGCACCATAGCCATAGAGAAGACAGGGCGCTGAGCCATCGAGAGGCGTGTCCTTGGCATAGAGCAAGGAGACCGGCACCAGCTCGCCATCCTCCGCCGGCGCGAACAGCCGCCGCGTCAAGTAACGCGCGGGGTCATGGCCGCTCGGCACCTCCTGGGTCTTGCGCAGCACCCTTTGCCGCGATGCCATGTCATAGTCGAACACCTGTCCTGGTGTGGTCATCGACGAATAGGTGAAGCGCAGCGTGGTCGTCTCATATTCGAGGTTTTCGCCAAGACCGAGCGCATAGGCCTCTTCCGCGAATGTGATGGCATGTTCCGCACCGCTGGCGAATTCGCGGATGACGATCCGCGGCAGCCCTTCATAGCGTTCAAGCCGCACCAGATGCGCCTTGAACGGCAGAATCCCAAGAATGAACCGCCCCTCTTCATGCGGGATCAGCTCGCGCCAGTTCTCCCGGCCGGGCGCATCGATGGGGGCCTCGACCACCTTGAAATCCTCGGCACCATTCGAATTCGTGAGAATGACAAGCCGGTCCTCATGATGCTCGACGGAATATTCATGGCCCGTCTCGCGCGGCGAGATCAGCACCGGCGCCAGATCTGGAGCCTGCGCATCGATGAGATAGACTTCGGATGTCTGGTGATCATGCGCATTGATCTTGATGAAGCGCTGGCTCTGCGTCTCGCCGACCCCCACGAAGAATCCGGGATCCTGCTCTTCATAAACCAGAATGTCTTGGTCACCCGGTGTTCCCAGCCTGTGCCGGTAAACCCGGCATGGCTGATGGCGTTCATTATTCCACGTATAAAACAGCGTCTTGCCGTCGCTGGCCCAAACGGCGCCGCCCGTTGTGTTGCGGATGACATCCTCCAAATCGCGTCCGGTCTCGGTATCCCTGATGCGGATCGTATAATATTCGCCACCCGTCTCATCGAAACCATAAGCCACCAGCTTATGATCGGGGCTGTGCGAGACCCCGCCGAACCGGAAGAAGGCGCGGTCTTCGCTTAGACTGTGGCCATCCAGCAAAACCTCGACGGGACCACCCTCGCGGGGCTGCCGGCAATAGGCCGGATGCTCCGCGCCCGTCTCATAGCGGAAGAAAAATAGGCAAACGGCCCATCCGGCGCCGGCACACCTGAATCATCCTCTTTGATCCGCCCGCGCAACTCGCGATAGAGCCTGTCGCGAAAACCTTCCACATGGGCGAGCTCTGCTTCTGCATGGGCGTTCTCCGCTGCGAGATAGGCCCGGATTTCGGGATCGAGCGCCCCCGGATCTCGCATCACCTCCTGCCAATTCTCCGCCCGTAGCCAGTGAAAGGGATCCTCGAGCGTCACATCATGGATCTGGGTCACATGGGGATGTTTAGGCGCGCTAAGCGCTTGGGCAGTTTGCAAAGTCATAGGGCAGGTGTCTTCCAGAAGCCGGCCCTGTTTGGGGCACCCTTCAGGGATCGGCGGAATGAGATTGACGCGAATGTCCAAGGTCCGGTTTTCGGATCTAGCGATATCTTCTAATGGAGCCGCGGGCTGCGAGGATAACTTGGTCCTTTACTCCTGCGACGGCTCTTCCGGTTTGAGCTTGAGGGCGGTCCCGTTCATGCAATAGCGCAGGCCCGTTGGCTGCGGGCCATCCGGAAACACATGCCCGAGATGTGCACCGCAATTTGCGCACCGCACTTCGGTGCGCACCATGAAATGCGACCGATCCTCATGTTCCGCCACCGCCTCATCGGCGATCGGCTCATAGAAGCTCGGCCATCCCGAGCCCGATTCGTATTTGGTCTTGGATTCGAACAGCGGCGCGCCACAGCACACGCAGGTATAGACCCCCTGCCGCTTCTCGAAATTATACGGGTGGCTGAACGGCGGTTCCGTGCCGCAAGACCTGGTCACCGCAAACTGCTCCGGCGTCAGCTCGGCGCGCCACTCCGCGTCGGTTTTTTTGATTTTCGGCTGCTTCGGATCGGACATGACAGGACCTTTTCGGACGTATCTCGGCAAACGACGCCTTATTCGTAGAATATGGTGAGCAATTCGGCGATGGCCACCGGCTTCTTCACGCCCTCACGCTCCACGGTGAATTCGGAAACGGTCCGCAGCGAGCTGCTGCTCAACACCGCCTTGGCCAGCGTCACCCGCCCACGCAACCTCGTATTCACGGGCACCACCCCAGTGAAACGCAGTCGGTTGGCCCCCAGGTTGATCAATCGCTTCACCGAGGTCACCGTAAAGATCTGGCTGGTAAAATACGGGATCAGCGACAGCGTGAGATAGCCATGGGCAATCGGCTCCATGTCGAGCTCGGCCCGCGTCCGCTCTGGATCCACATGGATCCATTGGTGGTCATCGGTCGCATCCGCAAACCGGTTGATCCGGTCCTGCGTCATGGTGAGCCAGTCGCTCACGCCAATTTCCGTTCCTTGATCTGCCGCAAGGTCGGCCAGCGTCGGATAGATCTTCATGAAGTCCTGTCCAGGGCAGGTGAGAATGGTGGACCGATACTCAAGGATCGGCCCTCTGAACAGCCCCTTGTTGCCTTTCCTCATTCATCAGCCTTCTTGAGCGCCGATCGTGAGCTGCTGCTCGAATCTGTCATATGCGGCGCCGAATGCCGTTGGCTCAGCAAAACCTGTTGGATATAAGAGCCCGAATTATCTCGATCGCGCTTGATTGCTGACTGAGCGCATGGGAATGCCCATGCCTTTGCGCCTCATTTTGCGGATCGACACTTTGCAATTGCCGAGAGGGGAAAGAAGCTCACATGTTGTCCGCCATCATCTCATGCTTCGTCGTGGCGGGCATCGCTCCCCTCGTATCGCGCGCGGCCGGCAGGACGGCAGGCTGGTTTCTGGCCCTGTTGCCGGTCGCGCTCCTCATTTATTTCATGGGCTTCATTCCAGAGATTGCCGGCGGCAATGTCATCACCGAATCGCTCGCCTGGCTGCCCCAGCTGGACATCGCCCTTTCCTTTCGCCTGGACGGCCTCAGTCTGGTCTTTGCGCTTCTGATCACCGGCATTGGTGCGCTGATCGTCATTTACGCCGGTGCCTATCTCGAGGAAAATCCGCGCCGCGGCGGCTTTCTCTGCGTGCTGCTGATGTTCATGGGCTCCATGCTGGGCCTGGTCCTGGCGGACAACATCGCCCCCTTCTTCATCTTCTGGGAGCTCACCTCGATCACCTCTTTCCTGCTCATCGGCTTCGACCATGCGCGCGCCGCCTCCCGTCGGGCCGCGGTACAGGCCTTGATCGTCACTGGTGGCGGGGGCCTGATCTTGATGGCGGGTCTGATCGCGATGGGGCTCACCACGGGAGGCTGGGAGCTTTCCCATCTCAATGCGCAAGGAGAACTGCTCAAGGGCGATCCCCTCTATGCCACCTTCCTCATCCTGGTCCTGTTCGGAGCCTTCACCAAATCGGCGCAGGTGCCCTTTCACTTCTGGCTACCCAATGCCATGGAGGCGCCAACCCCGGTCAGCGCCTATCTCCATTCCGCGACCATGGTGAAGGCGGGCGTCTATTTATTGATGCGGCTCACCCCCGCGCTCGGCGGAACCGAGCTCTGGACCACCCTGCTTGTCGCCTTTGGTGCCGTCACCCTGCTGGTTGGTGCTGTGCTTTCGATCCGGCAGACCGATCTTAAGCTCATACTCGCCTATACCACCGTCGCCTCGCTTGGCCTTTTGGTCATGCTACTCGGCCTTGGGATGGAATCCGCCATCGAGGCCGCAGCGCTCTATCTCGTTGCCCATGCCCTGTTCAAGGGCGCCTTGTTCATGATTGCGGGCATCATCGACCATGAGACGCACACGCGTGATATCACCATTCTCGGTGGCCTTCGCCAGGCGATGCCCTTCACCTTCGTCGTCGGCATCATTGCCGCGCTCTCGATGTCCGGGCTTCCGCCGCTGCTTGGCTTTATCGCGAAAGAGACGATCTATGCAGCCGGTGAGTTCGGCCCCGCCACCATCATCATGCTTCTGGGCAATGCGCTCATGGTGGCTGCAGCCCTGGCGGTCGTCTGGACACCATTTTCCGGAACCCTCCCCAATGTTCCTGCTCTGCCGCATGAGGCCTCGCCTGCCCTGATCATCGGCCCGGCCTTGCTCGCGCTTGCCGGGCTCTTCGCCGGCGCGTTCCCCGGCCCTTTTGGTGATGCCTTTGCATCCGGAATGACCGGCGCGATTATTGGCCGCCCCGTGTCCCTCGAGCTGGCGATCTGGCATGGGCTGAACCTGCCACTCCTTTTGAGCTTGATTACCCTGATACTGGGTCTTGCGGCCTATATCCTGCTGCCTCGCCTGCGCGCAGTGATCACCGCGGGTCTTTCAAGTCTCGGCTGGACGGCCGACCAGCTCTATGATGTGGCGCTTGCTGGCCTCGTGCGGCTGACCCGCCTCGTGGTCCGCATCATCCAGCCCGGCCGGCTTCGGGTCTACATGCTGATGACCTTTACCGTCCTCGCGCTGGCCCTGCTGCTTCCCATTCTAGTCTACGGCGTTCCCCTGGCAGCGCCGCTGGTCGAGCCACAGAAGCTTGTTCCCAATCTGCACGCCATCGCGATCATGATCCTTGGCCTGTCTGGCGCCGCAGCGGTCGTCGTGGTGAAGAGCCGTCTCAACGCGATCATTGCGCTCGGTGTTCAAGGCGTCGCGATCGCCCTCCTCTTCCTCATTTACGGCGCGCCAGACCTCGCCTTCACCCAGTTCATGGTCGAGATCCTGTCCGTTGTGATCCTGACCCTGGTGATGACCCGTCTGCGGCTCGATCTGCGCGATCGCCGCGGCCTGACGGATCGCGTCGTTCATGGTGCGATTGCCCTCGCTGTGGCCGTCGGAATAGGCGTCACCCTGATCTCGCTCACCCAACAGCCGCTCGACCTCGCGCTCTCCACATTCTTTGCCGAGAACAGCGTGCCCGCGGCCCATGGCCACAATATCGTGAACGTGATCCTGGTCGACTTCCGCGGCCTCGATACGCTCGGCGAAATCACCGTCGTGCTCATGTCGGGGCTGGCAGCCCTGGCCTTAATCCGAATGCGTCATCGCAGGTCCAGTCCGGCGGGCACCACTGCGGCAGAAGCCACCGCGGCGAATGAAAGGCCATCCTCATGCGCACGGTAATTCTGCGGACGGTTGTTCCGCTGCTCACCGGGATCATGGTGCTGTTCTCGGTATTCGTCCTTCTTCGCGGCCATAACGAACCGGGTGGCGGCTTCATTGGCGGTCTGATCGCGGCCTCAGCTCTCACCCTTTACGGCATCGCTTGCGGCGTGGACTCGGCCCGGCGTGCCCTTGTCGCCCACCCTATCGCGATTGCCGGCACCGGCGCGTTCCTGGCGGGCTTGAGCGGCCTGCCCTCTTTTCCGCTCGATCTGCCCTTTCTCACCGGTCTTTGGTGGTCCGTGCGTCTGTCCGAGATCACCACCGTCTACCTCTCGACTCCAATGCTGTTCGACATCGGGGTGTGGCTCGTCGTGGTGGGCGCGATCACCAGCATAGCTTTCGCATTGGAAGAAAGGGACTTTGACTGATGGAGTCCCTGCTCTCCCTCACTGTGGCTGGCCTGTTCGGCATTTCCGTCTATCTCTTGCTCTCGCGCAGCCTTGTGCGATTGCTCCTTGGCGTGGTCACTCTTGGCAATGCCACCAACCTCCTGATCTTCACCGCCGGCCGCATTCTCGGCACAGTGCCCCCGATCGTGCCCGAAGGCGAGCAAACCCCGATCGGTGAGATCGCCAATTCCCTGCCCCAGGCCCTGATCCTCACCGCGATCGTGATCAGCTTTTCGCTATTTGCCTATGTCCTCGTGCTGAGCTACCGCGCCTACCAAGATCTGGGCACTGACGATTCCGATGAGATGCAGCTCGCCGAGGCAAGGTCTCCGACAGAAGGAGAAGCCCGATGAACCAAGCGGCGCTCTCCCCGGTGACCTGGTTGGCTATTCTTCCCGCCATATTGCCCTTGGCGGCAGGCGCGCTGGCAATCGCCCTACGCGGCAGGCTCGCGATGCAGCGATGGTTCGCGCTCCTCGTTCTGCTTCTTGAGCTCGCCCTGAACATCGCCCTGCTCGTCCACGTCCGTGATCATGGGATCATGTCGCTCACCATGGGCAATTGGCTGCCGCCTTTCGGCATCAGCTTCACCGCCGACATGCTGGGCGCTGTGCTTGCGCTCGCGGCAACCTTCGTATCGCTCGCCTGCTGCCTCTATGCCTTTGCCGATATCGATGAGGTGGCAACCCGCTTCGGTTTCTATCCCATGCTGCTGGTGCTGGTCGGCGGCATGAACGGAGCTTTCCTCACCGGCGACATCTTCAATCTCTATGTTTGGCTCGAGATCCTGCTGATTTCGTCCTTCGGTCTCATCATTCTGGGCGGCACGCGCCTGCAGCTCGACGGCGCGGTGAAATACGCCTTCCTCAACCTGGTGGCGACCACCCTGTTCCTCATCGCCACCGGCCTGCTCTACGGTGCCGTCGGCACATTGAATTTCGCCGACCTCGTGGCCAAAGCAGCCAATTATCCCCATCAGAACCTTCTGACCGTTATTGCTGCCCTCTATCTGGTCGCGTTGGCCATGAAAGCTGCGGCCTTTCCTTTGTTCTTCTGGCTTCCGGCGTCTTATCACACCCCGAAATTCGTGGCCTCCGCCCTCTTTGCGGCCCTGCTCACCAAGGTTGGCGTCTACGGCATCTATCGGATTTTCACCGCCGTCTTTGCGGGCGGCATGGGCTTTGTCCCCCTAACCCTCACCTGGGCGGCGGGCCTGACCATGCTTCTCGGTGCTGCCGGCGCAGTCGCCCAGCACCGCATGCGCCCGATGCTCGGCTTCCTCGTGGTCGCCGGAATTGGCTACATGCTGCTGGGATTTTCCTTAGGCACCGAGAACGCGCGCGCCGCAGGCACCTTCTACATGGTCCAATCCATGCTGGTGATGGCAGGGCTCTATCTTCTCTCCGGCCTTGTGCATGGAGCAAGGAAGACTGTGCCCACCTCCGGCTCGTCCGCCAGCCTATATGACGACCAGATCGCGCTCGCCATCCTCTTCCTGGTGCTCGGCTTTGCGGTTGCCGGCTTGCCCCCCTTCTCCGGTTTCTGGCCGAAATTTGCCCTGGTCCGGGAGAGCCTCGCGCAGCATCTGGGCTGGGCGGCGGCGGCGGTGCTTATCTCGGGCTTCCTGACCACCATCGCGATCGCCCGCTCCTTTGCCGCAACTTTCTGGGGAGCATCCCACCTCTCCGAGGACGGGGAGCAGCCCGGCCCGCAAACCTCCTTCGCAACTCTCACGCCCATATTGGCGATCGCCGCGCTTGTCCTCGTGTTTGGCCTTTTACCTGGCACGCTCTACGGTCTTGCAGATGGTGCGGCGCGTGGGATTGCCGACTATGGACCATATGTCGCCGCCGTTCTGGGAGCTGGGCCATGACCGCGCTTCTGCCGCTCAATCTCGTGCTGGCCCTCGTCTGGGTGGCGGTGACCGCCACCTTCACGATCGCCAATTTTCTCTTCGGCTTTCTGCTCGGCGCCGGAGCGCTTTGGCTGGTTCGTGAACAGTTTTCGACCCGGCGTTATCTCAGCCGCACATGGTCTCTTCTCAAGCTCGCCGTGACATTTCTTATCGAGCTGACGAAATCCACATGGACAGTTGTGAAGCTGGTCTGGACAGCATCGCCGCAATATGAGACAGGCTTCGTCGCCCTGCCTCTGCGCGTCAGGTCCGACCGCGAGATCACCCTTCTGGCCAACCTCATAACGCTGACCCCCGGCACCCTGAGCGTCGACGTTTCCGATGATCGCAGCACGCTTTACATCCACGCCCTTGATGCGCCCGATATTGAAAGCCTCAGGCGTGATATTGCCACCGGGTTTGAGCGGCAGGTGCGTGAGGCGCTCAGATAATGGCCACCTCCGACATACTTGCCTGGTCCGTCTCGATCGGCTTTGCAGCCCTTCTCGCAGGCTTCGGCTTTATTTTCGTTCGCCTGATCAAAGGGCCGACTTTGCCCGACCGGGTTGTCGCCCTCGATCTGCTCACCACCCTCGCCACCGCCTTCATTCTTCTGCTGGCTGTGCGAAACGGGATCGGCGCCTTTCTCGACGTCGCCATTTCACTGGGGCTGGTGGCTTTCCTCAGCACTGTCGCCTTCGCCCGTTATGTCATGTTTCGCGGCCTTAATCGCCATGGCTCGTCCCGCGAAGAGAGCGCAGACCACCCACAAGACGCCGGTCCGTCCACTGAAGACAGGACGCGACCATGATCGAACTTCTCACAGCCGTCCTGATCTTTCTTGGATGCTTCCTCTGTCTCAGCGCGTCGGTCGGAATTCTGCGCTTTCCCGATGTCTATGCTCGCATGCACGCCGCGAGTAAGGCGGGAACTCTTGGCATTGGCTTCCTCTTTGCTGCCGTAGCGGTTCATTTTTCAGACGTTGACATCACCATCCGTGCGGTTGTCGGTATTCTGTTCTTCGTGTTGACCGCACCGATTTCGGCACATCTCTTGGCGCGTGCCGCCTATTGGGCTGGTGTAAAGCCATGGGCAGGTGCTGGTGTTGACCATTTATCCGGTCGTTACCATAAAGAGATGCATAGGTTAGACGCCTACCCGTTCGACAAGGAGTAAACGAAACACAACGCAATGGCCCATGCAATTCTGTCGCAGTCTGTTGTGTTTTGCTTGAATGCATTTCGGTTCTCTGCAATAAGCATTCGTTGTTGCACATAGTTAGGGCAACGAGTCGGGTTCTTACACCTGAAAGGTCGCAGACCCGCTGAGAGCTCAACGAAATGAGAGGGTTTGTGAACGTCGTTCGCGACGGCAAAGCCGTTGGTTGGCGGGGAGGCACAACCCAGATGAGCCAGGCGGGCTGCGGATGAGAACATGGGATTACGAAGGAGCTTTGGGAGAGTAATGGAAGCATCGGTAAGCAGTAGTCCTGCCACGGACACAGGTGAACTCGCTGAACTGACGGCCGAGATTGTTGCCGCTTATGTGGCGAATAACGCAGTACCGTCGGAATCCCTCCCTGGGCTCATTAAGGATGTTTATCGGGCACTGACCGGCACCTTGGAGCCAGAGGAGAAACAGGCGGCGGAACTCAAGCCGGCTGTTCCGCTGCGTCGTTCCGTTACACCGGACTACATCGTCTGTCTTGAAGACGGAAAGAAGTTCAAGTCATTGAAGCGTCATCTGCGCACGCAGTATAATATGACGCCTGAACAGTATCGCGAGAAGTGGGGTCTTCCCGCTGATTATCCGATGGTGGCGCCGAACTATGCGGCGGCCCGGTCGGATCTCGCCAAGAAGATGGGTCTCGGCCAGAAGAAGCGGCGCCGGAACGGCAGGTAATTTGGATCCCGGCCAAAACACCGGGTCCACTTTGCACATTTCTATAATCTAATGTGAAAAGCCCTACCTTGCGTAGGGCTTTTTCTTATGTCTCAGCGCACTTCTCAAGCCAAGTGATACGGTTCGCGCCTGTCTAGACTAGACTAGTCCCGCTCGATGACGGGCCTATTCCGCCGCCTGCGCATAGCCAAGCCGGCGGCAAAGCGTATCAATCAACCCCATGGCGGCTTCCGCAATATTGGTGCCGGGCGGGAAGATTGCCGAAGCGCCCGCCGACCTCAGCTCGTCATAATCCTGTGGCGGCACCACCCCGCCGACCACGATCATGATGTCTGGCCGCCCCATCTGCTCGAGGCTCTTCTTGAGTTCGGGCACGAGGGTGAGATGCCCACCGGCAAGCGACGAAACGCCCACCACATGCACGTCATTTTCGACCGCCTGTCGGGCGACCTCTTCCGGCGTTGCAAACAGTGGACCGATATCGACGTCGAACCCGAGATCGGCGAAGGCAGACGCGATCACCTTCTGGCCGCGATCATGCCCGTCCTGCCCGACCTTGGCGACGAGAATGCGCGGCCGCCGGCCGTCAGCCTCGGCGAAGGCGTCGATCTTGCTCCGCGCTCTATCGACATCGCTGGACATGGTCTGCGCCTCCCTGCGATAGACACCTTGGATTGCGCGGATCTCTGCCACATGCCGCCCGAAGACCTTCTCCATGGCGGCCGAGATCTCTCCGACTGTGGCCTTGGCGCGCGCCGCCTCGACCGCGGCCTCCAGAAGATTACCTTGGCCCCCCGCCACATTGGTCAGCCGCTCCAACGCCGCTTGGGTCGCTCCCTCGTCGCGCTCCGCCTTGAGCCGCGCCAGCTTCTCGAGCTGGCGTGCCCGCACCGCCGAATTGTCGACCTTCAGGATCTCCACCGGCCGGTCTTCCTCAACCCGATATTTGTTGACCCCGACCACCGTCTGGGCGCCGGTGTCGATACGCGCCTGCGTGCGCGCTGCCGCCTCCTCGATCCGCAGCTTCGGCACGCCCGCCTCGATGGCCCGCGCCATGCCGCCGAGCTCTTCAACCTCCGCGATATGGGCGAGCGCCTTCTCTGCGAGATCATGCGTGAGCCGCTCGACGAAATAGCTGCCGCCCCAGGGATCGATGAACTTGGTGGTGCCCGCCTCCTGGATCAGGAAAAGCTGGGTATTGCGCGCGATCCGGGCGGAAAAATCCGTCGGCAGCGCCAGCGCCTCATCCAGCGCATTGGTGTGCAGCGACTGGGTGCCGCCGTAAACGGCCGCCATCGCCTCGATGCAGGTCCGGGTCACATTATTGAACACATCCTGCGCAGTCAGCGACCAGCCGGAGGTCTGGCAATGCGTTCTCAGCGAAAGCGACCGCTCATCTCTTGGGTTGAACTGCTTCATCAGCTTGGCCCAGACCGCCCGCGCCGCGCGCATCTTGGCCACTTCCATGAAGACATTCATGCCGATCGCCCAGAAGAACGAGAGCCTCGGCGCGAACTGATCGACACTGAGGCCCGCATCGATCCCGGCGCGGACATATTCGACACCATCGGCCAGCGTATAGGCGAGCTCGAGATCCGCCGTCGCCCCCGCCTCCTGCATGTGATAGCCGGAGATCGAGATCGAGTTGAACTTCGGCATGTTCTGCGAAGTATAGGCGAAGATGTCGGAGATGATCCGCATCGACGGCTTGGGCGGATAGATATAGGTGTTCCGGACCATGAACTCCTTGAGAATGTCGTTCTGAATGGTCCCGGACAGCTTGGTCGGCGGCACGCCCTGCTCTTCCGCAGCCACGATATAGAGCGCGAGCACCGGCAGCACCGCGCCATTCATGGTCATGGAGACGCTCATCTCGTCCAGGGGAATGCCCTCGAACAAGGTGCGCATGTCGAGAATGGAATCGATGGCAACCCCGGCCATTCCCACATCGCCCGCCACGCGAGGATGATCGGAATCATAGCCGCGATGGGTTGCTAGATCGAAGGCGATTGACAGGCCCTTTTGACCAGCCGCCAGATTACGCCGGTAGAACGCGTTCGAATCCTCAGCCGTCGAGAACCCCGCATATTGCCGGACCGTCCATGGCCGCGTCACATACATGGTCGGGTAAGGCCCGCGCAGAAAGGGAGGGATGCCTGGCAGCGATTTGATGAAATCGAGCCCTTCGAGATCTTCCGACCCGTAAGATGGCTTGAGCGCCAGCCCTTCCGGCGTCGTCCAGACATGCGCCCCGACCCCGTCCTCGCCCGCTTGTGCCTCTGCGGCCGCTTGCCAGGTCGCGGCGGTGGCGGCATCACCATCCGTCTTCAGCGATACGGTGGTAAAATCCGGGATCTGGGTCATTGGCCTGTCTCTTCTGGCTGCAGTCTGGCAACAATCATGGCCGGCTTTTGGGGCATGCGGATGATCCGCGCGGGACGACGGCGGCTGTTCGTCCCGCCCTGCGTCAAACCTTTACCCCTACGATATTATAGACGCCTCTCAGCGCTGCAAGGACGTCGGCCCCCTCGAAGAGGAAGCCATCGACGCCGGCCTCTTTGAGGGTCGCCTCGGCATCTCCGGGGCGGCCGGCAAGAAAAACGGCTTTCGCGCCTTCAGCCTTGAGCGCCTTCGCCGTATCCGCTGCCATGCTCTCATAGAGGGCATCCGTAGAGCAGAGAATGGCAACCTTGGCGCCGCCCTCGCGAAATTCCTGGGCCGCCTCCGCGGGGCTTCCGGCGCCGCGCCCGGCCAGCGCGGCTATGCCGCCGGCTTCGAACAGGTTGCGCGCCCAGGTGGCGCGGGTATTGAAATCGACGAGCCTGCCCAGATTGGCAAGGAAGATGGCCGGGCGTTCTCCCGTTGCCGCGGCGATCGCATCGCCCTCATCGCGCAAGGCTTCGAAATCCGCAGCAAGTGGGCGGGTTTGCAAGGGCTCAACCCTCGTCTCTCCTGCAAAAGCCGGGGCGGACGGCGCAACCGCCGGTCGCGCAGTGGCCGCTGCCAGCGTGGGTGGCGCCTCATCGAGCTTCGGAAAGGCGGAGACACCGGTCACCAGGCGCTTGCGGCGGGCATAGTCCTTTGCCCGCTGCTCGGCAACGGCGCGGATCGTGGTCTGGATTTCACCACTTGCCAGCGCCGCGGCAATCCCGCCTTTGCCCTCGATGTCCTGGAACAGGGCCCAGCCCTTCTCTGCCAGCGCATCGGTCAGGCTCTCGATCGCCCACGCGCCGCCGGCAGGATCAGCCACTTTGCCGATCCCGGATTCCTCCTGCAGCATCAGTTGCACATTGCGGGCGATACGGCGGGCAAAATCATCCGGCACCCCGATCACCGCATTATAGGGCGCCACCATGATCCACTCGGCCCCGGCAACCCCCGCCGCGAATGCGGCGGCCGTGACCCGCAGCATGTTCACCCACGGATCCCGCCGCGTCATCATGCGTGCGGCGGTCTCGACGCCTAAGCGCGGTGGCTGTGCCTCAACGCCGCACGCTTCGCTCACCCGTGCCCACAGGCGCCGGAACGCCCGGAGTTTCGCAATGCTGGTGGTCACATCCGCATCGCTCACCAGAGTAAATCCGATCGCGCGGAACGCATCCTGGAGTGACAGGCCTGCAGCCTCGAGCCCGCGCAGATAGGCAACCCCGGTGGACAACGCGACCGCAAGCTCCTGCCCCTCGGTGGCGCCCGCCGCGTGATAGGCGCGCGTATCCACATGCAGCACCTGGACATCGCCAAAGCCGCGCACCCCTTGGACGATCTTGGCGGCCGCGGCCAAATGCTCGTCCACCGTCCCGCAGAGCTCGCCGCGTCTGGCCAGTGTTCCCGCAGGGTCTATTCCGAGGAAACCGCGCCGGTCCGCCGGGGCGATGTTGCGTGCCTCCCACAGATCCAGCATCAGCCCGCTGAGCTCGAGCGCCCTCGCACCTCCCTCAAGACGCACAGGCACCGCCTCGATCAACACGCCTTTCAGAACCGTGTCGAGATCACCTCGGCTCCACACATCGATGCCAGCTGCCTGCACATCCTCCGCAATGAGCAGATCAGCCGACCCTACGCCATTGGCAAGCCCCTCCAGCAGCGCCTTATTCGCCTGAACCGGGTCGTGGTCGGAAATCACCTGCCCCACGATCCAAGGCCTCGCGGACATAGTCAATGGCTGCGCTCCACGAGTGAAGGGCGCAATCCCGGGCCATTCCGGCGCAACCTTCACCCAAGGCCCGCCAAGCGGGTCGACCTCGAGCCCGTCATCGGTTTTCCACACCAGCCGCTTCTTGTAGTCCGCGCCCTTGAGTGTCGCCTCAACGCGCTTCAGCCACTCATCCCGGGTGGGAATAGGAAAATCGAGCTGGTCGAAGGAACCGGACATTGCACCGCCCTGTCTCTGGGGTCGTGGACCTATTTGACCCGTGGGTTATACAGCGGTGGCAGACATCGGCAAGACCCTGATGGCGCAATCAGGGCAGGCTTGACCCAAACCAGGCATCGAGATGCCCTCGCTTCATGAGCCGGCGCCTTGGGCGAGAAGCATACCGGCCTAATGCGTGATAACCGTCGGCAGCAGCTTTGCCTGCGCGATCCAGCTGGCCACCCGCTTTTCTCCTGGCGCCTCGCGCACGAGACGCTGCCGGGCATTCACCTCCTGCAAGGCAGCAGCCAGATTGCTGGCGTTCCGGTGGCGAAGATCCCTTACGGTATCCACGCCTGTCGCGCGCAGCAGCTCGCAATAATCATGGCCGACACCGCGAATACGCATGAGGTCAGCCGTGTTGACCCAATGCAGAATGAGCGCCTCGGAAATGCCGGTCTCAGTGGCCAGCTGCCGCCGTCCGCGCCGGTCTTTTGCCCTGTTTAGGAGAAGCTCGCGGTTTTTGATGCCGACCTCGCTGAGAGCAGCAAGAAACGGCTCGCCTATCCCATCCAGGCGCGCATTCGAACGCCCCATCTCCCCGCCCCTTTTCTTATCTTGGGCTTATTTTACTTGATTTAAAACGCCAATGCCGCTGCTCCGCAAATCCCTGGATGAGTTATTCACACGAATGCGGAAAGTCCCGGGATGGAGGATGCAACCTCTTTGACCAGCGGCTCCCCACATTTCGCCTTGGCATAGGCGAGAACTTCCTTCCCGAGTTCCTGGCTTTGCGCAGTATCAAGTCCTGCCGCTTTCAGCTTGCCGAGGGCCACCATGGGTCCGGCGATGGACGTCAGAGCTCCGAACAGCCCGCCCCGCCGCTCGCCATAGTGCTGAGCCAGGGCATCGGCACCCGGAAGCTGCTGGAACATCTCGCGCACCTTCGCCTTGTCCCCGTGCTGCTGAACGAGACCGAGCACGATCCCGATGGCGCGCTCTGCGAGCGCCCTGTCGATTCCCAGCCGGGTCGAGACCCTGTTGATCAGCTCTTCCATGTCAGCCTCTCCGCTTGCTGCCGTTTGACCACGGCCGAGGATTTTACCTGCCTTGCTTAATTCTGTATGACTTGAGCTGATGGCAGCAGTGCTCGGCGCACAGTTTTGTAACACGTTTGCCAGAGCATCGGGCGCCAACGATCTGATCGCAATAAGGGCTGTGCAAAAATGGTAGCTGCTGCTGATTCGGTCTTCATTGGACAGAGCATCCATCCCGAGAATCTACTGCTGCGCTTCGGCAACCGGCACGGGCTGATCACGGGCGCAACCGGCACCGGCAAGACCGTCACCCTGCAGATCATGGCTGAGGGCTTCTCCAAGGCGGGGGTCCCCGTCTTCGCCGCCGACGTTAAAGGCGATCTCTCCGGCATTGCCGAACCCGGCGCCCCCAATGACGCCCTTGTCGCGCGCGCCAAGCAGATCGGCATGGATGACTACGGGTTTGAAGCCTTTCCCACCATTTTCTGGGATCTCTATGGCGAACAGGGTCACCCCGTTCGCACCACCATGTCGGAAATGGGGCCGCTTCTTTTATCGCGCCTGATGAACCTGACCGAGGCGCAGGAAGGGGCGCTGAACATCGCCTTCCGCATTGCCGATCAGGAAGGCATGGCGCTTCTCGACATGAAGGATCTGCGCGCGATGCTGACGGATCTCGCCGGTCGTGCCGACGAGCTGCGTGCTGAATATGGCAACGTCACCGCCAGCACCATCGGTGCCATCCAGCGCCGTCTGCTCGTGCTCGAGCAGCAGGGGGCTGATCAGTTCTTCGGCGAGCCGGCGCTTTCGATCTCCGATCTCATGCGCACGACGCCCGATGGCCGGGGCTATGTCAGCATTCTTGCAGCCGACAAGCTGATGCAGGCGCCGGGCCTCTATGCCACCTTCCTGCTCTCCCTCATGTCGGAGCTGTTCGAGCAGCTGCCTGAAGTCGGTAATCCCGACAAGCCGAAGCTCGTCTTCTTCTTCGATGAGGCGCATCTGCTCTTCGATGAGGCACCTCCCGCACTCATTCAAAAAGTCGAGCAAGTGGTTCGGCTGATCCGTTCAAAGGGCGTGGGCATCTATTTCGTCACCCAGAACCCCATGGACGTGCCCGATACCGTGCTTGCCCAGCTCGGCAACCGCGTCCAGCATGCCCTGCGCGCCTACACGCCACGCGAGCAGAAGGCGGTCAAGGCGGCAGCCACGACCTTCCGTCAGAACCCCGACCTCGACACCGAGACCGCGATCACCCAGCTCGGCACCGGCGAGGCCCTCACATCCTTGCTTGACGACAAGGGCGTACCCTCGATGGTCCAGAAAACGTTGATCCGGCCGCCATCCTCCCGTCTTGGCCCCGTCACGCCGGATGAGCGCCGCAAGCTGATCTCCGCAAGCCCGGTCTATGGTATTTACGAGACACCGGTCGATCGTGAGTCGGCTTATGAGATCCTCACCAAACGGGCGCAGGAGAAGGCACAGCAGGCAGCCACCGCCGCCCAGGAAGTTGCCGCCGCGAAACAACCGCAGAGCGCCGTAAGCAGCACCCTTGACACGATCACTCAGCGCATCGTCCGCAATGTGGCGAGCCAGGTCGGCACCCAGATCGGACGCGCATTGGTCCGCGGCATTCTGGGAAGTCTCACGGGTCGCCGCTAAAGCATTTTCGAGCGAAGTGGATACCGGTTCGCGTGAAGAAGATGCGACAACGCCCCGGATCAGCTCGCCGGCGGGCTCACCTTGATGGAGAATTGCGCGCCCCGTCCATCGGGACCGGGGCCCGCGGCCAGCCGCCCGCCGAGCTGTTGGGCCAGCACGCGCACCACCTTCATGCCCAGGCCGCTCTTCCGCCGCGGATCGAAGCCCTCGGCAAGGCCCGGCCCCTGATCCGTAACCGACAGGACATAGCCGTTATCCGGCGCGGCTTTGAGCGCCACCGTGATGCGGCCACCGCCATATTTGGCGGCATTGGTCACGAACTCGTTCACGATCAGGCCGATGGGGACGACCTGCTTGGCGGGAATATGGATCTCATCTCCCTCGACCGCGAGCTCGTTCAGCCGCAGCATCTCGGAAAGCCCGGCGCAGAGATTGCGCAGATAGGTGAGCGAGGGAACGTTCTGGATCGATGTATCGAGATAGAAATGGCGATGAACCTGCGCCACCGTCGACACCCGGCTGGCCGCGCTTCTGAGATGCTCGGCGGCTTGCGGATTGTCCACCGACCGGCTCTGCAGCAACAGGAGGCTTGAGACGAGCTGCAGGCTGTTCATGATCCTGTGGTCGGTCTCCTGCTTCATCAGCTCGGCGCGTTCGAGAGCCCGGTCCTTGTCGGCCATCACTTCCGCGACGCGCGCCACTGCGCTCTGTGCCAAACGGCGCAGCTCGAGTTGATCCATGACCATGGCCGCGAGTTCCTCAAGCAGGCTGAGCTCCTGCTCCGAGGCCCCACGCGGCTCACGATCCATGACACACAGGCACCCAAGCGCATGCCCATCCCGCGTGATCAGCGGCAGCCCGGCATAGAAGCGCACGCCCTCTGCGCCCGCGACCAGCGCATTGGTCGCGGCGATTGGGTTGTCCTGCGTATCGCCGATAACATGTGGTCCTCGGCCGAAGATTGCCGAGGCGCAAAGGCCAGGCTCGCGCCGGCTGTGTGTCAGGTCGAGCCCGTGCCGTCCCTTGAACCAGATCCAGCTGTCATCGACGATCGTCACCAGCGCCATAGGAGTTCCCGTCAGGCGCGCGGCCAAGCCGGCGATCCGATCCAGCGCCGGCTCGCTTGCCGAATCGAGAAGGTCGTAGCGTCTCACCACAGCCAGCCGATCGGCCTCGTTCTCGGGTATCGTGATCTGGCCCGGCACCACAGTCCGCGACGTTATGCAGTGCTCGCTCAGCGTCGGCCTCTCTGTCCTATAATGCTAGGCAGCTTCGTTTCTGAAGGACCCATGCGCTGCCGAAGCATTCCATGCCCAGCATACGCCTCAGACGCGGAATGCGCAGCAGAATATTGGACAACCGAAGAACAGCACAATTGAGGTGTTAAGAAGGCAGAAAGCTGGACCCCAGAGGCTCGTGACGGCCTGGCTAAGGAGAAGTCGGGCGCCTCATCGGAGAGGCGCCCGAGTCTTGATCGATCGTTTCTGAGCCCCAAACTGAGCCCGAATGGTCGGAGTGGCGTGATTCGAACACGCGACCCCCTCGTCCCGAACGAGGTGCGCTACCAGGCTGCGCTACACTCCGCCGATCGATGGCGGCTATATAGCGCCGTGCCGCGTGGATCGCAACCCGTCTGTCAAGGTCGGGTAAAATCGCATTCCCATGATTGCGTCACGGCGCGAGAATGATTATGGTCGCGCCCGTCTTTTGGGGCGTGGCCAAGCGGTAAGGCAACGGGTTTTGGTCCCGTGATCCCAGGTTCGAATCCTGGCGCCCCAGCCAATCATTCTCAGCCTGCTCGCGGTCTCGTGTCGTTCAGACGTCACTCCGTGACGAACCACGAATCCTGAGCCTGCCAATCGAGGCTCACCATCTCGCCCGGTGAGAATCGCGCCCGATTGCCCGGCACGATCGCGACCAGCGGCGCGCCATGGCACCCATCGAGCTGGTAGCGGACCGTCTGGCCCAGATAGATCACGTCGATCACCCTGGCCCGCAACGGCGATCCGCCCTCCGCTGGCTGAACCACCATGTTCTCCGGTCGCACGATCAAGCTGAGATCACCTGCTTGCACGCCCGCCGGCGGGCTGGGACACGGAATGGCAGTCCCCTCCCTCAGCTGCAGCCGGTATCCCTCGCCATGGCTCTCGGCCTTTCCCTTGAACACATTGGCGGTGCCCAGGAAATCCGCGACGAAGAGATTGGCGGGGCGCAGATAGGCATCTTCCGGTGTACCGATCTGCTGAATGCGCCCCTGGTCGAGGACGATCAGCCGATCGGAGAGCGAGAGCGCCTCCTCCTGGTCATGAGTGACCAGAACTGTGGTGATGCCGAGTGATTTCTGTAATTGCCGGAGTTCGACCTGTACCTGCTCGCGCAGCTTGCGGTCGAGTGCGCCCAAGGGCTCATCGAGAAGGAGGATCGAGGGCTGAAAGACAAAGGCTCGGGCAAGCGCAACCCGCTGCTGCTGGCCGCCTGACAATTGGGCGGGCTTGCGCTTTTCGAAGCCGACGAGGCGCACTTTATCGAGTGCCTCGGCCACGCGGCGCTCGATGTCGCCAGCGCTGAGCTTCCGCACCGTCAGGGGAAAGGCCACGTTGTCATAGACGGTCAGATGCGGAAACAGCGCGTAATTCTGAAACACCAGTCCGACATTGCGTTTACCCGAGGGCTCGAAGGTGACATCTCGGCCGCCGATAAGGATCTGCCCCGAGCTTGGTGCGGAAAGGCCCGCGATCAGGGTGAGCAGCGTGGTCTTGCCAGAACCGCTGGGCCCGAGGATCGTGACGAACTCGCCTTCACGGACCGACAGATTGATGTTCGCGCAGGCAACGAAGCTGCCATAGCTCTTCGAAATATCCACAAGCTGAATAGTACTCATCCGCAGCCCCCACCATCGATCCCCGTCCCGGCTCGCTGGGTTCTTCGTTCTCGCCTAAGTTGCGACCCCGGCTACTTTTTGTCGATCGCCAGCACGGTTGTTGTCAATCGATATCACCTATGACAAACTTCGCGCTTGAAGGGGTGATGAATATAACAAAGATCAAGAACACGCCTGCATCAATGACGCTTGAAATCGGCCAATTTATATTTCTAGAATTTGGCATTTACAGAATTACGGGAGTGAACGCCCCGCACAAATCTGCCATCTGACAATAATCACAAACAGAGGGAGTAAGACAGCATGAAAACCATCCTTCAGAACAGCCTCAGGAGTTTCGCCGCAGGGCTGCTGCTGATCTCCGCCTCGAGCTTCACAGCCGAGGCAGAGGTCAAGGAACTGCGCATGATCGAGGCCGGAGGCCTGTCCGGCGACTCAATCGAGAAGGGTTACATCGAGCCGTTCACCGCAAAGACGGGCATCAAGGTCACCCGCGAAAGCCCCGCAGGCCTGGGTAAGCTCAGGGCGATGGTCGAAGCGAAGAACCTCACCGCCGACGTGGTCGAGCTGAGCAGCGCCGAGCTCGAGCAGGCCAAGGCCCTTGGTCTCCTCGACAAGCTGGACTGGGATGCGATCAAGCCCGATCCGATCTTCCCCGAGGCGAAGATGGATGAGGGTCTCGGCTGGCAATATTACTCGACGATCCTGGCCTGGCGCGAGGATGCTAAGCCGATTTCGACCTGGGCGGAGTTCTGGGATGTGGAGAAATTTCCCGGCAAGCGCACCCTGCCCGACTATCCCGCCTATATTCTGCCCATGGCACTGATTGCCGACGGCGTTAAGCCGCAAGATCTTTACCCGCTGGATCTCGACCGCGCCTTCGCCAAGCTTGATCAGATCAAGGAACATGTTTCGGTCTGGTGGCAGGCCGGAGCCCAGCCCCCGCAATTGCTCAAGGACAACGAGGTTCAATATGCGGTGTCCTGGTCGGGCCGTGTGACCGATGCCGAGGGTATCGACTACACCTTCAATCAGGGCCAGCTTGATCTGACCTATTTCGCCGTCCCGAAGGGAATCGACCCCGAGCGCAAGGCTGCCGTGATGAAGCTCATGCATGAGATCACGGTCGCCAAGAACCAGGCGGCGGCAGCGCAAGTCGTGTCCTATACGGGTCCAAGCGAAGGTCTGGATCCTCTCCTGCCCAAGGACAGGCTCGACACCTATCCGACCGTGGCTAAGAACAAGAGCGTGCAATTCCTGATGGACCCGAAATGGTGGTATGATCACGCCGATGAAGTCGAGCAGCGCTGGCAGGAGTTCAAGCTCGGCCTCTGATTTGCCAATGCCCTGACCTCTAACTTGGGAGACGGCAGGTCGGAACCGCCGGGTCCAACCTGCCCTATGCATGGCATGACGGAATTGGCATCAGCGATACCGCGCGACAATGAGAGACGGGGGCTTCGCTTGCCGGGCGGCCTGCTGCAGGTCACACCAGCCGCGGTTTTCATCCTCCTGCTCTTCAACATTCCCCTTTTGCTCATGCTCTCCTGGTCGGTCGGCACGGGCGACGAGCCTTTGAAATATTTCGCCGCCCTGGCGCGCGGCTCCGTCTATATGAAGGTGCTCGGCAACACGATTTACATCGCGCTGCTGACGACCCTTGCCTGCTGCATCCTCGGCTATCCCCTGGCCTATTGGATGTGGAGCCTGAGCCCGCGCCGGCAGATGCTGGTGCTGGCACTGGTGGTGCTGACCTTCTGGATCAGCATCCTGGTGCGGACCTATTCCTGGATCGTCGTGCTCGGTAATGACGGCGTCGTCAATCGTGTGCTTCGCTGGCTTGGGATCACGGAAACCTCCGTGCCCTTTCTCTACAACCAGTTCGGCGTGATCGTCGGCACGACCAATGTCCTCTTGCCTTTCCTTGTCCTGCCCTTGTTTGCGGCGATGCTCAAGCTCGACCGACGGCTGCTGCAGGCGGCGGAATCCATGGGGGCCTCCCAGGCCACCATCTTCTTCCGGATCTTCCTGCCGCTGACGATCCCCGCCCTGGCGGCGGGCTCGATCCTGGTCTTCATCCTGACGCTCGGCTTTTTCATCACGCCTGCGATCCTTGGCGGCGGACGTGTACCGATGATCGCCAACATGCTCGATCTCCTGATCAACCGCATGCCGCGCTGGGAAACCGCGGCAGCGATCTCGACGGTGCTCCTCGTTCTCACCTTGCTGTTCTATGCAGCCTATCAGTGGATCGAGAAAAAGAGCCGCATCTGATCCTGCTGGAGCTTTCACATGGACAACCGATCGGCGCTCTCACGCTGGCTGATCAATCTGGTCGGCTTCTCGGTGCTGCTGTTCCTGTGCCTGCCGATTGCCATCGTCATTCCAATGTCCTTCTCGAGCGCCGACACGCTGGCCTTCCCGCCCCCGAGCCTGTCGCTGCGCTGGTATCACTCCTTCTTTGATGATCCCCGCTGGATCGAAGCCGCGCGGACGTCGCTGCTGGTGGCCTTTGCATCGAGCACGATCGCCGTTCTGTTCGGCAGTGCCGCGGCCTATGGCCTGGTGCGGGGGACTTTTCGTGGCCGGCGGGTTCTGGAAGCCAATTTCCTCGCCCCCATCATCGTCCCCCAGGTCATTACCGCCTTGGCCCTCTATATCTACCTGGCGAAATTCGGCCTGCTGGGTACCCTTGGCGGGCTCATCATCGGCCACACGATCCTGGGCCTTCCCTATGTGGTGTTGCTGATGATGGTCGCGATCCGCTCCTTCGATGTTCGGATCGAGCAGGCCGCCCTCAGCCTTGGTGCATCCTGGCAGGAAATGTTCCGCCGCGTGCTGATCCCCAACCTGATGCCGAGCCTACTCGCGGCCTGGATCTTTGCCTTCATCATCAGCTTCGACGAGGTGATCGTGACGATCTTCCTGTCGGGCGCACATGAGACCATTCCGAAGAAGATGTTCAACGAGCTCGTCCTGCGGGTCAATCCGACCATCACGGCGATCGCGACGTTGCTGATCGGCTTCACGGTGATCACCATGGGCCTCGCGGCCTGGCTGGCCAAGCGCGGCGGCGTTGCGGCCTTCGCACGCTAATTAATCTTGAGACGTGGCCGAAGAACAAGCATGAGCAATCCCTTCACGGGTGCGGCTCCGGCTGAGCCGGACGAATAGGCGGGCCGGAGCCGTCGTGGAACACGACACGCGCCGCGCCCGCGCGATCCTGTTGTTTTATTGATTGATCTCGGGCTCGACGAGCCTTGCCAGATTTTGCAGCGATTCCTGCCAGCCGAGATAACAGGCCTCAGGCGGAATGACATCCGGCACACCGGCCTGTTCGATATCGAGCTCGGTGCCGACCGAGACCTTCTTCAGCCTCACCGTGATCTGCATCTCGCCGGGCAGGTTGGGATCATCAAACTTGTCCGTATAGCGCAAGCATTCGCCGGGGACGAGTTCGACATACTCACCGCCAAAGCTGTGGCTGATGCCGGTTGTGAAGTTCCGGAAAGACATCTTGAACCGACCGCCCGCTTTCGGTTCGAGGTAATGCACCGTGCAGGTAAAGCCATTGGGCGGAAGCCATTTGGCCAGCGCATCAGCCTCCAGGAAAGCGCGATAGACCTTCTCCGGGCTGGTCGCCAGAACGCGGTGCAAACGTATTGTGCTGGGCATATCCCCTCCCCTTATGAATGGAACGGCACCTTTCGGCGCTCATTGGCTGGGCCGCGCTCCAAATGCGTTTGAAGCGCAGCCCTCCTTCGTCCCACGACCTCCCGAACTACTGGATCGATCGGGCGAGGTCAAAGCGATCCGCGTTCATCACCTTCGTCCAGGCTGCGACGAAATCCTTGGCAAACTTCTCCTTCGAATCCGCACAGGCATAGACCTCCGCGAAGGCGCGCAGCTGCGAATGCGAGCCGAAGATCAGATCGACACGGGTGCCAGTCCACTTCAGCGCGTTGGTCTTCCGGTCGCGCCCTTCATAGACGCCCTCCTCACCGGAAGCGGGGCTCCACGTCGTGCTCATATCGAGCAGATTGACGAAGAAGTCATTGGTCAGCCGGCCGGGCGTCTCGGTGAACACGCCATGTTTGGAGCCGCCGGTATTGGCGCCAAGGACGCGCAGCCCACCGACCAGCACCGTCATTTCCGGACCGGTCAGGGTCAGCAGCTGCGCGCGGTCAACCAGCGCTTCTTCCGGCTTCATGAACTGCCGCTTGCTGCTGCTGATATAGTTGCGGAACCCATCTGCGCGCGGCTCCAGCGGCGCGAAGGACTCAACATCGGTCTGCTCCTGCGAGGCATCCATGCGTCCCGGCGCGAAAGGCACCGATATGCTGAGCCCGGCATCCTTCGCCGCTTTCTCGACCGCCGCATTGCCCGCGAGCACGATGAGATCGGCGAGCGACACCTTCTTCCTGCCCGGCTGGGCGGCGTTGAACTCCTTCTGGATCGCCTCGAGCTTTTGCAGCACGATTTTGAGCTGCGCCGGCTCGTTCACCTCCCAGTCCTTCTGCGGCGCCAGGCGGATGCGCGCACCATTGGCACCACCGCGTTTATCGGAGCGGCGGAACGTCGATGCCGATGCCCAGGCCGTTGAGACGAGCTGCGGCACAGAGAGACCGGTGGCAAGAATTTTCGCCTTGAGGGCCGCGACGTCCTGGTCGTCGATCAACACATGATCGACCTCCGGGATCGGATCCTGCCAGATCAGAACCTCCTGCGGGACAAGCGGGCCAAGATAGCGTACCCGCGGCCCCATATCGCGATGCGTGAGCTTGAACCAGGCGCGGGCGAACGCATCCGCAAACTGATCCGGGTTCTCATAGAAGCGCCGCGAGATTTTTTCGTAGGCCGGATCGAACCGCAATGAGAGATCCGTGGTCAGCATGGTCGGCACACGCTTCTTCGACGGATCGAACGGGTCCGGAATTGACGGCTCGGCGCCTTTTGCCTGCCATTGCCAGGCTCCAGCCGGGCTCTTCGTCAGCTCCCACTCGTATTTGAACAGGTTCTCGAAGAAGTAGTTGCTCCACCGAACCGGCGTCTGCGACCAGATTACCTCCGGGCCGCCGGTTATGGCATCGGCGCCCCAGCCGGTGCCGTGTTTGCTCTTCCAGCCAAGGCCTTGGTCCTCGAGGGCGCCCATTTCCGGCTCCGGCCCCACCAGCGAGGGATCGCCCGCACCATGGGTCTTGCCGAAGGTGTGGCCGCCGGCGATCAGGGCGACGGTCTCCTCGTCGTTCATCGCCATGCGGAAGAATGTCTCGCGGATGTCCCTGGCTGCTGCAACCGGATCGGGCTTGCCGTTCGGCCCTTCCGGATTGACATAGATGAGGCCCATCTGCACGGCGCCCAGCGGCTCGGAGAGCTGGCGTTCGCCGCTGTAGCGTTCATCGCCCAGCCATGTTCCCTCAGGCCCCCAATAAAGCTCTTCGGGCTCCCACACATCCGCGCGGCCACCGGCGAAACCGAAGGTTTTGAAGCCCATCGATTCCAGCGCCACGTTCCCCGCCAGGATCATCAGATCGGCCCAGGAGAGTTTGCGGCCATATTTCTGCTTGATCGGCCACAGGAGCCGACGCGCCTTGTCGAGATTGGCATTGTCCGGCCAGCTGTTGAGCGGTGCAAATCGCTGCTGCCCGGCCCCTGCCCCGCCCCGACCGTCGGTAATGCGGTAGGTGCCTGCGCTATGCCAGGCCATCCGGATCATCAATCCACCATAGTGACCGAAATCAGCCGGCCACCAATCCTGCGAGTCTGTCATCAAGGCATGGAGGTCCTTGATCACGGCATCGAGATCGAGGGTCAGAAACTCCTTGGCATAGTCGAAATCCTTCCCCATCGGATCGCTCAAATTTGAGTTCCGATGCAGCATCTCGATGTCCAGCGCTTCCGGCCACCAATCGCGGTTCCGGCGTCCACGGGCTCCGCCTGTGAACGGGCACTTGCCCGCGCTCTCATCCGTCTTTGCGTCCATCATTCCCTCGTCTGGCGGGTTTGCAGCTATTCTAAGAACAGTTTTACGAAGCCGACCCGGGCAGGTAAAGCAGGCATGTTGGTCGCAGGGATGAGAAGGGACCCAGCGCTCCTCCTTGCTCTCCGCAGCCTCATCGGGAACCGCGTCTCGCTGATGCTCGTTGGCGAGAATGCGGAGCCTGGGAGGATGCTGACCAATGCTGTGGATGCGCGCTGCATGCCGATTTGCCCGAGTTGTCTGCTTGGCGCTGGCGAGCCTCTCGATTGCTATGGTGGTCACGGCCGATGCAAGTTCCACATGGCGCCGCCATGTGGACAATCGCTTGGGCCTGAGCGTGGATTTGCCGGCCAAGGGATTCGTCGCCGCCGATCCAGCCCCCGGAAATGAGGGCATTCGCCTGGTCGCCTCTGACGGTTCGGGCGAGATTTCGGTCTATAGCGTGCCGCTCTCGTCCATGAGTTTTTCTGCATTCCGCCGGCAACTCATCGAAGGTGCTCGCGACTACGGCGCTCGGATCACCTATACCGCGGGCGGCGATAATTGGTTTGTCTTCTCAGGGTTATGGAAAGACCAGATCGTCTACTACAAGGTCCTGCTGAAACAGGTCTGCGGCACACCCACGGCCCATCAGTTTCATCTGCGCTATCCGCGCAATCAGAAGCGGTCTTACGATCCGGTGATCGCGCGCATGGACGACACTCTGCGCAGCAGTCCTCAGCCTGTCTGCAGATGAGGCTCTTCAAGCTTAGGATACCAGCATCTTCTGGTTGGCCTTGTGCGCACTCTTCAGGTCCTTTGAGAACTGTGAGATGATTCGGCTTTGCTTCTCGCTGTTTCGTCTTATGTTGTAGAAGAGATTGTCATAGAAATACTGCTGCGTCTTGATCGGCCTCATATCCCCCCTCGCCTCCCAATGTTGCGCGTAATGCTCTGGAAGGAAGCCGATGAAGCGGCCCGACAGGATGAGGATCGCCGCGCTCTCCATATTGTGGACCATGGTGACGCCGCGAAGCACCTCCTTATAGCCGGGCTCGTCTGGCAATGGGCAGACATGGCTTGCATATTTCTCCGACGCGATCTGATCGGTCGACCAGCCATGCGGCGCAAGCTCGAACAGAGGATGCAGCCGCGAGCAGTACAGATACTGCCGTTCCGTGAACAGGAGATCGTAGTCGAGCACCCCGAGATTGCTGAGCCGGGGACCAACCCCGACATCAAGCATTCCATCCGAGACCTGGCGCTCGAGATCGCGCGGTGAAACCACCTCGACGGTCACTGTCACCTCGTGGTCTCGACGGTCGAACAGATGGATCGCCCGATGCACCGCTGCGCGCGGATTGTTCACGATATTATCGACGATCCCAATCCGGAGCTTGCCGACCAGGATATCGCGCAAGCCGGCGAGTTCGGAATTGGCAGCACTCACTGCACCCGTGAGCCGCCGCGCGATTTCATAGACCTTGAGCCCCTCCTCGGTCAGGCGGAAACCGCCGCGCCCGCGATCACAGAGCTTGACGCCCAGCCGCTTCTCGAGCGTCGCCATGTGGGAGCTGATGGTCGAGAGGCCAACATTCAGGCTGGTCTGAGCGGCGGCGAGACCACGATTCTCGACCACAGTCAGAAATACCTGCATCAGGCGGAGGTCGAGATCGGTAATGCTCGTCACGGAACTGTTCGACAGCGATTGAACTGTAATTCGCGACTTCGATATTTGTCGAAGGTAATCGTTCGTGCAAGCTTCTGATTACGGAGTGAGTGGAATCAACATGTCCGCTTAGCTCATAATAAAAAAGGGGAGTTGGATCGATGAAACTTCGCAACTTCACGAATCGCGTGACGACGCGCCGCCAGCTGCTCCAGGCAGCGGCCGTCACAACCGGTGCAGCCCTGGTCTCGCAAATGCCCTTCAGGGCGGCCGAGGCTCAGAGCGATGAAAAGGTGCTGACCTGGCTCACCTATCCCGGCCATGGAGCACCTGAGGTCGTTGGCCCCTTCGAGGAGAAATACGGCGTCAAGATCGTTGCGAAGGAATATAGTGGCGGCGAAAGACTGCTCGCCCTCATCCATGGCTCGCCCCCCGGCACCTTCGACGTGGTGCTCAGCGACGAGGCCTATGTGAACGAGCTCAAGCAGGCCGACTTCATCGAGCCCATGAATCCCGCCGACTATCCGATCAGTGATTTCTGGCCGGAATTCCAGAAATTCCCACTGCACTGGATCGATGATCAGCTTTACACCGTGATGACCAGCTGGGGCATCAATGGTTTGGCCTATAATGCCGATCAGCTGACCGCGGATGATGCAAGCTCCTACGCCATCATGTGGGACCAGAAGATCAAGGGCAAGGTCGGCATGCGCGACTGGTACCTGCCCTGCATGGGCTGCATCAGCGCCTATCTCGGCAACAAGAAACCCTATGATCTGAACGATGAGCAGTTCGAGAAGCTGAAGGAGACCATCTTCTCGCTCAAACCCCAGGTGGCGGGCTTTTGGGATTTTGCGGCAATCTTTGATTCCTTCGCCAATGGCGGGGCGATGGTCGTTCCCGGCACCGGTGAATGGATGGTCGGCCTGCTGCAGCGCGATGGGCACAATATTCGGGCATCCGTGCCCAAGGAAGGCGCCATCATCTGGACCGAGAGCGCCTCGATCGTGAAGGGCACCAAGAAGCAGGAGCTCGCTAAGGAGTTCATCCGCTATCTCGTGAGCCCCGAAGGGCAACGCCGCCTGATGCTGAAATCCTCCTACATGGCCTCAGGGCCGAGCAAGCCCGCCTGGGAGCTTCTGAACAAGGAGAACCTGAAGGAGGCAAAGATGATCAATATGGATCTCAATGCCCCGAACCTGCTCGATGATTATCGGGCCGGGCGCATCTTGCTTCGCGAGCTGCCCACGCATCAGTCCAGTGAGGATTGGCAGGACGTCTGGACCGAATTCCAGAGCCTCTGACCGCATCGACTGGACGCTTCATATGAGCTGGAATGGCAAAAGCACGCCCGGCACGAAGAGAGGGTGGCGCTTCCCGGGCTTTGCTGTCTTCTGGGGATCGCCGCTCGCCCTGTGGCAGATCATCTTCTTTCTGGCCCCGCTGCTGTTCCTGATCGCGCTAAGCTTCTGGACCGTTCGCAGCTACCGATTGACCCCCGACCTCACCCTGGCCAACTGGACCCGGATCCTCAACACGGGGTTCTTCTGGGACGGCTACTTGCGGTCGCTGTGGTATGCCGCGATCGCCTCGGTCGTTGCCTCCATACTCGCCTTCCCGCTGGCCTATACCCTGGCCTTCAAAGTCTCGCCGCGGACGCGATTGCTCGGAGCCTGCCTGCTCATCACCCCCTTCTTCACATCCTACCTGGTTCGTGCTTATACCTGGCGCACGATGCTCGGCACCAACGGCGTTGTAAACCACATCCTCGGCGGCATTGGCATTGGGCCGATCGAGATGGTCGATACCCCTTTCGCGACCCAGATTGGCTTTCTCACCTTGGTCTTTCCTCTGGTTGCCTTGCTCCAGCTCCTGAGCCTCGCATTCGTTGATCGCCGTCTGATCGAAGCGGCCCACAATCTTGGCGCGGGCCGCTTGCGAACCGTCTTCGCCGTGATCATTCCATCCGCCAAGGTCGGCTTGGTCCTCGGTGCAGCCTTTGCCTTCGTCTTGGCCTTCGGTGACTTCGTCAGCCCCCAATTGCTTGGCGGCTCGAACCCGCCGACCGTGAGCCTGTTGGTGATCGACCAGGTGCGCGCCGGATCCCATTGGCCACGCGCCTCCGTGATTGCCCTGATCATGATCGCCACATTGCTGGTGGTCGTCTCCGCCGCCATGTCCATCGCCTATCGCCGCGCTGGGAAGTGACATGGACCGACTGATCTCGACAATACTCCGCCTCTATGTCATCGCCATCCTGGCACTGGTCTTCGCGCCCATCGTGGTGAGCTTCATCTTCTCCTTCAGCGCTGACCGCTTCCCGACCCTCCCGCCTTCCGCCTATAGCCTGCAATGGTACGAGGCCGTATGGGCCGATGTCGAAGTGGCGGCTGCGGCGCGGCGCACCCTTCTATCCGGCCTGGCGGTCTCGATCCTGTCCACCCTGATCGGCTTCGGTGCAGCCTATACGGACTATCGCTACGACTTCTTCGGCAAGCGCCTCTATTTGGCGCTGGGCTTTATGCCTCCGCTGGTGCCGATCCTGATCCTGGGCCTCGCCATGCTCTTCTTTCTGGCCCAGCTCGGCTTGTCGGGCGGGCTCCACTCCGTCATCATCGCTCACACCGTCCTCTGCATTCCCTTCGCCACCGCCGTCATCAGATTGCGCCTGTCGCAGATGGACCCGGCGCTAGAGTCCGCCGCCTGGAACCTCGGCGCCAACCAATGGCAGGCCCTGTGGCACCTGATCCTGCCCTTCTGCCTGCCCGCCATCCTGGCGGCCCTGTTTGTGACGGCCGCCGTGTCCTTCGATGAGTTCGCCATCGCCTGGTTCGTGTCTGGGCTTGAGGAGACGCTGCCCGTCCGCGTCCTGAACTTCGTGCAGGGACAGGCAAGCCCCCGCATCAACGCGATTGGCAGCTTCACCTTCACCCTATCGATCGTGCTCGTCGTGGTGGCTCAGCTCCTGTTGATTAGGAACAGGACGACGGGCCCCTCGAGCAAGGAGCGCAAGTGATGACCGACCCCAGCGATGCCCGTGGATCCACGAGCCTCGTCCGCTTCATAGACGTGACCAAGCGCTACGGTGATTTTACCGCGGTCGACAATCTCTCCCTCGACATCCAGCAAGGAACCTTCGTCGCCATCATGGGGCCGAGCGGATGCGGCAAGACCACGACCCTTCGCATGCTGGCCGGGCTTGAGACGCCGACCTCCGGCGAGATCGAATTCAACGGCGAACGGATCACTGACCTGAAGCCGTGGCAACGCAACATGCCGCTCGTCTGGCAGAACCTGGCGCTGTTTCCCTTTCTCGACGTGATGAGCAATGTGACCTTCGGGCTCAAGATGGCGGGTATGCCTTCGGCCGAGCGCAGGGCCCGCGCGCGCACCTGGCTGGAACGCCTCGGCATTGGTCAGCTTGCCCAAAGCCAGGTGGCGAAGATCTCCGGCGGCCAGGCACAGCGCGTCGCGCTGGCGCGCGCGCTCGTGATGGAGCCCAAGATGCTGCTCCTCGACGAGCCGCTCTCGGCGCTCGATGCCCACCTCGTCGTACGGATGCAGGCTGAGCTCACCAAGCTCCAGCGCGAGCTCGGCATCACCTTTCTCTATGTCACGCACAGCCAGTCCGAAGCCTTCGCCATGGCCGACCGTGTCGTCATTATGGACCAAGGCCGCATCCAGCAGAACGGCACCCCGCGCGAGGTCTTCCGCGCTCCCGCCAATCGGTTTGTTGCCGAATTCGTCGGCACCAACAACATTCTTTCCGGCACGTTGCGCTCCGTCGTCGGTGATCAATCACTGGTCGAGACCGCCGTCGGCCTCCTGCCCGCGCATGCGCCCTCTCAGCCATTACCGCCCGGCAGACCGGTCGACCTCGTGATCAGCGCCGATCTCGTCCAGCTCTCACTGCAGCCCAGCGAAACGTTCCCCGCCCTCCCGGTCGACCTGATCAGCGAGCAATTCGTTGGCACGATGGTCACCCTGTTCCTGGATATGGGCGGTGACAAGACCCTGCGCGTCCAAACCCATCAGCAGGCGGCAGAAGCCCTGCTCGCAGATGGCCATTCGCGCTTCTATGCCTCCTGGCGCCCCTCTGACGCTTTGCTTCTGACGGCCGGCAGCTAACGCCGGGTTCTCATCGAACCAACCTCTGCTCGACATTAAGGGAACTGCCCGCCCCCTTGCCCATTGAACAGGATGCGGGCGGCCTCGATGCTTGTCTGTTCCTCTCTCGCGCGTGTCCGGTTGAGAGCTGACCTTTCGAGAATCATCGCCCGAACATTGCACCCTCGGTCGGTTCGCCACCGGGCAATAGTGTTCTCAAACGATCGGGAGACCCGCATGCGCGCATTGGTATGGCACGGCAAAGAGGATGTGAGATGCGATACCGTCACCGATCCTGGGATCGAGCATCCACGCGATGCCATCATCCGCGTCACGAGCTGCGCGATCTGCGGGTCAGACCTGCACCTGTTCCATAACATCATCCCGGCCATGATGCCCGGCGACATCATGGGCCATGAGATGATGGGCGAGGTCGTCGAGGTGGGCTCCGGCCTCAATGGCAGCCTGAAGAAAGGCGACCGGATCGTCGTCCCATTCACCATCATTTGCGGCGAATGCGATCAGTGCAAGCGCGGCAACTATTCCGTCTGCGAGCGCACAAACAGGAACAGGCACCTGGCCGAGAAAGTCTTCGGGCACGCCACCGCCGGCCTGTTCGGCTATACGCACCTGACCGGCGGCTATCCCGGCGGCCAGGCGGAATATCTGCGCGTGCCCTTTGCCGATGCCACTCACATCAAGGTGCCCGATAGCCTCACCGATGAGCAGGCGCTCTTCCTGGGCGACATCTTCCCCACCGGCTGGCAGGCCGCGGTGAACTGCGAAATCGAGCCGACGGATACCGTTGCCATTTGGGGCTGCGGCCCGGTTGGCCAAATGGCCATACGCAGCGCCATCCTGCTTGGCGCAAGGCAGGTTGTCGCCATCGACCGCCTGCCGGAACGCCTGTCCATGGCAGCGGCAGGCGGCGCGATCCCCATCAATTTCGAGGAGGAAAGCGTCATCGAGCGGCTAAATGAGCTGACCGATGGCAAGGGGCCAGAAAAATGCATCGATGCCATCGGCACCGAGAGCCATGTCTCGATCAGCCAACCCGATACGCTTTATGACCGGGCCAAGCAGATGCTGGTCATGGAGAATGACCGTCCGCATGTACTGCGCGAGATGATCTATGTCTGCCGGCCCGCCGGCATCATTTCGATCGCCGGCGTTTACACGGGCTTCATCGACAAGATGCCCATGGGCCAGGCCATGAACAAGAGCCTCACCTTCCGCATGGGCCAGACCCATGTGAACCGATGGACGGATGACCTGCTGCGCCGCATCGAGGAAGGCCAGATCGATCCATCCTTTGTGATCACCCACACGGTCGGCCTCGCAGACGGGCCGGAAATGTACAAGGTTTTCCGCGACAAGCAGGACAGCTGCGTCAAGGTCGTGTTGAAGCCGTGAGCGGAGGCATCGCGATGACTTACCTCTCCAACTTCGCCCGTCCTGAGGGTGATCCACGGGTCCTGCAATCTGGCCCCAGTTCCTTGAGCCCGACCGATCGCCTGGCCCGGCAACTCGGCTGGTTCAGCATCGGACTTGGGCTGACCCAGCTCTTCGCCGCCCGCCGCATCACCCGAGCCCTCGGCATGGAGGGCAAAGAAAGCCTTATGCGAGCCTGCGGTACGCGCGAAATCGCAAGCGGCGTGCTCTGCCTTTCGCTCGACAAGCAGGTCGGCCTCTGGAGCCGGGTTGCCGGTGATGCGGTTGACATCGCAACCCTTGCCCGCGAGCAGCGCCAGGACAATCCCAAGCGCGATAATGTGAACCTCGCCTTGGCGATGGTGATTGGCATAACCGCGCTCGATGTCATCTGTGCCCAGCGGACGAGCCGGCTGCATTGCCGCAGCCCGAGACAATGGCGCGATTACAGTGGTCGCAGCGGGTTCCCGCAGGGGATCAGCGCGGCGCAAGGTCAGGCGCGGGACCAGCTTGGCACGACCAAGTCTCAGAGCCCGGTGACCAGCCTCTCTTCACCCGCAGGCGAGCAAGGCTCCGGCTTGAACGAAGCGGCCTCACCCGAGACAGGCAACATTCGCGACAGCGGTATGCGGGCCGGTGCACAATGAGCGGATCTCTCATACGCTGCTTGTAAGCCAGTCCCACCGTCAGGCGCCTGACCGCTCTTTGATCGCCACGCGCCAGAAATCCGGGTCGTCATAGCTGGTGGGATCCTCGATCCCTGCCAGATGAAAGGCCTCGCGGCGCTCCACACACGTGCCGCAGCGCCCGCAATGCTGTGCGCCGCCCTTATAGCAGGACCATGTCTCCGCAAAAGGCGTCCCGAAACGCGCGCCCTCACGTACGATGTCGACCTTCTGCGGTGAACGAAGGGCGTAAACAGGCGCACGTCGGCATAGCCGTCGAGCGCCGTCCGCTGCATAGCCTCGAAGGCTTCAGTGAAAGCCGGACGGCAATCCGGATAGATGAAATGATCGCCCCCATGCACGGCCGTTGCTACGGCATTGTCCCCGCGGGCTGCCGCAATCCCGAAGGCGATGGCCAGCATGATCGCGTTCCGGTTCGGCACCACCGTCACGCGCATGGTCTCCTCCGCATAATGCCCATCGGGCACCGCAATGTCCTCCGTCAGCGCCGAACCGGTAAGCACCCGTCCGACCGCACGAACATCGATAAGCTCGTGCGGAACACCGAGCCGCATCGCACAGCGGGCGGCAAATTCCAGCTCTTTCGCATGCCGCTGGCCGTAATCGAAGGAGACCAGCCGGGTGAGTTCCTGTTCGCCCGCCACCATATGGGCAAGCGCAACCGAATCCAGTCCGCCGGAGCAGACAACGAGCGTTCTCATGAAGCAAAGGCCCTTGTTTTGGTGATCCGGGTAGGCTGCGACCGGAATTCCTCCGCTTACCTCCGATCATGCAGGCCGGCAAGCCTGCTTGCCCCGCCGCCGGCTCTGTGCATCAATCTGGACCTTGCCCACGGGCCAGGGTGTTCTTCCCTGGGCATGATCGGGCATCCATCAGTCGCAGGTGAACAGGGTCGAAGGACTCGGGGGTGAGGGGTTCGCATGGATAGAGGAGATCACGGGTACGACAGCAACCATCGAACCATTACGGCATCCGATGATCCACGCTCGCTCAGGCGTCTCGAGGATGAGCGGTTTCTCACGGGCAAGGGCCGCTATGTCGATGATGAGCCAGCGACGGGCCAGTACTTTGCGAGCGTCCTGCGGTCACCGCATGCCCATGCGCGGATCCTGTCGATCGATACCGAGGCGGCCCTCGCCGTTCCTGGAGTGATGGGGGTCTATACGGCCGCCGACCTTCTCGCCGACGGGATCGGCCCCCTTCCCTGTTTTATGAATCTCGGGGCCGATGCTCCCCTGATCGTGCCCGAGCGTTATCCGCTCGCCCGTGAGCGGGTGCGCCATGTCGGTGATCCCGTTGCCTTCATTGTCGCCGAAACGCGCGAGGCCGCGCGAGAGGCCCTCGATCATGTCGAGGTTGACTACGACATCCTCCCCGCCGTGGTTGATCCTCGCCAGGCCCGTGATCTGCAAGCCCCTCAGATCTGGGACGAGGCACCTGGCAATCTCGCCTTTCATTTCAGGCGGGGCGATTTCACCAAGACCGAAGCAGCACTCGCGTCCGCGGCGCATGTGATCGACCTCGAGCTCGTCAATAATCGCATTGCCGCCGCCGCCCTGGAACCGCGCGTTGCGATTGGCCACTGGGATGCCGCGAATGGGCGCTATCGGCTCGTGCTCAGCGGCGCCTCCGTCCATGCGATCCGCCGGGACCTTGCCGATAGTGTCTTCCGCATTCCTCATGACCGCATCGATGTGATCTGCCCCGATGTGGGCGGCGGCTTCGGCATGAAGAATGTTGCCTATCCGGAATATGTGCTGGTGCTCTGGGCGGCGAAAAAGCTCGGACGTCCCGTGCGCTGGGTGGCCGAGCGGGTCGACGAATTCACCAGCGGCGTCCATGGCCGCGACAATGTCACCAAAGCAAAGCTTGCGCTTGATGCGCAAGCAAGGATCTTGGGACTTTGGGTTGAGACCACGGCCAATCTTGGCGCCTATCTCTCCTCAGGCGGCCCCGGCAGCTCGACCATGGCGCCAACCCCGGCCATGGGCGGCCTCTATGCCGTACCGGCAATTGCCATGGAGGTGCACGGCGTCTTCACGAACACCGCCCCCATTGACGCCTATCGCGGTGCCGGTAAGCCCGAGGCCAATTACATCATCGAGCGCATCATCGATGTGGCCGCCCACCGCTTAGGTCTCGATCCGGCCGAGCTTCGCCGCCGCAATTTCATCCGCGAATTCCCCTATCGCAACGCCACCGGCGCCCTGATCGACTGCGGTGCTTTCACAGACAATCTGGAGCGTGCGCTTGAAGCTGCCGACAAGGCAGGCTTTGCCGCCCGCAAAGCCCAATCCGCAGCCAAGGGCAAATTGCGGGGGCTCGGCCTCGCCTGCTTCCTTGAGACCGCCCGCGGCCAGCCCAATGAGGAGGGCTGGATCCGTTTCGCAACCGATGGCTTGATCGAGCTCGCGGTCGGCACCCAGTCCAACGGGCAAGGCCACGAGACGAGCTTCGTGCAGCTCATTGCCGGGCGCTTGGGCCTGCCCCTCGAAGCCTTCCGTTTCGTCCAGGGCGATACCCGCGTCATCCCGCGCGGCGGTGGCCATGGAGGAGCGCGCTCGCTGCATCTCGGCGGCACTGCCCTGGTGCTTGCCGCCGATGATCTTCTCCACAAGGCGCATCCGATCGCGGCCCGCCTGCTTCAGGCCAATCCGGAGGACATCTCTTACCAAAGCGGAGCATTCATCTGTGCACCCGCTCCAGGCAGCCCTGAGCGCAGCATCGATCTACCCGCGATCGCGCGCGCCCTTGCCCAGTCGGGCGAGGAGCCGCTTCACGGCTATGGCCAGAATATCTGCGATGCCGTCACCTTCCCCAATGGCTGCCATGTGGCCGAGGTGGAGGTTGATCCTGAGACCGGGGAAGTCTCTCTTCAAAGCTACATCGCGGTTGATGACTATGGCCGGCTCGTGAACCCCCTGCTCACCGAGGGCCAGGTCCATGGCGGCCTCGCCCAGGGGATCGGTCAGGCCCTCATGGAGGAATCGGTTTACGATCCCGAATCGGGCCAGCTGATCAGCGCCACCTTCACCGACTACGCCATGCCTCGCGGCGCCGATCTTCCTGATCTCCACATCCGCTTCGTGGAGATCCCGACAGCGGCCAATCCCATCGGCGCAAAAGGATCGGGCCAGGCTGGCGCCATCGCCGCCCCGCAAACCATCATCAATGCCATTGTCGATGCCCTCCGGGCATTCGGCATCGATCACATCGACATGCCAGCCACGCCGCAGCGCGTGTGGCGCGCCATAGAGCAGGCGAAAACCCGGCACGGCGCTGCTTGATCTCGCTCAGCCAGGGTGCCACTAAGGCGCAATCTGAGCTTACCCCTGGAGAATTGCCATGAACGGCGCCGATCGCCTTTGTGACGTTTTGTTGGCCAATGGCGTCGATGTCTGCTTCGCCAATCCCGGAACGTCGGAGATGCACTTCGTTGCTGCCTTGGACCGCAAGCCGGAGCTGCGCTGCATTCTGGGGCTCTTTGAAGGCGTGGTGACCGGTGCGGCCGATGGCTATGCCCGCATGGCAGAGAAGCCGGCGGCAACCCTGCTCCATACTGGCCCCGGGCTCGCCAATGGCCTTGCCAATATCCACAATGCCAAGCGCGCCCGCACGCCGATGATCAACATCGTCGGCGACCACGCGACCTACCATCTGCAATATGATGCGCCCCTGACCAGCGACATCGAGAGCCTCGCGCGCCCCATGTCCCATTGGGTGGGCAGGGCCCAGACGGCCGGTGATGTGCGCCAAATGGTCGAGCAGGCTTATCTTGCGGCCTGCACGACACCTGGCATTGCGACCATGATCCTGCCTGGCGATGCTGCCTGGAACAGCCTTGAGCCGGAAGAGGTAACGCCCGTGCGCCTGCCGGCACCAGAACCCGCCGCCAGTGAACAGCTACTGAAAGCGGCGGCAGCCTTACGCTCCGGCCGCCGCGCGGCGCTCATGATTGGTGGCGCACTCACCCGCGGCAAGCCGCTGGAGATGGCCGGCAGGATCGCACAGACGCTCGGCATCGACTTGTTCGTGCAGCGATCGGGACGCAATGCCGGAGGCGCCGGCCGTGTCGCCCCCAAGCCCATTCCCTATCGGGTCGACTCCGCGATCGACGCCCTGAAGCACCTCGACGTGGTCGTCCTGTGCGGGGCGACCGAGCCGGTCGGCTTCTTCGCCTATCCGGGCAAGCCCAGCACCATGCTGCCGCCGGGTTGCGAGATTATCGCCTTGGCTGAGCAAGGCCAGGATCTTGCCACCACCATCACCCATCTCGCAGACGAGCTCGGTGTCAGGCCTGACGCGCCCGTAGCAACCCCGCCGCTGACGACGCCTAACCTGCCGGTGCCGACCGGCAGGCTCACCGCCGACACGGTCTCGACCATCATCGCCAAGCTTCTGCCTGAGAATGCCATTGTCTGCGATGAAGCAATCACCTCTGGTGGCGCATTCCACGCGCTTGCGCCCGGCGCCGAGCCTCATGAGGTGCTACCGCTGATGGGCGGTGCGATCGGCATCGGTACACCTCTTGCGGCCGGCGCTGCGATTGCCTGTCCGGACCGCAAGGTGATCGGCCTGCAGGCCGATGGCAGTGCCATGTACACGATCCAGGGATTGTGGACCCAGGCCCGAGAAAATCTCGACGTGGTCACCGTCGTCTATTCGAACCGCGCCTATGCCATTCTTCAGGATGAGATGAAGAATGTCGGCGTCAACCATTTCGGCCGCAATGCGAGCCGCATGCTGAACCTGGATGAGCCCGCCCTCGACTGGCTGTCGCTCGCCCGCAGCTTCGGGGTTGACGCCGGGCGCGCCGAAACGACGGAAGAGCTTGCGCGCCTCTTCACCGGTGCCTTGCGCAACCGCGGCCCCTTCCTCATCGAAGCCGTCATCTGAAAAAGAGACTGGATGCGCAGCAAAAGACCGGTTCGCGTGAAAGACGCTCAGTCTAACGGCCGGCCGCCTTGGCCACGGCCCGAAGGTCGAAGGCGGGATCTGCCGCCTCTTCCGGCGTGATCGACAGGCCCGCGCCCAGCAGCTTGCGCGCCGCCATATGGTCACCGGCGCTGTTGATCGAATCAACCGCGATCAGGCGCCCTTCCTTGAAAGCGAAGACCGAGAAGCGTTGAGCCGCCTGATCACCGCGCGTCACCGTCTGATCCGCCCCTTGCGACAGCCCTGCGATCTGCAGCTTCACATCATATTGGTCGCTCCAGAACCAGGGCACCGCGTCGTAATGATCAGCCCGCCCCACAATGACCCGGGCCACGTGCCGCGCCTGATCCGTCGCATTCTGCACCGATTCGAGCCGGATCGGCTCGCCGCCCGCCGGCAGCGGAAACCGCGCACAATCCCCCACGGCGAAAACCTGCGGATCGGACGTGCGCAAGTTGAGGTCGACCATCACCCCGTCGCGCACCGCGAGGCCGGCCGCCTTGGCCAGGTCATCATTGGGCATGACCCCTGCGCCCACCACCACCAGATCCCCATCGAGCAGCTGGCCGCTTGAGGTTTCGACGCGCCGCGCAAGCCCGTTATCCCCGATGATGGCCCGCACGCCGTCACCCAGCTTGAGCGACACGCCATGGCCCCGGTGCAGCTCCTCGAAAAAGGTGGAGACCGGCGCCGGCACGGCACGCGCCATCAGCCGCGGCATCATCTCGACGACGGAGACATCCTTGCCGAGAATGCGGGCAACGGCGGCAAATTCGAGGCCGATGAAGCCGCCGCCCACCACCACCACCGCATGGGCCGCATCGAGCTTCTCCTTGAGCGCATCCGTGTCGTGAATGGTGCGAAGATAGAGAATATTGCCAAGCTCGGCACCGGGCACCGGCAGCGGCCGGTTGCGTGCGCCCGTGGCGAGCACCACGAAATCATAAGGCAGACGCGCCCCGGTTGAGAGCTGCACCACTCTTTCCTCGCGGTCGATCGAATCGGCCGTAACGCCAAGATGCAGCTCGATTCCATTGGTCGTGTAGAACTCCTCGCGCCGGAACACTAGGTCGGCTGCGGACGTCTTGCCCAGGAGATAGGCTTTCGACAAAGGGGGCCGCTGATAGGGCAAGGTGGGCTCTGCGGCCACGAGATGGACTGCACCTTCGAAACCCTCGCTGCGCAGCTGTGCGCAGATCTGATAGCCTGCCTGTCCCCCACCAATGACGACGACTGTCTGCCCGGTCATTCCCGCCAAGATCCTTAAGTCCAATTCTGCAAGATCAGCACAGCTATGCAGCTTTCCGCATGAGGTGCAACAGGTCGTTGGCCAGCCGGAAGCAAGCCTTTCGAGCCATGGTGAAGCTTAGTGTGGCAACCTTTCCACGAGCCAGGTAGTAATCGCAGTTCGCGACTCACAACCTGGTCGAGAATCATGACCGAACCGCTCGTCATTGAAGTCACCCGGGGCAATCTCGTGGAAAGCCGGCACGCCATCAGCTTCGCCGTCTGCGACGCCGCCGGCGCGCTGGTCGCAACCGGCGGTGATGTCGATCGACCGGAATATCCCCGCTCATCCGTTAAGGCATTCCAGGCTATCCCCATGCTGGAAAGCGGCGCGGCCACTCATTTTGGCTATGACGATGGGCAGATCGCCCTTGCCTGCTCATCCCACAATGGCGAGCCCCGCCATATCGGCGCGGTGACCACCATGCTCACCAAGGCCGGAATTGTGGAATCGGCGCTCGAATGCGGTGCGGTCCTGCCCATGTATAAACCCGCGGCCGATGCTCTCATCAAGGCCGGCCAGACGCCGCGGCCTGTCCACAATGAATGTTCTGGCAAACATGCCGGCATGCTCGCCTTCGCCCGTCACAACAACTTGCCACTCGCGGCCTACAGCCAGCCCGACCATCCCGTACAGCAGGCCGTCGCACGGGCGCTTTCCGAATTCTGTGGGGTCGATGTGGAGCACTGCCCCTGCGGGATCGATGGCTGCTCGGTGCCAACCTGGGCGATGCCGCTTCGGGCGGTGGCCAAGGGCTTTGCCCGCCTTGCAACGGGCACGGGGCTGAGCCGCGATCATGCCGATGCCGCGGCACGGATCATCAGGGCTGTGCGCGACAACCCCTTCATGGTGGCCGGCACCGGCCGCTTCGATACGGACTTGATGACGGCCGTCCCTCGCATTTTCGTAAAATCGGGAGCGGAGGGCTTTCTTGTCGCGAGCCTGCCTCACATGGGCTACGGCATAGCCCTGAAATGTCTCGATGGCGCCCCGCGCGCATCAACCATCGCCATGGTTGCGATTCTCCGGAAGCTGCCGATCTGGACCACGGAGGAAGAAACCCGGCTCAACGAGTTCGCGACCCGCCCAGTCCTGAGCCGCAAAGGTGAGACGGCCGGCATGGTTCGTCCGGCCTAACTCGGGCTGGAATACACCCCCTACACCGCATTTCCCGCAATTGTCAGATTGACCGGCACGTCCGCCACCTCCGCCTTGGCGAGATCGGCGGTGACGCCCCGGCCATTCTGATGGCCAATAATGGCGGCCTCGCTGCAATCGGCCAGCATGTTCTGCCCGATCAGCACCCGGCCGGCGCCGGGCGATACCGAGGCGGCGATCCCCCAGCGCGCATCCCGGACCATATTGCCGGTCACCGCGACATTGCGCTGATGCCGGCCCCAGCCGACCATGATCCCTGCCCTCGGCGCCTTCTCAACCACATTGCCGGTGATCGCCGCATCAGCCTCGACTGCAATACCAACACCGCGCGATTCGCCCTCCGCCCGCGTGAACAGGTTGCGGATCAGATTGCCCGAGCAGACAGCAAGCCGTCCGCCATGGTTGAAATTGGTGATCGAGATGCCGAGTGCTGCCGTATCGACCAGATTGTCGCTGATGACTGCGCCCTGGAACCCGAACTCCGCATAAAGCGCGACCTCCCCGAGCCTCTCGCAGGAATTGCCGATGATCTGCGTGTTCGATCCCGCATTCACGCGGACGGCGGAAAAGGCGCAATCGGTCACGCGATTATTGCTGACCGTTACCGAACCCGCCCGGAACACATTGATCCCATTGCCATTCTGGCCGGAGCCCCCCTTGTCCGCGCGCACGTTGCTGATCCGGTTCTCGGCGACCTTCGTGCCATCCTCGCCCGTCTCGCTGCGCCAGACCTGGATGCCGTTGTTGCCGATATTGCTGATGATGTTGCGTGCAATTTCGAGCCCCGCCGAATCAAGCGCGAACAAGGCTGTATCAGCAATATCGCTGAACCGGCATTCGGACACCGTGCCGGAGCAGCGCGTGAGGCTCGCCCCGCCGCCCCGCGAGCGGGCCACCGTCAGCCGGTCGAAGATGAGATCGCTCACAGCTTCCGCGCGGATGATCGGACCATCGGCGGCAATATCGCCCCCGTCCAGCGTGAGATTGCGCAAATAGATGCTGGTGCCAGATAGGCTCAGGAGCGGACCATCGCCACAGCGCACGAGCCGAGCACCCCCTGGCGTGCACACGAGCGACAATGGGCCCGTGATTTTGAGCCGCTTCACCCGGTAGGATCCTGCGGGCAGCATGAGCACCTGCCGCTGCGCGATCGCCTTGTTGATCGCGGCCTGCATCACGGCGCTCTGATCATCGGGACTGTCAGGCTTAAGCCCCAAGCCGCCTGCAATCACCTCGGTGTTTGCAGCCTTCGCCTGCCCCCGCCCACCTTGCGCGCCAAGCGCGGCCGATGCTCCCGCGCCAAGGGCGAAGGTTGTGCTTCCCGCTTGCAGCAAGCGGCGTCGTGACAAGCTCGCCATATTGATCCTCCTGTATCAGAGGAGGCCCGTTGCAAGATCCCTGCCGCGGCCGCCACTCACCTCCTCACGAGATCGCCATTCGCTCAACCATCCGCCAGCGAAAGGATCTCGGTTGCCGCAAGGGTTGCGGTTATGCGCCCCTCGCGCAAGTCCTGCTCCAGGACCGGCAGCCTCGTTCTAACCCGGGAGTCTGCCTTGAGGCGCTGCATCAGCCCCTCTTCGAGCATGGACCACATCCATTTGACCTGCTGCTCGCTTCGCCGCGCCGCGAGCGCGCCGCTCTTCTCGAACAGCGCCCGATGCCGCTCGATCTCGGCCCACAAGGCATCGAGCCCAATATTCTTGAGACCGGATATCGTGAGAACCGGCGGTGTCCAGGCTGCCCCCGGCGGCATGAGAATCTGCAAGGCTGCCCGGTAATCAGAGACGGCGCGCCGCGCCCGGCCTGCATTATCCCCGTCCGCCTTGTTCACCGCCAGCATATCCGCAAGCTCGATCACGCCCTTCTTGATGCCCTGCAGATCATCCCCCGCCCCCGGCAGCAGCAGCACGAGGAAGAAGTCGACCATATCGGCCACCGCCGTCTCTGATTGGCCGATGCCGACCGTTTCCACGATGATCACATCGAAACCCGCGGCCTCGCATACGATCATCGTCTCGCGGGTCCGGCGTGCGACCCCGCCCAATGTGCCCGCCGAGGGGGATGGCCGGATGAAGGCATTGGGATCAACCGCAAGCCCGGCCATGCGTGTCTTGTCACCAAGGATCGACCCGCCCGTTCGCTGACTGCTCGGATCAACGGCCAGCACCGCCACCCTATGGCCGCTGGCGGTCAGATTGCGCCCGAGCGTATCGATCGTGGTGCTTTTGCCAACGCCCGGCACGCCGGTGATCCCGACCCGATAGGCCGTCCCGGAATGGGGCAGAAGCTTCAGCAACAGCTGCTGTGCAGCCGCTTCATGATCCGGCCGGCGGCTTTCAACCAGCGTGATGGCGCGGCCGAGCGCGGCCCGCTCCCCCGCCCTCACCCGTGCTGCGAGATCATCCAGATCGAGTTTCGGCGCCTCTATCATTTCTCTCCCGGTCGCGACCCGTCGCGCATAGCGTTCTATATGACACTGTCGCAATGCTAAAGCCTCGCCGCTGCCCAGAAACTGCTCTAGTGGCCCACAGTCTTTGAAAAGACATTCACGATCACCACACCGGCGATGATGAAGCCGATGCCGATCAGGCCCGCGAGGTCGATCGTCTGATTGAGGAAGAGATAGCCGACCAGCGTGATGAGCACGATGCCAAGCCCGCTCCATATGGCATAGGCGATCCCGACCGGCACCACCTTGAGCGCGTGCGAAAGCGCATAGAATGCTGCCACATAGCACACCACCATGACGATGGTTGGCACGACCCGGGTGAACTGCTGCGAGGCCTGCAGCGCGCTCGTCGCGATCACTTCACAGACGATGGCGAACAGCATCCAAAGATAGACGGGAAGGCTCATGGCAAGGTCTTTGGCCTGATGGCTGCGGCGACATATCGCGAATGGCTGGTTGAAAGCGGTGACCCCTGCCCGCCATATTGCGCTCAGTTATGGTCATCGCCAACCCGCAAGGCATGGTTCCGGGATCTCAAATGCCAGCACAGGCGCCTTCCAGTCTCACAGCGCTCGATGAAGCGCTGATCGAGACCGTCATTCATGCCTTCTATGCGCGCGTCCGCAAGGATCCTCTGATCGGTCCGATCTTCAATGCGAGGATCGCGCCCGATCACTGGCCCCAGCACCTTGCCACCATCGTCGATTTCTGGTCGTCCCTCTTGCTCGGCACCAAGCGCTATCAGGGGCGTCCCCTCGCCAAGCATCTGGTGCTGGAGCCTTTGCGCGATGAACATTTCCTGCGCTGGCTCTCCCTGTTCCGGACGACTGTCATGGAACATGTTCCCGAAGAGCTTGCCCCCGCCTTTATCGTGCGGGCCGAGCGCATCGCCAACAGCTTTCGGATGGGCATCGCCTTCCACCATGGGGAGGACACCGTCTCCTTGCGCCCGCTCAGGGCCTCCTAGAGCATCTTCGAGCGAGGTGGACACCGGTTCGCGTGAAGAAAATGCGAGCAAGCAGAACTTGAGACGCGCGTTTGCGATTCAAAGAAGAGCGGAAACGCTCTAGGCGGGAGGATCTTCTGCCGAGGACCTGCCCTCCGCCACCGATACGTCAGTTTCGCTCTGCCACTGTCTCGAGCCGTTCGACCACGCGCTCCAGCCTCTCAACGATGGTCTGGTCCACACCTGCCGACCCCGCCGGGCTTGGTGCGGCCGCAAGCCCGCGATAAATCATGTCAGTGATCACATTGGCGGTCTCGTCGACCTTGATCTCGCCATGACCCCGCAGATAGGCCCAGGTATAATGCTCGATTGAGCCGAAGATGAGATCGCGCACGACCCGCAGCGGAACGTCCTTCCGGAACTCTCCGCTCTCCATGGCCGCCTTTATGATGTCCAGCGTGCGTTTCGTATATTCGCGATTGAGCTCGAACACGGTGGTCGCGCGATATTCTGGACCCGGCCGGAGCTCCTGAAAGACCAGCTTGCAGAGCGCCGGCTCTTTCTCGATTGACGCCAGATGCTTCCAGATCATGAAGCGGAGCCGGTTCCAGGTGCCGGTGATCCCCTTCAGCTGCTCGTCGAAATCCGACAGCATCTCGTCGTACCAGCGTTCGACCACCTTGATCATCAGGTCGCGCTTGTTCTCGAAATACCGGTAGATCGTCCCCTCGACGACATCGGCCCGGGCGGCAATCTCGGAAATCAGGGCGGCGTCATAGCCATGCTCCAGGAACACGGCCTTGGCGGCTTCCATGATGTCGGCCACTCTACGCTCGCGGGAGAGGCGGAAAATCTGTCGTCTTTGGAGAACTTCACTCATCGTCACTTGATCAGACTGAATAGGGTAGAAAACCGGACTAGAGCCTACCCGCTTTGCCGACCTTGTCCAAGGAAATCAACGACAACGCGCGGATTGGCAGACCCTCTGCGCCTTTCCAGCGCAATTTTTCATCTGTCCCCTCGCGGCGTTTTGGGTTATGCCGAATGGACATAATGAATTGAATTCACTAGCGTTGGTCGAGCGCCGCGCCAAGACGGCACCGCCTTTGAGGAGACCCCCGATGGACGAGCAGTCTTCCCCCTCCCTTCGCAATGCGCAGCCTTCATTCGATCTCGCGCCGGAGCAGCAGGAGATCCTCGATGCTGCCGACCGCTTCGCGCGCAACGAGCTGTTCCCGCTCTCCGAGCGCATGGACAATGAGGAATGGTGGCCCGAGGACATTTTCCCCAAGATCGGCGAGGCCGGCCTGTTCGGTATCACCGTTTCGCCAGACTATGGTGGCTCCGGGTCGGACCTCTTCACCAGTGGCCTCGTTCTCCAGGCTTTTTCCCGCTGGAACCATGCCCTGGCCTTGTCCTGGGTCGCTCATGAGAACCTCTGCCTCAACAATATCTACCGCAATGGCAACGAGTTTATCCGCCGCAAATATCTGCCGGGCCTCTGCGACGGCACCAGGATTGGCGCACTCGGCCTGACCGAACCCGGTGCAGGCTCCGATGCCCTTGGCTCAATGCGCACGACCGCTCGGCGCGACGGCGACCATTACATTCTCAACGGCTCGAAGATCTATATCACCAACGGCCCCGTCGCCGATGTGCTGCTCGTCTATGCCAAAACCAATCCGGAGCTTGGTCCGAAGGGCATTTCCGCCTTTATCGTCGAAAAGGACTATCCCGGCTTCAGGGTCGCCCAGAAGCTTGTGAAAATGGGCTTCCGCGGCAGCCAGACAGCCGAGCTCGTCTTCGAGGATTGTCGCGTGCCCGCCGAGAACATGGTGGGCGTGGAGAACCGTGGCGTCTCGGTGGTCATGAGCGGCCTCGATCTTGAGCGGGCGATGATTGCGCCGATCTGCCTAGGGATTTGCGAGCGCGCGCTCGAGCTTTCGATCGACTATGCCAAGACCCGCAAGCAGTTCGGCCGGCCGATCGCCGAGTTCCAGATGGTCCAGTCCAAGATTGCCGATATGTATGTCTGGACCGAAACCGTGCGCACCTTCACCTATCGCGTGCTCGCACAAGCCAATGATCTTGAGGTCGGCGGCGGCGGCCGTGGCCATATCCATGCCCTGACCGCGGCCTCCGTCATGTATGCCGCCGAGACCATGGGCCGCGTCCTCTCCGACGCGGTCCAGATCCACGGCGGCTCTGGCTATATCTGGGAATCAGAGATCAACCGGCTCTATCGCTCGTCCAAGCTTCTCGAGATCGGCGCCGGCACCACTGAAGTCCGCAAGATGATCATCTCCGGCGAGCTGCTGAAATAGCCGGCCCGGTGGCCCTCACAGCGGCTTGAGGCCTGCCTCGATCTCGGCGCGGCGATGCTCGAGGAAGGGCGGCAGTGACAGACGCGTGCCCAATTCCTCCAGCGGCTCATCCGCGGTGAACCCGGGACCATCTGTTGCGATTTCGAACAGGATCCCGTTCGGCTCGCGGAAATAGAGGCTACGGAAATAGAAACGGTCGATCGGGCCGCTGAACGGCAGCCGGCTTGTCGATTGCAGCCGCTGCGCCCAATCCGCATAGGCTTCATCCGGTATCCGGAACGCCACATGGTGAACGCCGCCCGCGCCGGGATGCATGCGCGGGCTGTTGGGCTCGACCGCCACATGCAGCTCCGCGGCCGCTCCCCCGGGCCCCATGCTGAAAATATGCGTGATCGAGCCCTCAACATCCGGGGTGGGATAGCGGCCCGTCGGGCGCATATTGAGAATTTCCATAAGCACGCGCTCCGTTGGTTCGAGCTCCGGCACGCTCAGCGTGATCGGCCCAAGCCCACGGATCTGGCGGGCTGCCGGCACGGGACCCGCCATCCAGGGATGCGCTTCACCCTCACCGCCATCATCCACAAGCCGCAGGCGCTGCCCTTCCGGGTCAGTGAAATCGAGCGAAAGCCGGCCGCCAAGCAGCCTGATCTCTCCACAAGGCGCGCCATGATCGGCAAACCGCTGCGCCCACCAGGTAAGACTATCCTCGCCCGCCACCCGCAACCCTGTGCGGGAAATACTGTGGATCCCGTGCCGTGCGGGCTTGGTGGGAAAATCGAAGAACGTAAGGTCACTGCCGGGCGATGCCGCGCCGTCCCCATAAAAAAGGTGGTAGGCGGAGACATCATCCTGGTTCACGGTCTTCTTGACGAGCCGCATGCCTAGCTCGCCCGTATAGAATGCATGGTTGCCGCGCGCATCCGCCGTGACCGCCGTGAGATGGTGAATTCCATGCAATTCCATGCGGCGGCTCCTTGTTGGGCTCCTCCAAGTGGCTGTCAGCCAACCCGTAAACGATCAGAGGAGCATGGCCCAGTCCCATTGTCGCGCAGCCATCGAGAAAGCTCAATGCGCACAGCGCCCCCGACCTCACCACCTCTATTTCCGGCTGATCGTCACCGAGAACGCGACACTGTCGCCATTTCCGAGTTTGATGAGCACCGGCCCCTCCCCGTGAGGCACCGCCAGCCTGCCTGAGAACGGCACCATGTCGAGCGCCATCCCGCTCGGCCGCCTCTGTCGGTCGGCCTGTAGCCTGCCCTCCGAGAGGACTTGGCCATTAAGCTGGCTGATCACCGCCCTGATCGCGTCGCCCTCGAAGAAATAGTCCGGCGCTTCTCCCGAGAGTTCAACGGGCGGACGCACCACACTGTCCGGTTGAGGCGCAGCAATCAGAACGAAGGCAGCCTTGCTCCCTTCGGCACTGCTGACATGCGAGAGCACAATCGGCTCGCTCGCAAATACATCGCGCCATTCCCGCGCCAGCATCGGTTCGAGCTCACGGCTCGAAATCTCGATCCGGTATGGCCCCTCCGCATAGGGTCCTGCGAGATAGGGAGCGAAATGAAATTCGATACCACCGGCTTTCCCTCGTTCGGTGGAAGGCAATAGGGTCATCGCTTCGACGGGCAGCGCCAGATCCTCAAGCCAGATATCATCGCGCGCTGCATCGTAGTCTCCACCGAGCCGCTCGCGCTTTTTCGCGCGCAGCTTATTCCTCGCGATCACTTTGAGCCGCGCCTCGTTCTCCTTCCATCCTCCCCCGCCGCTCAGAATATCCTGAGTGGCGACAAAGCGCTTGCGCCGGATGTCATAGGTGATGCCCTCGAACACCAAGTTCCCATGCGCGCCGCCTGTGAAGATTTCGGAGACGACCAGCAGGCTTACGAGATCCCGTGACACAAATCGCGGCCGGTGCTCGACTGTCAGCGAGAAGGTTGGTGGCTCAATGGCCGGATCCGTTCGCCGCAGCTCGCGCTGTTCTGCTGCGGCATCCTCGACGAACTTATTGGCGAGCTGCTCGGCCTCCCGGTGCAAACGGCTGAGCAAGGCCGGCGCGACCGATGCCTCCCGTGCGATCGCGATCCTGGCCTCGGCAGCGTCATTGCTTGCATGCACCACCATCGGCCGCTTCTGGCTAGCCTGCGCCACCGCCGGCCGCTCTTGCGCATCGCTGCCAAGCGCCATGGGGACCATCGAGGCCATTGCAACCATGAAAGCCAGGCAAAAACCTGTTTGTCGCATTACCCCTGCGTCCATGAAATGCAACCTGCCCCGTTCTTGAGCATTCGCAGGACTGAGGCCAGATGATGACCAATCGTCGGCGACATCGGCTGCACGGGAGGCTTTCGCAACCGGATGATCGCTTATCATCCGACGGATATTCCCATTGCTCCGATTTATGCGCTAGTGTCGCTCCCGGTCTCAAGGGCGGGCGCTGACCGGGCGTTCTCCGCCCATGATAATTCTGACTGAGGAGGCTTGTCCCATGGCTTTTGAACTCCCCCCATTGCCTTACGCATATGATGCTCTTGCCCCCTACATGTCCGCAGAGACGCTGGAGTTTCACCACGACAAGCACCACCAGGCTTATGTGGATAACGGCAACAAGCTGCTTCAGGGTTCGGGCCTCGAAGGCAAGTCCCTGGAGGAGATCGTCAAAGAGTCCTACGGCAAGAATCAGGGCCTCTTTAACAATGCCGGCCAGCACTACAACCACATCCACTTCTGGAAGTGGATGAAGAAGGGCGGCGGCGGCAAGAGCCTTCCCGGCGCGCTGCAGAAGGCGGTCGACAGCGATCTCGGCGGCTATGACAAGTTCCGCGCCGATTTCCTCAACGCGGGTGCCACCCAGTTTGGCTCAGGCTGGGCCTGGCTTGCTGTGAAGAATGGCAAGCTCGAGATCATGAAGACCCCGAATGGCGAGAACCCGCTGGTCCAGGGCGCAACACCGATCCTTGGCGTCGATGTCTGGGAACACTCCTATTACATCGACTATCGAAATGCCCGGCCGAAATATCTGGAGGCATTCGTCGACAATCTCATCAATTGGGAATATGTCGAGGAGCTCTACAGCAAAGCCAGCTGATCTTGCCCACCGGCGAAGGGCGCGTTAAGGAGCGGGGCGGGCGTGACGCCCCGCTCTTCTTGTTTGTGCAGGATTTGGACTGAATGACCGAGGACAACATGACCCTCGACCCCGTCGACCAGGCGGTCGAAGCGGTCAAGGCCGGCGAGATGGTCGTCGTGGTGGATGATGCCGACCGTGAGAATGAAGGCGATCTGATTATGGCCGCATCCCGCGCGACCGCCGAACAGATCGCCTTCATGATCCGCCATACCAGCGGCATCGTCTGCGCCCCGCTGACGGCGGAGGAAGCCCGCCGGCTCAGGCTTGATCCCATGGTCTCTCACAATGATGCCCCGATGGGCACCGCCTTCACCGTCTCGGTGGATTACCGGCCGGGCCTCACCACAGGCATTTCCGCTGAGGAGCGCTGCAACACCGTCCGCGCGCTTGCCAATGGCAATGTCGGCGCTGATGACTTTGTTCGCCCCGGCCACATTTTCCCGCTGATTGCCAAGAGCGGCGGCGTGCTCATGCGTTCTGGCCATACCGAGGCGGCGGTCGATCTCGCGCGTCTGGCAGGATTGCCGCCGGTCGGCGTCATCGCCGAGCTGGTCAATGACGATGGCACCGTGAAGCGTGGACCCGATGTGCTGCGCTTCGCCCGCCAGCATGGCCTGAAGATCATATCGGTCAACGATCTCATCGCCTATCGGCAGGCCCGCGAGCGCCTGGTCGAGCGCACGGCCGACCTGACCCTCGATACCCCCATTGGTCCGGCGCGGGCGATTGCTTATTCGACGCCCTTCGATGCAGTCCAGCATCTCGCTGTGATCTTCGGGGACGTCTCTGGCGTTCGCGGCGTTCCAACCCGCCTCCATCGCGAGGACGTGCTCGATGATATCTTCGGCCAGCGCGAAGTGCTGACCTCCGTCTATGACCGGTTTCGCCGCGAAGGACGGGGTGTTCTGGTCTATTTGCGCGAAGGGGCAGCCGGCGTTCCCGCAGCGGTCTACCGCCGCGAGCAGGCCGACGGCCAAACGGACAGTGATGCCGCCCGCGAGCAGGCTTGGCGCGATATCGGCCTTGGCGCCCAGATCCTCAGAGATCTCGGTGTCACCTCGATCAATCTGCTGGCCACCTCCTCCCGCCATTATATCGGGCTAACTGGTTTCGGGATTGAAATCGAGGAAACCTCTCGATTAGATCCTTAAAAGTTGTATAGTGAGTCCTTATATCCAAACAGGTGCATTGCATCTCCGGGGTAGAGGACTTGACGCTGCGCTCCGCAAGCGGGCTGAGCGCTACCCTCTGGAGGTGCGAACTCCGGGTGGTACATGCGTTTTACATTACACCTGAACGGAACCGTTCATAGTCTTGAGGTCGAGCCCGATACGCCCCTGCTCTGGGTTTTGCGCGAAGAGCTCGGCCTGGTTGGCGCGAAATATGGATGTGGTACTGGCGACTGCGGAGCATGCACCGTTCTGGTCGCAGGCCAGCCCCGTCGCTCATGCCTTTTGCGGATCGCTCGGCTCGGCAATGCCGAGGTCATCACCATCGAGGGACTGACCGGCCCCGTAGCGTCAGGTGTTCTTCGTGCCTGGCGCGAAATCGATAACGCGGAATGCGGCTATTGTCAGAGCGGACAAATCCTGACGGCAGTCGCGCTCCTGTCGCGGGTGAGTGAACCGAGCGACCAACAGATCGATCTCGCCTTCGATGGCAATATTTGTCGGTGCACGGCCTATCTCGGGATTCGCCGCGCCGTTCATTACGCCTCCACGATCATTGAGCGATGAGCGACAGGCGTGTCCGAACGGGATAAGGCGATGTCGGCCGCCCAATCATATGACCGGCGTGCCTTTTTGCGGATGGCTGCAGGTGGGAGTGGCGGGCTCCTGATTGGCGGCTGGGTGCCGGTGGCGAGCCGCTCGCCTGCGCAGGGAGACCGTATCCTGCTGCATCCCAGCCCTTTTGTTGCGCTGTCGCCCGATGACCGCATCACGGTCATCGTCAAACACCTCGAAATGGGTCAGGGCATTGAGACCGCACTTGCAACTTTGGTTGCTGAGGAGATGGATGCAGCTCGCGCGCAGCTCAGAACCCAGTTCGCGCCGGTCGACCCCAATCTCTACGGCAATCTTCGCCTAGGCGGTACGCAGGCCACCCTGGCCTCGACCTCATTGGGCAACTCCTATCTCCAATATCGCCACGCCGGCGCGATTGCGCGCTCTCTCCTGATTTCCGCAGCGGCTCGGACGTGGAAGATCCCGCGTGCTTATATCGCGGTGAGCGATGGCAGGCTACGCGCGCCGGACGGCCGGTCCTTCAGCTTTGGCGAGCTTGCAACCACAGCAAGCAATCTCGAACTGCCGGTCGCGGTGGAGCTGAAGCGTTCGGCACATTACTGCTACATCGGCAGGCGCTTTCCCCGGCTCGACGCTCAGGCGAAGACGAGTGGCGCCCCAATTTATGCAGCCGACATCCAGCTCGACGATATGCTTGTCGCGACGATTGTCCGGCCGCCCCAGTTCGGGGCAAACCTGCTCCATTACGATGACCGTCGTGCCCGTCTGGTGAAGGGAGTTCTGCACGTCCTTCGCCTATCCTCGGGCGTTGCCATTGTTGCGCGCAACAGCTGGGCGGCAATAAAGGCTCGCAGGCTTCTTAATGTCGTATGGGATGACAGTGAGGCCGAAACGCGCAGCACGTCCGAACTCGCCACTCAGTACCTAAAGCTCCTCGAGGATGGTGGAATGACCATCTACAACGAGGGCGACGTGCACTCCCGCACCCGGGGTGCCCCAATGACCATCCAGGCGGATTTTCATTTCCCGTTCCTGCATCATGGACCCATGGAGACCACGGACGCCGTGCTGCACGTTCGCGATGGCAGCGCCAGGCTCTGGGTCGCCTCACAATTACCCGGGGCCGACCGAAAACATGTCGCGCGGGAACTTGCGATTCCCGAAAGCAAGGTCGAGATCACGACCGTTTACGCTGGCGGATCCTTCGGCCGCCGCGCCGCGCGCGATGCTCATGTGGCGGTGGAAGCAGCCCAGATCGTCCGCACCTTGGGACTGACGCAGCCCCTGAAAGTGTTCTGGACCAGAGAGGACGATATTCGCGGCGGCTATTATCATCCCATGTATCTTCATCGGGTTGTCGCCGCACTTGAACGCGACGGCTCCATTCAGGCCTGGCACCATCGTGTCGTCGGCCAGACTGTTGACGACCTGCCACTGTCCGAAGGAGCGAGCGCGGCGGAACGCTGGCGAGAGAACTTCAAGGCCTGCGCCGAGCTCCCCTATGCTGTCCCGGACTTTCGCCTGGAATTCCGCGAGGCCAAGTCGCCAATTCCAGTCTTGCCGATCCGTTCTGGCGCGCACGGCCACTGCGCTTACGTCATAGAAACCTTCATCGACGACCTTGCTTTCACGATTCACGAGGATCCTGTCGCCTATCGCCGCCGCATTCTGGGGCGTGATCCCCGCTATCTTCGGGTACTTGATCTGGCAGCAGCCCGCTCCGGATGGGATGGACCCGTCCGAAATGGCCGCTATCGTGGCATTGCCCTCCATCGCACCAGAGGGACTTACGTAGCCACGGTTGCCGATGTCGAATTCCCCATGGAAACGGTGTTTCGGGTGACCCGGATCACCTGCGCCGTCGATTGCGGATTAGTGATCAATCCCGAGATTGTCCGCGCTCAGATCGAAGGCGGGGTGGGCTTCGGGCTCAATGCCGCTCTGCGCGGCGGCATCACGCTTGAAGACGGTCGGGTGGTGCAGCGGACCATGGGCGACATTCGGCCTCTGCGCATGAGCGAAATGCCGCCCGTCGACATCTATATTGTTCCCTCTGACGCAAGCCCGACCGGCGTCGGTGAAGCTGGAGTGCCGACCGTTGCGCCAGCCATCGCCAATGCGATTTTTGCAGCGACCGGCATCAGGATCCGCTCCCTGCCCTTCTCCGCTACCCGGCTTATCCACCGCTAGGAGCATTTTCGAACGAAGTGGATACCGCTTCGCGCGAGGAAAATGCGACCAAGCAAAGGACGAGCATTTTCGAGCAAAGTGGATACCTGGTTCAGCCGTCCGGCCTATTTGAAATAGTCGGGCTTCGGGATCGCCCAGAACTCTCCCCATAGGCGGCCGCCGCCATCAACGGTGAGCGTTTCGCCCGTGATGAACTTGCCCGAAGGCCCTGCAAGATAGGCGCAGGCTTCGGCGACATCGAAGGCATCCCCGAAGCGCATCATCGGGTTCGACCGCTTATAGCTCTCGCGCGCCTCATCTGAATAGACCACGTGCCCCTCGGTCATGATGGCACCGGGGGCCACGCAATTCACGCGTATGCCATACGGGATCCACTCCACGGCCACGGATCGCGTGAGACCGATCACGCCGGCTCGGGCGGCGCAGGTATGCGCGACCCCTGGCATGCCGCGGTCGACCACCGTGACAATGTTGACGATCGAGCCCGGAATGCCCGCATCCCGCCAGCACTGGGCCGCCACCTGCATCATCGCCCAGGTACCATTGAGATTGGTATCGATGACGGCGTTCCAGCCCTTGGCGGAATAGTCGATGGCGGCCTGCGGGAACTGCCCGCCCGCATTGTTGATGAGGATCGTCGGCAGCCCCGATCCTCCCTTTGCCCCAGCGAACAGGGAGTCGATGGAGTCCCGGTCGCGAATGTTCAGCGCACGGGTTTGAACCTTGAGGCCTGCTGCCCGCATCGGTGTCGCAGCGGCATCAAGCCGCTCAGGTTTGCGGCCCGCAATGATGATCTCGGCACCGAGGCGGCCAAACAACCAGGCCGTGGCCTTGCCCAAGCCCGAACCGCCCCCTGTGACCAGGACCCTTTGGCCGACGAACAGATCGCTTCTGAAGACCGGCTGATAGGCGGCAAGCTCTTCATCGCTCAATCCAAATTGTCGCGCTTCCGTCATCTCCACCCGAACTTCCCGCCGGTCATTGCTGTGCCGGCTTTTCATTTTGGCATTGACACCCGCCAGCGGATGCCCGTTAATGAGGCTCACTCACTTAACCGCATCCCCGGTCCGAAGTCAACGCGCGGGTCCACGGGGAAATGAGAGTCGCAAAGCGGCCGAGAGTGGAGGAAACATGCAGGAGCCCGGAAAGCTGAGAGCAACTTCGCGTTAGATCGCCTTCACCAAGGCCGACGTCATACCGTCATAGGGATTAACGGGCCGCGAGTCCTCACATCTCCTCCTCCGGAGCGGGAGCCTAGGACTCTACGTCATCCCGTTTTGATGAATTCAATTCATCTTTCTGAACAACCTGTCGATCAGCATGTGATGAAAATGTCCGATCCCGTTCTCATGGAGCGCCGCGGTCCCGCGCTATGGATCACGATCAACCGGCCGGAGCGGCGCAATGCCATCAACGAAGCCGTGATCCGTGCCATCGGTGGCGGCATCACCGAGGCGCAAGGCATGGATGATGTGCGCGCGATCGTTCTCACGGGCGCGGGCGACAAGGCATTCTGCGCAGGCGGCGATCTCAACCCCACCGCTGAGGGTATTCCCTTCGTCGTGGACCCCGCCAATCCCCGCAATTACGTCGTTGATCTCTTCAAGCTGGTCGAGGATTGCAGCCTCCCGATCATCGCACGGGTGAACGGCCATGCCTTGGCTGGCGGCCTCGGGCTCCTCTGTGCCTGCGATCTTGCCATAGCGGCTGACCATGCCACGTTCGGCACGCCCGAATCAAAGATCGGGCTCTTCCCGATGATGATCCTGCCCTATCTCATGCGCACTCTCTCACGCCGCCGGCTGATGGAGCTGTGCATCACGGGGGACGCGCTCACCGCCGCCGAAGCGCTCGAAGCAGGCCTCGTCAATAAGGTGGTGCCTGCCGGTGAGCTTGATCAGGCCACCGACGAACTCATCACACGCATTGCCGGGCGCTCCCCCACCGCCATTCGCCTGGGCAAGATGGGCTTTCATGCCATGCAGGACATGAGCATCCGTGAGGCACTCGAATTCGCGCAATTGATGCTGCCCATGATGGCGCGCACCGAGGATGCCCGCGAAGGCATGCGCGCTTTCCAGGAGAAACGTCAGCCCAACTGGACGGGGCGGTGACATGAGCGCCATGGGCGACAAAATGCTGCGAATCGGCTGCGGCGGTGGCTTCTGGGGCGATACCGGGGAAGGTCCGGCGCAACTCGTCCGCTCCGGTCAGATCGACGTGCTGGTGGTGGACTACCTCGCCGAGATCACCATGTCGCTTTTGGCGCGCGCCCGGGCCAAGGACCCGGCGGGCGGCTTCGTTCCGGATTTCGTCCAGGCGATTGGCGCGCTCGGGCCCGAACTTGCCGAGCGCCGCATCCGCGTGGTGGTCAATGCGGGTGGGGTCAATCCGCTCGGTTGCCGCGATGCCCTCGCCGCAAAACTCGCGGCAAGCGGCGTGTCGCTCAAGATCGGTGTGGTGCTCGGCGATGATGTCAGCCCGCTCATGGAGCGGCTGCGCGAGGAAGGCGTCACCGAAATGTTCAGCGGGGCGCCGCTGCCGGCCAAGCCGTGGAGCGCCAATGCCTATCTCGGCGCCTTCCCGATCGCGGCGGCCCTTGCCGAGGGTGCCGACGTGGTGATCACCGGGCGCTGCGCCGACAGCGCTCTGGTGCTGGGACCCATGATCCATGCCTTCGGCTGGCAGCCTAGCGACTATGACCGCCTGTCCATGGGCAGCCTCGCCGGCCATATCGTCGAATGCGGCGCGCAAGCAACCGGCGGCCTTGCCACGGACTGGCAGGATGTCGAGGGCTGGGACGATATGGGCCTCCCGATCGTCGAATGTAGGTCCGACGGCAGCTTTATCGTTACCAAGCCCTCCGGCACTGGCGGCAAGGTGACACCGGAAACAGTCTCAGAGCAGATTGTCTACGAGATCGGCGATCCCGCGGCCTATATCCTGCCCGATGTGGTGGCGGACTGGCGCGATGTGCGGCTGACCCAGGTTGGCCCTGACCGGGTTGAGGTCACCGGCGCGCGCGGCCGAGCGCCTACCCGCCATTACAAGGCCAGCATCACCGCACCCGACGGCTTCAAAGCAGTCGGCACCCTGATGATCGGCGGCCGCGATGCAGCCTTGAAGGCCCGGCGCACCGCGGAGGCGATCCTCAAGCGCAGCCGGCGGCTGATGAACGCGCGTGGGCTCCAAGATTTCCGCCGCGTGTCCGTCGAGGTGCTGGGCGCCGAAGACACCTATGGCCCCCATGCACGCGCTGCCCGCTCGCGCGAGGTCATCCTCAAGGCGGCAGTTCACCACGACGACAAGGCGGCTTGCGAGATCTTCTCCCGGGAATTCCTGCCCAGCGCCACCGCCATGGCCCAGGGCATCACCGGCTTTGCCGCCGGCCGGCCCAAGGTATCGCCAGTGGTGCGGCTCTATTCCTGCCTGGTGGATAAGAGCTGGCTCAATCCCACCATCGTCGTGAACGGCGAGGAGCAATTGGTCAGCACCTTCATTCCCAACGAGGACGCCAACCCAGAGATTACACCTGACCTTCTCAGCCCGGCTCCGCCCTCTGTTCCGGAAGGCCCGCGGGTCACCCTTCCGCTCATCGCCCTGGCCTATGGCCGCAGCGGTGATAAGGGCGACTTTGCCAATATCGGCATCCTCGCGCGGCGGCCCGAATTTTTGGCCGTGATCGCCGAGGCGGTCACACCCCGCGCGGTCGCCGACTATTTCGCCCATATTCTCGAAGGGCCGGTCGAACGCTTCCCCCTTCCCGGCCTTGGTGGCTTCAACTTTCTCCTGCACAACGCGCTGGATGGTGGCGGAATTGCCTCCCTGCGCCATGATCCGCAGGGCAAGGCTTTCGCCCAGATGCTGCTCGATATCCCGGTCCCCGTTCCCGCCGCATGGCTCGCGTCGGGCGGCCCGCTGCAGAACTCACCCTATGTCGGCGAGGTCCTGGCATGAGCCCGCAGGCCCGCCGCATCGTCAACCGTTTGCCGCGCGAGCGGCGCGAACGCGACATTCTGGCCGCTGCGAGCGCGGTCTTTGGCGAACAAGGTTATGAGAATGCCTCCATGGCCGAGATTGCCGCGCGCGCTGGCGTCGTCGAAGGCACCATTTACAAATACTTCAACAACAAGCGCGATCTCATGCTGCAGGTGCTGAGCCGCTGGTATGAGGGCATGCTCGCCAATTACGAGGAGCATCTGTCTGGCATCCAGGGAACCGAAAACCGGTTGCGCTATGTCATCTGGCGCCATCTGGCCTTCATTGCAGCCAATCCGGCTCTCTGCCGCGTGTTCTTCCGCGAGGTGCGCACGGGCGGTGATTATGATCGCTCAACCATCCAGGACCTCAACCGCCGCTACACACATTTCGTCATCGCCATCCTGCGCGAAGGGCTTGCCCGGGGTGACATCAAGCATGACCTCTCCTTGGGTCTCGTGCGCGATCTCATTTACGGCGCCATCGAGCATCACACCTGGAAATATGTCTGCGGCCTAGGTGAGCTCGATCCAGATGCTGTGGCCGATCAGCTCTGCCTTGTGGTGTTCCGCGGCATTGCAGCCGATGCGGTCGGAGATCGCCTGGCCGAAACGAGCGCCAGGCTGGAGCGCCTCGCCGACCGTTTCGAGCAGATCGCGGGGAGGAGCTCCGGATGAGCACCGTCCTGTCCCTGACCAACATCCAGGTCCTATATGATCGCGCAATAGAGGCGGTCCGCGATGTTTCCTTGAATGTCCAGCAGGGCGCCATCATCGCCCTGCTCGGCTCCAACGGCGCCGGCAAGTCGACCGTTCTCAAGGCGATCTCCGGCATCCTCGATCGCGAGGAAGGAGAGATCGTTGGCGGCAGCATCCTCTTTGAGGGTGCCAGCATTGCCGGTCGCACAGCTGACCAGATCGTGCGCGCAGGCCTCTTGCAGGTGCCGGAGGGGCGCGCCCTGTTTCCAACTCTGACCGTCGAGGAAAACCTCCTGATGGGCGGCTATACCCGCAATGCTGCCCACAACGCGGAATCATTGGAGCAGGTCTACACCCTCTTTCCCCGCGTCAAGGAGCGGCGTACGCAAATTGCCGGCTATCTCTCAGGTGGCGAGCAGCAGATGGTCGCCGTGGGGCGCGCGCTCATGGCCAAGCCCCGTATTCTCATGCTGGATGAGCCCAGCCTCGGGCTTGCCCCTCAGGTCATCGACGGCATCTTCGAGACCATCATCCGGCTCAATCGCGAGCATGGCCTCACCGTCCTGCTGGTCGAACAGAACGCTCAGCTTGCCCTGAGCGTCGCAAGCTACGGCTACATCATGGAGAACGGCCGCATCGTGCTCGATGGCCCCGCGGAGAAGCTGCGCAGCAACGCCGACGTGCAGGAATTTTATCTGGGCTTCGCCGCCTCCGGCCAGCGCAAGTCCATGCGCGAGGTCAAGCACTATAAGCGCCGCAAGAGGTGGCTGTCATGACGCGCATGTCCAATGCCGCGCTCGCCCCTTCTCCGGCCCCGGAGCCGATGGCCCCCGCAAAGCCGACCACAGCGCCATTGCTGGAGGGTGCTGGCCTGACCAAAACCTTCGGCGGCCTGCGCGCTGTATCCGACGTGAGCTTCGCCGTGCCCCGTGGCACGATCTGTTCGCTCATCGGCCCCAACGGAGCGGGCAAGACCACCCTTTTCAACCTGATCAGTGCCGTGCTGCGCCCCACCTCCGGCCACGTTGTCTTTGATGGCAAGGACATCACCAAGGCGCCCACCTATACCCTGGCCAAGCGCGGCATTGCCCGCACCTTCCAGAACCTCGCCGTCTTCAAGCATGAGACGGTGGTGAACAATCTGCTGGTCGGCATGCATGCCCATCTCCGCACCGACCCCTTCTCTGCCGCCATCTTCTTCGGCCGGGCGCGCAGGGAAGAGATCAAGGCCCGCGAAAGGGTCGAGGAGATCATCGAATTTCTGGAGATCGAAGATATCCGCGACCTGCCCGTTGGCACCTTGTCCTATGGCATGCAGAAGCGGGTTGAGCTTGGCCGCGCGCTTGCGGTCAATCCACGGCTCCTGCTGCTAGATGAGATGGTCTCCGGCATGAACCAGGAGGAACGTGAAGATATCGCCCGGCTCATTCTCGATTTGAAGGAGGAGCTTGGGGTCACCGTGCTGATGGTCGAGCACGACATGGGCATCGTGATGGACATCTCCGACCGGGTGTTCGTGATGAACTATGGCGAGAAGATTGCTGAAGGCACTCCTGCCGAAGTCTCGGCAAATCCCGTGGTGGTGGATGCCTATCTCGGGCGGAGGTCGGCAGCATGAACCCGCTGGATCTCAAGCAGCTGGAAAAGCTCACCCTGCCGCAGGTTTTGGCGGCGCGTGCCAAGGCCCATCCTTCAGAGCTTGCCCTGCGCGAGAAGGTGCGTGGCATTTGGCGGCGCACCACCTGGGCTGACTATTTCCGCAATGTGCGGATGACGGCGCTTGGCCTCTATGCCCTCGGCTTCCGTCCCGGCGACCGCCTGGCGATTGCCAGCGAGAACACGCCGGAATGGTATTATGCCGATCTCGCAGCCCAGATGCTGGGCGGTGCGGGCCTTGGCATCTATCCCACCAATCCCTGGCCGGAGCTGCAATATATCATGCGCCATGCCCGGGTAAGGCTGGTGGTCTGCGGCGATCAGGAGCAAGCGGACAAGGTGATCGACGCGAGCCGCCACGAAGGCGGCCTGCCCGATCTCGAAAAGCTGATCTGCGTCGACATGCGCGGCCTGCGGAGCTACGACCGCAGCAATCTCATGTCCTTCGCCGACCTGCTCGCGCTTGGGCAGAAATCGCAAGCAGCCCACGGCGCCGCCGTCGATGCGCTGCTCGCTGCCGGCAAGCCCGATGACACCGCGATCATCGTCTATACCTCCGGCACCACCGGCATGCCGAAGGGCGCGATGCTCTCCCACCGCAACATGCTCTATTCGGCAGCGCGCGTCGTGGAGACGGCGGGGCTTTCCGCCGAAACCTATTCGGTGGTCTGCTATCTCCCGCTTTGCCATGTGGCCGAGCGCTCATTCTCCCTCTGCATGCACCTTCTCTCCGGGGCGCCGGTCAATTTCGCCGAATCCGTCGATACCGTGGTTGAGAACCTGCGCGAGATCGCACCGCTCGGCTTCCTCGGTGTGCCGCGCATCTGGGAGAAGATGCAGCAGCGCATCCTCTTCCGGGTGAAGGACACAACCCCGCTGCAGCGGCGCGTGTTCGACACGGCCATGCGCCTTGGCCGCCCGATTGCCGAGCGCCGGCAGGCCAATGGCGGCGCATTTGCCAGCCCCCGCGACCAGCTGATCTATCGGCTCCTCTACCTCGCCTGCTTCCGCGCCCTGCAGCGCTTCGTGGGGCTTGATCGCCTGCGCTGCGGCTTTTGCGGCGGGGCGACCGTCTCGCCCGAAGTGCTGCTCTTCTTCTGGACGCTCGGCGTTCCCGTCTATCAGATCTACGGCATGACCGAGACGGGCGGTGTCAGCCATATGCAGCGCCCCGGCTTCACCCGCAGCGGCTGCTCTGGCCTTCTGATCGATGGCCTCGAGCAGCAGGTTGCCACCGATGGCGAATTGCTGTTGCGCGGCCCCTCCGTCTTCAAGGGCTATCTGTTCGATGACGTCGCCACCGCCCGGGCGCTGGAGAATGGCTGGCTCCACACGGGTGATGTGACCGAACTTGAGGATAATGGCGAATTGCGTGTCATCGACCGCAAGAAGGACATCCTCATCACCTCCGGCGGCAAGAACATCACCCCCTCGCTCATAGAGAACGCCCTCAAGGACAGCCTCTATATCCGCGAGGCGATCCTGCTCGGCGATGGCCGTCACTTCGTCTCGGCCCTGATCCAGATCGATTACGAGACGGTCGGCCAATGGGCCCAGTCCCGGGGCATTGCCTACACCACCTATCGCACCCTCGCTGAGAACCCGCAGGTGAAAGACTTGATCCAGGGCGAGGTCGACAAGGTCAATGCCCGTTTCGCCCGCGTCGAGAACATCCGGAAATTCGTGCTGCTCGCCAAGGAGCTCGACCATGACGATGGCGAACTGACTGCAACCATGAAGGTGCGCCGCCGGGTGATCGAGCAGAAATTCCGCGAAGAGATCGTCGCGATCTACGGGAGTGCGGCCTAATGGACTTCTTCCTGCTGCTGCTCGCCACCGGCCTCGTCTCGGGCGCCGCCTATGGCATGATCGCGATGGGCTTTGCCCTGATCTACAAGGCCACGGGCGTTGTGAATTTCGCCCAGGGCGAGCTGGTGATGCTCACCGCCTATATCGCCTTCTCCATTGCCGCGAGCCTCAACCTCTCCTTCTTTCCCCTGGTGGCGGTCACCGTGCCCATCGCCATGGTGCTGGGCCTCCTGCTCGAGCGGATTTTCATCCGTCCGATGCTGGGCGAGCCGATCTTCTCCATCGTCATGGTGACCATCGGCTTGGCCGTTATCATCCGCGGCGTCACCATCATGATTTGGGGCCCCGACCCGTTCGACTTCCCGGCGGGGCTTCCAAGCGATGTCGTCTTCATCGGCAATATCCCCTTCTATCCGGCCCAGCTTTATGCCCTCGGTGCACTGGCCGTGCTGGTGGCGGCCGCTTGGTTCTTCCTCCACCGCAGCCGCATGGGCATTGCCATGCGCGCCGTTGCCGCCAATGAGAAGGCAGCCATGCTCATGGGCATCGGCGTTGCCCGCATTCATGCATTGGCCTGGTCGCTCTCATCCGCCATAGCCGCCGTCGCCGGCATCCTCTTTGCCGCCAATTTCAAACTCGGGCCCGATCTATGGTTCCAGGGCCTGAAATCCTTCCCCGCCGTCATCCTCGGCGGCCTCGACAGTGTGATCGGCGCCGCGATTGGCGGCCTGGTCATCGGTGTCATCGAGAACATGGCGCAAGGTTATCTCGGCCAGGGCCTGCGTGAGATCGCCGGCTTCGTGGTCATCGTGCTGGTGCTGATGATCAAGCCATATGGCCTGTTCGGCGAGCGGGAAATCGAGAGGGTCTGAGCCATGCGCACCGGTCATTTCAAAGAGAGCTATGCCGAGCTGGTGGCCCTGAGCGACAGCACCGTCACCTGGGCCTGGGTGGCAGTCCTCATCGCCGCGCTGATCGGCCTGCCACTTTTCGTCGGCAACTATTCGCTATCCCTCGCATCGGGCGCCATGATCGCCGTTATTGGCGCTGTCGGCTTGAACCTGCTTGTCGGTACCACCGGCCTCATCTCCATTGGCCAGTCTGGCTTCCTCGCCATCGGCGCCTATACAAATGCGCTTCTTCTGGCTGATCATGGCTGGCCCCTTTGGGCGAGCATTCCGGCAGCCGGTGTGGTCTCGGCCCTCATTAGCCTCCTCGTTGGCATCCCCTCCTTGCGGCTCAAGGGGCTTTATCTCGCGATCACCACCCTCGCCTTCGCCTTCATCGTCACCCACGTGATCCTCTATGCCGAGGACATCACCCATGGGCCCAACGGCGTGTTCCTGCCCAAGGTTTCCGCCTTTGGCTTTGATCTCTCGAGCGATCGCCCCTTCTATTATTTCGCCTTGGCCATCACCATCGCCGTGGTGCTCGTCGCGCTGAATCTTTCGCGCACCCGCATCGGCCGCGCCTGGATGGCCATCCGCGATCATGACATCGCAGCCAGGGTCATGGGCATCGATCTCGTCCGCTACAAGCTGCTCGCCTTCATGATCTCGTCCTTCCTGGTGGGGATCGGCGGCGCGCTCATGGCGCTTCACATCCGCTTCGTGAATATCGACGTCTTCGGCCTCATCCTGTCGATCGAGGCATTGGCGATGATCATCCTCGGCGGTTTGGGCTCGATTGCGGGCGCGATCTTGGGGGCGATTTTCCTCTCGCTCCTGCCGGAGGTGATCCGCATCGCCTTTGCAACCTTCGGCGATCCCTCCTCCACCACCTACACGTCCTATGTCTACGAGATCAGGGGCATCGCCTATGGCGTCGTGATCGTCGCGTTTCTTCGCTTCAAGCCTGATGGTCTCATCGGCTTCTGGAGAGATATCCGCCGTTACTGGAGCAACTGGCCGCTCGCCTACTGACACAAGAACTGCCTGAACCGGGCGCGAATTGGGAGGAAACAGAATGCGCATGAAATCTGTGGGGTTGGGGCTCTTGGCCCTTTTGATGGCGTCGACCGCCCACGCTCAGGATCCCGGTGTGACCGACACTGAGATCAAAATCGGTGACGTGAACATCCTGACCGGCCCCGCCTCCTTCATCGGCCGGGCGGTTTCCGTTGGCTCCAAGCTTGCCGCCGCCGAAATCAACGAAGCTGGCGGCATCAACGGCCGCAAGATCGTCGTCGCCACCGAGGATGACGGATATGTGCCCGCCCGCTCTTTCCAGGCCTTGAAGAAGCTCATTGAAGTTGACGGCATCTTCGCTCTCAACGGCACCTCCGGCACCGCCAATATCCTCGCCATGCTGCCGCTGATCGAGGAGAACAACCTGCCGACTGTCGTGACCACGACGCCCACGGAGCTTGCCTACAAACCAGTGCGGCCTTCGGTCTTCACCATCGGCGCCCGCTACCAGGATGCCTTTTTCGGCCAGCTCAAATACATCCATGAGAAGTTGGAGCCGGAGAATGCCGTTTATGGCCTCATCCGTCAGGATGATGACTTCGGTGTCACCGTTGAAGGGGGCTATGACCGCGCCATCAAGGAGCTCGGCCTCAAGGATGGTATCCGCCTGAAATTTAAGCGCGGCACCACCAACTTCTCAGCCGAGGTTGTGCAGATGCGGGCCGCCGGCGTCAATGTGCTCGCCAATGGCGGCATCATCGCCGGCGCTGCCAATATCCTGGGCGAGGCACGCAAGCTCGGCATGGATCTGCAGGTGGCCTCCGTGTGGAGCGAGGACATGCCGCCCTCCGTCAAGCTCGCCGCTCCCGCGGGCTATCCCTATCTGGTCGCCGATTACGTCGCCCTCAATGATGCGGCGACCGACGCCTTCCACAAGCTCGCCGAGAAGCACTTGAGCACCGGCGAGGTCGAGGCGATCAATCGCTATTCCTACATCACCTATGTCGGCCTCAAGGTCCTCGCCAAAGCCATGGAGGGCTGCGGCAAGGAATTGACCCGCGCCTGTACCATCGAGCAGCTGCGCAAGATCAAGGACTTCGACACGGGCGGCCTCACTGCCCCGATCAGCTTCGACAATGAGAAGCAGCTCTCCGGAACCGCGGTGAAGATCTATCAGCTCGATCCGGCCAGCCAGAAGTTCAAGACGCTGGTCGATTTCACCGAATATTCGCCCAACGACTAAGTCGAACCGGACCACGCCGGATAGGCCACCTCCGGCGTGGTGCCGCAAACCCCAGAACCGAGTATTCCGATGACAAAGCCCTTCAACCGTGTCCTCATCGCCAATCGCGGCGAGATCGCGGTTCGCATTGCGAGCACTCTGCGTAAGCTCGGCATCGAAAGTGTTGTGGTCTACCACGCCGCCGATCGGGCAAGCCCGGCCGTAAGCCTCGCCGACCACGCGGTCGAGATCTCCGGCGCAACACCCGTCTCAGCTTACCTCGATGGCGACCAGATCATTGAGGCTGCCCGCAGGACCGGCGCTGAAGCCATTCATCCCGGCTATGGCTTTCTTTCGGAGAATGCCGGCTTTGCTAGGGCGGTCGCCTCCGCCGATCTGGTCTTTGTCGGCCCCACTCCTGATGCGATCGAGCTGATGGGCGATAAGATCCGCGCCCGCGCCTTTGTCGAGAAGCACGGCTTTCCCGTTGCGCCTTCCGCCATCGAGGATGATGACCCCCGCAGCTTCACCAAGCGCGCCCGGGCCGTAGGCGCCCCGCTTCTGATCAAGCCCTCAGCCGGTGGCGGTGGCAAAGGCATGCGCATCGTCCGCGATCTCGATCTGCTCGATGAGGAGATCGAGCGCGCCCGCAGCGAGGGCCAGCGCTATTTCGGCGATGGCAGGCTTTACGTCGAGCGCTACGTGGAGAACCCGCGCCACATCGAGGTGCAGGTTTTGGGGGATGCCCACGGCCATGTCGTGCACCTCTTCGAGCGCGAATGCTCGGTTCAGCGCCGCTTCCAGAAGATTGTCGAGGAAACCCCCTCACCTGCGCTAACGGCCGAGCTGCGCCAGAAGATCTGCGAAACCGCCGCCGGCATCGCCCGAGCGGCGGGCTACCGCAATGCCGGCACGGTCGAGTTCATCTATGGTAATGGCGAGTTCTTCTTCCTTGAAATGAACACCCGCCTGCAGGTCGAGCATCCCGTCACCGAAATGATCACGGGCGTCGACCTCGTGGCCGAGCAGTTGCGGGTGGCGGCCGGCAATCCCTTGCCATTTACCCAGGAAGAGATCACAGCCCGTGGCCATGCCATCGAATATCGCATCTATGCGGAAAGCCCCGCCCGTGGCTTCACCCCGACCACGGGCAAGGTCCTGCGCCTTGCCATGCCCGAGGGTGAAGGCATTCGCATCGATAGTGGCATCCGCGAGGGCCAGGCGGTCACCTCGGCCTTTGATCCGATGCTGGCCAAGCTCATCATTTATGGTGCCGACCGGGGCCAGGCGCTGGCCCGGGCTGACAAGGCCTTGGCTGAGTTCGCCCTGCTGGGCTGCGAGACCAATGTCGAGTTCCTGCACCGGCTGAACGCCGACCCGGCCTTTCGGGAAGGCAATGTCCACACCGGCTTCCTCGATGCCAATCCCGCGCTTGCCGAGCCAGCGCCCCTGCCCGAGGCAACCTTGCACCGTCTGCTCGCGGCGGCAGCGCTCTCGGTCCGCCCGGTGCGCGATGCGGCAGACGCAATTCCCGAACTGCAAGCGGCCATGGGCGCCTGGAGAAATTGATGAAGCACGTCTTTGTTCTCGATGATGCCGACTATGCGCTCTGGCTTGGCCGCGACGCGAGTGGCTATCGCATGGCGCTGGGTGATGAGCGCTTTTCTGTGGCCCTGGCCCCCAACAACCGTGGTCGTGACCATCTCACGGTCGATGGTGTCGAGACCTCCGCGCTCATCGCCGTCGATGGCGACATCGTGCACATCCATGTCGATGGCGTGACCCGCAGCCTGCAGTGGTTAGACTCCATCGCCCGCTATGCCGCCCAGTCCGGCGCATCCGCCGACGACATCATCACGGCCCCCATGCCGGGCACGGTGATTTCCGTCTCGGTGGAGGCCGGCCAGCAGGTTGCGCGCGGCGAGACCCTGGTGGTGATCGAGAGCATGAAGCTCGAAACGGCGATCAAGGCCCCCCGCGATGGCATCGTGGAGATCGTTCACGTGAGCGCGGGGCGAACCTTCGACCGGTCTGCCCCCCTGGTCACCCTCGCGCCCGCGACAGGAGCCTGATTTCCCATGCGCATTGAATCGCGTATCGATACCTCGTCTGAGGAGTTCCGGGCCAATATGGCCCATAATCGCGGGCTCGTGGCCGATTTCCGTGCGCGCCAGCAGAAGGCGCGCTTCGAGCGGCCAACCCGTGACTTCGACCGGCTGAAGCGCCAGAACAAGCTGTTCGTGCGCGAGCGCCTCGACCTGCTGCTTGATCCGGATACGCCCTTTCTCGAGCTTTCAACCCTTGCCGCCAACATGTCCTATGACGGCGAGGTCCCGGGCGCCGGCAATGTCACCGGCATCGGCATCGTTGCCGGCCGCGAGGTCATGATCCACGCCGACGATGCAAGCGTGAAGGGTGGCGCATGGTATCCGCTGACCATCAAAAAGATGGTGCGGGCGCTCGATATCGCCATCGAGAACCGGCTGCCCGTCGTTCATCTCTGCGACAGCGCAGGCGGCTTTCTGCCCCTGCAGGCGGACCTTTTCGCGGACAAATACCTGGCCGGACGCCTGTTCCGCAATCAGGCGATCCTGTCGAAGCGCGGCATCCCGCAGGTCGCGATCGTGCTCGGCCATTGCACGGCGGGCGGCGCCTATATCCCGGCTCTGAGCGAATATAACGTCATTGTCCGCCGCACCGGGGCGATTTTCCTTGGCGGCCCGCCGCTGGTGAAGGCGGCGACCGGCGAAGAGGTCACGGTCGATGAGCTGGGCGGTGCCGATGTCCACACCCGCATTTCTGGCACCGCCGACTATCCCGCCGACACCGAGGAACAGGCAATCGCCATCGCCCGCGATATCGTCGCCCAGTTCCCGCGACCCAATAAGCTGCGGATCGAGCAGATTGCCCCTGAGCCCCCCTATTATGACCCGGAGGAGCTCTACGGCATCATTCCCCGCGACATCAAGGTGCAATTCGACATGCGCGAGGTGATTGCGCGCATCGTCGATGGCAGCCGCTTCCATGAATATCAGCCCGCTTACGGCACCACGCTCGTCTGCGGCTATGCTCATATCTGGGGCTACCAGGTCGGCATTCTCGGCAATAACGGCGTGCTCTTCAACGACTCGTCCCTGAAGGCCGCCCATTTCATGCAGCTGTGCAATCAGCACCGCGTGCCGATGATCTTCCTACAGAACATCACCGGCTACATGGTGGGCCGCGACTATGAGCATCGCGGCATCACTAAGGATGGCGCCAAGATGATCATGGCCGTGGCCGGATCGGAGGTGCCGAAGATCACGGTCATGGTGAACGGATCTTTCGGTGCCGGCAATTACGGCATGTCGGGTCGCGCCTTCGACTCGCGCTTCCTCTTCGCCTGGCCTCAGCATCAGATCTCGGTCATGGGTGCCGAGCAGGCCGCCAATGTGCTTGCCGAAATCAAGGTCCGCCAGCTCGAGCGCCATGGCCAGACCTTGACGCCTGAGGAGATCGCGGCCATCCGCGATCCGATCCTTGAGGAATACCGCCGCCAATCCAGCGCCTATTACTCAACCTCGGAAATCTGGGATGATGGCATTCTCGATCCCGTGGACACCCGCAACGCACTCGGCATTGGTTTGAGCGCAGCCCTCAATGCCGAGATCGACCGCCCCCATTATGGCGTGTTCAGAATGTGATTTCAGGGAGATAGAACCTGATGCCGCTACCGCAATCTCTACAGGGCCGCCTGAAGGCGCCGATCATCGCTGCGCCGATGTTCCTGACCTCGGGCCCCGACCTGGTGGTCGAGACCTGCAGGTCGGGCCTCCTCGGCACCTTTCCCGCCTTGAACCAGCGCACCAGCGAAGGCTACGCTGCCTGGCTCGATGAAATTGAGCAGCGCCTCGCCGAATTCCCCGAGACAGCCCCTTTCGGCGTCAACCTGGTGGTCCATCGCAGCAACCCGCGGCTTGCCGCCGATCTCGAGCTTACGGTGAAGCACAAGGTGCCGTTGATCATCACGTCCCTTGGCGCCGCCAATGAGGTTGTCGAGGCCGTGCATTCCTACGGTGGCGTGGTCTTTCACGACGTGATCGGCTTCCGGCATGCGGAAAAGGCGGTCGCCGCTGGGGTTGACGGCCTGATTGCCGTCTGTGCGGGCGCCGGCGGGCATGCAGGAACGCTAAGTCCCTTTGCCTTCATCCCCGAGCTGCGCGCCATGTTCGATGGCACCGTCATCCTCGGCGGCTGCATCTCGAACGGTCGCCAGGTCGCCGCCGCCCGCATGCTCGGTGCCGACCTCGCCTATCTCGGCACCCGCTTCATCGCGACCAGAGAGAGCTTCGCCCCACAGGGCCACAAGCAAATGATCATCGACGGCCGCGCCTCCGACATCGTCTACACCCCGGCCGTTAGTGGCGTGCATGGCAATTTCCTCAAGCCCAGCCTTCTCGCGCACGGGATCGACGAGGAGGCAATGGCAAGCCCCGCCAAGCTCGATTTCGGCACCGATGGCGAGGCCAGAGCCTGGAAGACCCTGTGGTCGGCGGGCCAGGGTGTCGGTGCTATCGACGACATTCCGGCCGCTGCCGAACTCTGTGCGCGCCTCATCGCTGAATACAACCAAGCCCTTCGCCTGCCGGAAGCGGCCTGACAAGAGCCGTGGGCAGCCATTTTCGAGGAAACGCCTGGGAGGTCACGCAATGCCGCAAGCGCCCTCATGGAGCACGACCACGGCGGGCAAGACTTGGCGCGCCGGTCGGCTGACGGTCTATGAACTCTTTCGCAGCCGCGCTCGCCGGCAGCCCCAGGCTCTGGCCATCGAGCATGCCGGCGGAATGCTCACCTATGGCGAGCTGCATGACCGTGTTCTTCGCTTGTCCGCCGTTCTCGCGAGCCGCGGCCTCACCCGCGGCGACCGGGTGGCGATCCTCTCCGAGAACCGGCTGGAATATGTAGAGCTCGAGCTGGCGGCCGCCCGCAACGGCCTGATTATCGCCTGCCAGAATTGGCGCCTGGCGGCCGGCGAGCTTCGCCACTGCATCACCCTCGTCGAGCCAAAGCTGGTACTGGTCTCGGCACGTTATACTGAGCCCCTTGCAGCCCTCAATCTCAACCTGCCCGTCATCAATATCGATGCGGAATACGAGCAGCTCTTGGCCACGAGCCCGGACCCGGCGGAAATTGCCGCGGCAGGTGATCCGGAGGTCGATCCCGAAGATGGCCTCGTGATCCTTTATACCAGCGGCACCACTGGCCTGCCTAAAGGCGCGCTGATCAGTCATCGCGCCGAAATCGCCCGCATGACCGTCTTGGCGATTGATCTCAACATCACCTCTGAAGATGGCTTCATCGCTTGGGCGCCCTTATTCCACATGGGCTCGACCGACCAGACCCTGGCAGCGCTGATGGCGGGGGCGCCGGTGATCGTCATCGATGGCTTCGATGCGCGCCGCATCGTCGATGCGGTGGCGCGTTATAAGCTCGGCTGGCTCTTACTGATGCCGGGCTCGATCGAGCCCGTCGTCGAGATCATGCGTCGCGAGGGTACCGTACCGAAGGGCGTGAAGGCCTGCGGTGCCATGGCCGATCTCGTGCCCCTCCAGCTCATTGCCGAGCTGAGCGGCCTCATGCGCGCGCCCTATCTCAACAGTTTCGGCGCCACCGAAACGGGCCTGCCGCCCGGGAGCGGTGCCGTGCTGCCACCCGGCGAGGTGCCGAAATCGCTCTCGAAGCGGCTGAGCTCGCTTTGCGACGTGATGCTGGTCGACCCGGCCGGCCATCCGGTGCCCGATGGCGAGCCCGGCGAGATCGCCATCCGCGGCGCCACCGTCTTCAGCGGCTACTGGAACGCGGAAGAAACCAATGCCCGCGACTTTGCCGATGGCCGGTTCCGCATGGGTGACCTTTTCCGGAAGAACCCGGACGGCACCTATGACTTCGTCGATCGTGCAAAATACATGATCAAATCCGGCGGCGAGAACATCTACCCCGCCGAGATCGAGCGGGTGCTCCTGTCGGATGCGCGCGTCGCCGACGCCGTGGTGGTGCGCAAGCGTGATGAGCGCTGGGGCGAAATACCCGTCGCCTTTATCGCCCGGCACACCGAGGATCTGACCGCCGCCGAGATCGACGCGCTCTGCCGGCGTGAACTTGCCGGTTATAAGCGCCCGAAGGAGGTCCGCTTCATCCCCTTTGCGGAATTCCCGCGCTCGACCACAGGCAAGATCCTGCGGCACGAGCTGGAGAAGCTGCTCTGACCCGGCGCTTTACGGATCTATCTGCGGCTGCTAACCCTCTCGCGCAAAGGAGACGGCTATGGTCGACATTCCCTTCGAGCGTGAGATGGAATTCACCCCCGGCGAGGCACTACAGGTATCCCCTTTGATTCGCCGGTTGGTTGCCCCCAATCCCAGCGCATTCACGTTCAAGGGGACCAACACCTATATTGTCGGCCGCGGTTCCGTCGCGGTTATCGATCCGGGTCCGGATGATGACGAGCATTTCGCAGCGCTGATGCGGGCGCTCGATGGCGACACCGTGAGCCACATCGTGGTGACCCACACCCATCGCGACCACTCGCCCTTGGCGGCCCGCCTCACAGCGGCAACCGGCGCGCCGACCATTGCCTTCGGTCCCCATGGCGCGGGCCGCAGCAATGGTGCTGCCCTCGCCTCAGGCAGCGTGCAGCTCGATGCCTCGGGTGATACGGACTTCCAGCCCGATCAGGAAATCCGCCATGGCGAGGTGATCGACGGCAGGGACTGGCATCTCGAGGCGGTCTTCACCCCCGGCCATACCTCGAACCACATGGCCTTCGCGCTGCTTGAGGAGAATGCTTTGTTCTCCGCCGATCACGTGATGGCCTGGTCGACCAGCGTGATCGCCCCGCCCGATGGCAATATGGCCGACTACATGGCCTCGCTGCGCTTGTTGCTCGACCGCGATGATGAGATCTACTGGCCGGGGCACGGGCCGGCCAAGAAGGATCCGCGACCCTTCGTGCGCGCCTTCATCACCCATCGCCAGATGCGCGAGCAGGCGATCCTGTCGCGCATTGAGGCGGGCGACCGCAAGGTGATGGACGTCGTGAAGAAGGTCTACAGCTCCGTCGACCCCAAGCTGCATCCCGCAGCCGCCATGTCGGCGCTCGCCCATGTGGAGCATCTCATCCACCTGGGCAAGGTCAGGGGCAACGGCCCTCTGTCGCTCGACACGGACTATGTCCCCGCATGACCGATCGGCCCCGACGGGACGCCCCGTCTGAATGATCGGCGCCGACCGATCAGCGCTCCGCGCTCTTATTCCGCCGCCTGGACTGTCGGCAGTCGGTAATCAGCAAAGCGCTGCCGAAGGGCAAGTTTCGAGATCTTGCCCGTCGCGGTGTGCGGGATCTCCTCGATGAAGACCACGTCGTCCGGCAGCCACCACTTCACGACCTTGTCCTTGAGGAAATCGAGGATCTCCTCCTTCTGAACGGCCATCTCCGGCTTTTTCACCACGATCAGCAAGGGCCGCTCGTCCCATTTGGGATGAGGCACGCCAATCACTGCCGCTTCCGCCACCGCCGGATGCCCCATGGCCGCATTCTCGAGATCGATTGAGGAGATCCACTCACCGCCCGACTTGATCACATCCTTGGCCCGGTCGGTGATCTGCATGAAGCCCCATTGATCGAGCGTGGCAACGTCGCCCGTGTCGAAATAGCCGTCTTTGTCCAGGATCTGCCCACCCTCACCCTTGTAATAGGCGCGCGCAACCGCCGGCCCCCGCACGACCAGGTGCCCGAAGGTCTTCCCGTCATTGGGCAGAACCTTGCCGTGGTCGTCCTTGATCTCCATCTCGACGCCGAAATAGGGCCGCCCCTGCTTGAGTTGCAGCGGCCACCACTGCTCATGCCCGAAATTGGCAGTGGCGCCGGACCGATTGGCGAGCGAGCCGATCGGGCTCATCTCCGTCATGCCCCAGGCATGCACCACGCGCGTGTCGTATTTCTTCTCGAAGGCGACCATCATCGCTTCCGGGCAAGCCGAGCCGCCGATCAGCGCCCGTTCGAGATAGGGCAGCTTGAGCTCCGGGTGTTTCTCGAGATGCTGCAGCAGCATGAGCCAGACGGTCGGAACGCCGGCCGTGAACGTGACGCGCTCGCTATCCAGGAGCTCATAGATCGAGGCACCATCCATCTTAGGCCCAGGAAGCACCAGCTTTGAGCCCGCCATGGGCCCTGAGAAGATGAGCGACCAGGCATTGGCATGGAACATCGGTACCACCGGCATGACCGTGTCGCGCGAGCTGATCGCCATGGCATCCGCTGCGCACAGCGCCATCGCATGGAGAACATGCGAGCGCTGGGAATAGACCACGCCCTTCGGGTTTCCGGTCGTGCCCGAAGTATAGCAGATGCCGCAGGCGCTCTGCTCATCGAGCTTCGGCCAGACAAAGCCTGCATCGCCCTCGGCAATCAGCTCCTCATAGCAGAGAGCGTTGCGCAGCTTGGTCGCCGGCATGTTTGCCCGGTCGGTCAGGATGATGAAGCCTTTGACCGTCGGGATCTTCTCCTGCAGAGCCTCCATCTGCTCGACGAAGGTTAAGTCTAGGAATAGATACTGATCTTCGGCGTGATTGACGATATATTCGAGCTGATCGGCAAACAGCCGGGGGTTCAGCGTATGCACCACCGCCCCGAGCCCCATGAGCCCGTACCAGATCTCCATGTGGCGATAGCCGTTCCACGCCATGGTCGCGATGATGTCGCCGGCCTTCAGCCCCAGCTTCTTTTGCGCCACATCCGCGAGTGCCCGCGACCGGCGCGCGCACTCGACATAGGTGTAGCGATGGATGGGACCTTCCACGGTCCGCGAGACGATTTCGCTTGTGCCGTGGTAGCGGCTCGCATGATCCAGAATGCGGTGGATCAGCAGCGGCCAGTCCTGCATCAAACCCAGCATCGAGTCTTCTTCCTCCTTGGGGGCGAGCAGCTCACGCCCGCACATCTTAGAGGCGACTTTAGTGTATCAGATGCAAGTCTGGGAACCGCTTTTAGGAAGAATGAGCAGGTGCCTGCTGCCGATGCGGGACTCGCTTGTGCCACAGCACCTCTTCTGGTGCGTGCTGCGCGGCCGCACCCTCGCAAAACGCCCGATCTGGATCAATGAGCCCAAGGATTATCGCTTGGCTGAGGCTGAACGACCGGATCGTTGGATGAGTGATCATGAAACAGCACATGACCGAGCCCGTAGCCCAGAAGGCTGGCGAGGCCGCTGGCCACAGGCAATGCGATGGCCCCGACCTTGAGGCCAGTGCTGAGATCGTCGTATTCGATTGGCAGCGAGGGCACGAGGTCTGGATGGTAGGATCCAGTTTTTCCCATAACAAATTCCTTCAATATGATTCTTCGAGAGAACCAAGGTGATCGCGATATGGCCCCGCGTTGGAGCCAAGCACACCGCACCATTGGTCGGCATCAATGGAGATGTGACTACATTGGCCACGATCGATATGCAACTATATGTTGCAGCGCCCTCACCAGAGCTTGCCTAGCAGCTTGGAGTGACAGGAGCAGCCAAAAGCCCGGCTGCGCTGCGTTGTGCTAGGCTGGGTGGCGATCACACGACCGAAATATCTGGCGCTTCCGGATTTTTCATGCCGACGATGTGATATCCGGCGTCCACATGCACGATCTCACCGGTCACGGCAGATCCGAGATCGGACAGCAGAAACACCGCCGAATTGCCGACCTCGTCGATGGTCACCGTGCGCCGCAGCGGCGAGTTATATTCGTTCCATTTCAAGATGTAGCGGAAGTCACCGATGCCCGAAGCGGCCAGCGTCTTGATGGGGCCGGCAGAAATGGCGTTCACCCGGATCGCGCGGCTGCCGAGATCCGCGGCCATGTAGCGAACGCTCGCCTCCAGTGCCGCCTTGGCAACGCCCATGACATTGTAATGGGGCATCCACTTCTCGGCGCCGAAATAGGTCAGCGTCAGCATGGAGCCGCCATTGTTCATGAGCTTCTCGGCCCGCTGCGCGGCAGCCGTGAAGGAATAGCATGACACGTTCAGTGTCTTGGCGAAATTGTCCGGGGTCGTATCGATATAGCGCCCCGTCAGCTGATCCTTGTCCGAGAACGCGATGCAGTGGACGAGAAAATCAAGCCCGCCCCATCTCTGCTCGATCGCAGCAAAGGCCTCGTCCAGAGATGCACCATCCGTCACGTCGCAAGGCACCACCAGGTCGGATCCGAGCTGCTGTGCGAGCGGCTCGACTCGCTTCTTCAACGCTTCGCCTTGATAGGAAAGGGCGATCTCGGCGCCATGGCGGGCGCACGCCTGGGCTATTCCCCAGGCGATCGAACGGTTGTTCGCAACGCCCATGATCAGCCCGCGTTTGCCTGTCATGAGCGCCTTCGGCTCGGTCATGCTGTCCTCAAAAACGGATGTGGAGGCCACTACCCACCCCAATGGTGCGCGCATCCTACACAAATCGCTTTTGAGGTCTAGGAAAATGGCGAGACGGCAGGGAGGCAGCGAGTACGGCTGTATGGGGGCAGGCCCCTTTTCGTCAGCCGACCACCCGCCAGGAGCCGTCCGCCAGCTGGCAAGCCGTGCCGTGAACCACTTCGCGCCGGCCATTGACGAACATCCGATGTGAGAAGTCCCGGCACATTTCCGGGCCGCGATAATAGGTCTCCTCGGGAATGAACTCGCCGTAATAGCCACGCGGATCATCCCACCTTTGCCGCCGCCCCGACGAGAACGCCGCCTCGGCGGCGTAATAGGCCCGCGCCCGTGCCTGCTCGTCCAGCGAATAGCCCACCTGATTGCCGAGCACCGCACCCAAGGCGGCTCCCACCACGGTTGCACCGGCGCCCCCGACGGCACTGCCGATCAGTCCGCCGGCGACACCACCGACAACGGTTCCGGCCGCCTGATTGCCTCCCCAGGCCTGGGGCTGGTAGGGATTGGGGCCAGCACATCCCGCAAGTGCGACGGCACCTGCGAGCGTGAGTGATGCAACAGTCATCTTGATCATGGGCTTCCCCTGAGACACAAACGCAAATCAGATTGGGCACGCAGCAAGCTTCTAGCAGCACGCATGGACGCGCCCCCCGCTTCGCCTTCTCTTCCAATCAAATGCGCCAAGACTATGGCCGCGGACTGAGGTAGAACCCATGTCGAAAACCGATGGTTCAGGAAAGGGCGCCCCCATGGAGACTGAAGCGAGCACGGCCCAAGCAGGCGAGCACATCTCGGCCGCGCCCGATGAACCCATCACCATGTTCGAGGCCTGGATGGCCGAGGCTGCGGCAAGCGAACCGAACGATCCGAACGCCATGAGCCTCGCCACCGTGGATGCCGACGGCACACCGAATGTGCGCATGGTTCTGCTGAAGGGCGTGGATCCCCGCGGCTTCGTCTTCTACACCAACCTCGAGAGCCAGAAGGGAAACGAGCTTGCGGCCAACCCCAAGGCGGCCCTCTGTTTCCACTGGAAATCGCTCAGGCGGCAGATTCGCATTCGCGGCCTCGTTGAGCCGGTGAGCGATGCTGAAGCGGATGCCTATTTTGCCTCCCGCCCGCGCGACAGTCGGATAGGCGCTTGGGCCTCACAGCAATCGCGTCCGTTGGAAAGCCGCTTCGCCCTGGAGAAAGCGGTGGCAAAATTCGCGGCGAAATATGCGATCGGTGATGTGCCGCGCCCGTCTTACTGGTCAGGCTTTCGCATCATCCCCATATCCATGGAATTCTGGCAGGATCGGCCGTTCCGATTGCACGAGCGCATCCGCTTTGACCGAGAACGAGAAGGCTCGCCCTGGACGAAATCGCGCCTCTATCCTTGAGGAACCAAGCAGCATGATTGCGAATGAGGATACCGAGCGCAAAACGCTCATCTTGACCGGCGCAAGCCGTGGCATTGGCCACGCGACCGTCAAGCGGTTTTCCAGCGCCGGCTGGCGCGTGATCACCTGCTCCCGGCACGGCTTTCCCGAGAACTGCCCTTGGGATGCGGGCCCGGAGGATCACATCCAGGTCGACCTTGCCCATCCCGAGGATGTCGATCGCGCCATCGCCGAGATGCGCGAACGCCTGAAGGCCAATGGCAGCCGCCTGCACGCGCTGGTCAACAATGCCGCCATCTCGCCCAAGGGACCGGGAGGCAGCCGGCTTGCGGCGATCGATATGGATATTGAGGATTGGAAGACGGTCTTTCAGGTCAATCTGTTCGCGCCCATCATGCTGGGCCGTGGCCTGCTCGATGAGCTCAAGGCAGCCAAGGGTGCGATTGTGAATGTCACCTCGATCGCCGGCAGCCGGGTTCATCCCTTCGCCGGTGCCGCCTATGCGACCTCCAAGGCGGCCCTCTTCGCCCTGACCCGTGAGATGGCGCATGATTTCGGCCCGCTTGGCATCCGCGTGAATGCCATATCGCCAGGCGAGATCGACACATCCATCCTATCGCCTGGCACGGAAAAGCTCATCGAGGATATCCCCATGCACCGCCTCGGCAAGCCCGAGGAGGTGGCCAAGGCCATCTATTTCCTGTGCACCGATGCTTCGAGCTACGTGAATGGCGCGGAGCTTCACATCAATGGCGGCCAGCATGTCTAACTTCAAACCGAGCCCGCGCTCGCGCATCGCTCAGATTGGCCATTTCATCGACCCCGAACATGGCGCGATCATTCCGCCTCTGCAATTTGCTACGACCTTCGCCCGTGACGAGAACCACGAGCTGATCGGCAACTATCTCTATTCCCGCTATGGATCGCCGACCGTTGCTCAGGCCGAGGCAAGCCTGGCCGAGCTTGAAGGCGCAACGGCCGCCCAGCTCTATGCCTCGGGGCTTGCCGGCATCGTCGCCATCTGCGAAAGCCTGCGCAGCGGCGATCACATGGTGATGCCGCGGATCATGTATCATGGTGCGCAGGCCTGGATGAAGCGCATCGCCGAGCGCCGCAACATCGGGCTCGACGTCTTCGAGACCGACGACCTGGAGAGCCTGGCGAAGGCCGTCCGCAAGGGCAAGACGAGGCTGGTTTGGGCCGAGACCATCGTCAACCCGACCTGGGACGTGCTCGACATTGCCCGCGCCGCTGAAATCGCGCACGAGGCCGGCGCGCTGCTCGCGGTCGATTCCACCTGTGCGCCGCCGGTGACCACGAAGCCTCTCGATCTGGGCGCCGATATCGTCTTCCATTCCGCAACCAAATATCTCAATGGGCACAGCGACTTGACCGGCGGCGTGATCGCGGGCCGCGAGCCCAATGCCATCTGGGAGGATGTTGCCCAGACCCGCACTCTCCTCGGGTCGGTTATGGCGCCCTTCGAGGCCTGGCTGTTGATGCGCGGCCTGCGCACCGTCTTCGTCCGCTTCGAGGCGATTTCGCGCTCGGCAGAGCGCATCGCGAGCGTTTTGGAGAGCCATCCCAAGATCGAGCGCGTTCTTTATCCCGGACTTGCAAGCCATCCCGCGCACGGGCTGGCCGCCGAGCAGATGCGGAACGGCTTCGGCGGCATGATGTCGATCCTTGTCAAAGGCGGTGAAGCAGAAGCGCGGCGCTTTGCATCTCATCTGCAGGTGTTCTTGCCCGCAACCTCCCTCGGCGGCGTTGAAAGCCTCTGTGAGCACCGCCGGACGGTGGAAGGTCCCTCCTCGGCAGTTGCGCCCAACCTCATTCGTCTCTCGATCGGCATCGAGGACCCTGATGATCTCATCCGCGATATCGATCAGGCACTCGAGCAAATCTGATCCGAGCCATCATTGCCTCGCGGCCGCACGCCGGCTCTGAGCACTTCCCGAGCCAATAGATCACATCCTCTTTCCCCCAGAACGGCCATGCCTGCTGACTTGCAAATGTCCCCTGCCCCGGTACCAGCCGCAGAGGCCCGCAACGTCCTCGTTATCGGCGCAGGTCTCGTCGGCCTCTGCTCGGCCCTCTGGCTCCAGCGTTTAGGCCACCGCGTCACCATCGCGGATCGCGATCCGCCCTTGCCCGGCTCGTCCTATCGCCACGCCTGCTCCTATGGGAATGCCTGCACGGTTGCGTCCTATGCCGTGATCCCCGTGGCAACGCCCGGCATTGCCTGGCGCGTGCCGGGCATGCTGGCCGATCCCGCGGGCCCCCTCGCCATTATGTGGCGCTACATGCCAGCATTGGCCCCATGGTTGCGCGCTTTCATCGCAAGCTCGACCGCGCAAGAGGTCGAGCGAATCGCAACCATTTTGCAGGGCCTTCTGGCCAATGCCGAGGCAGCCTATGCCCCCCTCCACAAGGATGCCGGCACCGAGGCGCTGATCCGTCGCGAGGGTGCTCTTTACCTCTATAAATCCGATGCAGAGTTCAATGCAGATCAGGAGCGCTTTGCCCTCTATGCGCGACACGGCATTCGCTTCGATATGCTGGATAAGTCCGCGATTCATGATCTCGAGCCGAACTTGGCCCCGATCTATCACCGCGGCATCCTCTTTCGCGACGGGCACCATTTCAACAGCCCCAAGGCGGTCGCCATGGCCTTTGCGGCGCATTTCCAAGCGAGGGGTGGTGAATTTCTCTCAGGCGAGGTGCTCGCGCTCAACCCCACGGCCACGGGCCTGCGCGCTGAACTCGGTCATGCCGCTCATGAATATGATCGGGCAGTGGTCGCGGGCGGTGCTTGGTCGAAAGATCTCGCCCGCAAGGTAGGCGATGACATCCTGCTCGATACCGAGCGAGGCTACCACGTTCTCTACCCCGACGCTGGTCACCTGCTGAACCGGCCCGTCTGCTTTGCCGAACAAGGCTTCTACATGGTGCCTATGGCGGATGGGCTGCGGGCGGCGGGCACGGTGGAGCTTGGCGGCCTCAAGCTGCCGATGCGCAAGGCCCGTACCGATGCGATCAGGACGAGCGTCGCTCGTTTTGTTCCCCAGGCAGGACACGGAACGGATGAGTGGATGGGCTTTCGGCCTTCCATGCCGGACAGCCTGCCGGTCATCGGCCGCTCGCCCAGCGAACCCCGCGTGATCTATGCCTTCGGCCATGGCCACATCGGATTGACTTTGGCCGGTGTGACGGGGCGCCTTATCGCTGATCTCGTCTGCGACAGGCAACCTTTTATCGACCTCAACCCGCTGCGACCGGTACGCTTTAGCCCGTGGGGACGGCCGCTTGCCTCGCGCTGAAACGGCGGCCGCCCCATGGCATAGCCGTCTCAGACCGGTGGCAGGCGCAGCACCCAGCCTGGCTGGATATGATCGGGATTGGTCACTGGCGGCATATTGGCCCTGAGGATTTCCTCATACCGCGCGCCATTGCCGTAATGCATCTCCGCGATCTTCCACAGGCTGTCGCCCGGCTTGACCGTGTAGAACGTGGATGACGGACCGGCATTGGCCGGCGTGATCTGATTGTCAACCTTCGCAACACCCATGGTGTTTCCAACCGCCAGCGCCATCTTCTCCGCAGCCTCGGTGGTCGGAGCCGTGCCGGAAAGGGTGACATGCTCGCCATTCACATGCACGTTCACGCCGCTCGTATCGAGCCCATGCTGCGCAATGGTTTGCTTGATCGCATCCGCCGAGTTGCCCAGAGCGTTGGCCGCTGTATTGGCCATGCCGGCGGCTGTGTTCGCCATGCCGGTCGCCGCATTCGCTGCGGTATTGGCCATGCCCGATGCAGCACTCGTTGCTGTATTGGCCATGCCTGTCGCAGCATTGGCAGCGCTGTTGGCCGCATTGGCGGCATTCGCTTCAGCAGCGCCAATCATTTTGGAGCCGGCATCTTTGATGAAGTCGAGAAGTCCCATCGTGCATTCCTTTGCAAATTTATCTACTTTGCACGATAGAAAATCTACCCTGAAACAGCTGAACCTCTTACAACAAACTGCCTGCGCGGCGTAACTTCGTCCGCGATTTATGCTGTCTTTATTTCTGCTGTATTAACATCAAGCATAAATACTTCACCTTGCACAGCCTCTCTCCCGCGTCCAATCTGGTCCAGCGCATCAACCATACGCCCACGACGGCCAAGAATATCATCGGCATACGCAACGATGAGCCGGTTCGGCGTGGCCGTTGGCGAGGCCTGTCGCAGGCGCATGGCCAAAACCAGCTCATCCTCCTCCGGCCGATGCGCGCACAGGGCCGCATAAGCTGCAGCCGTCGAGCGGCTGATCCCCGCCCAGCAATGAATGAGAATCGGGCTCTTGCGCGGCCAGCGCTGGATGAACGTCATCAGCCCCTCCACATGCTCGGCGCTCGGGCAGATGAGTCCGGTCATCGCGGCCGTGATATCATTGAACTGGAGGCGCAGATGATCATCGCTGCCGATACCCTCGACAATGACCGGATCCGCGGTCGGGCCAAGCAGCGTGACCACATGGCTCGGCTTGTAGAGTGCAGCAGCCATCGGCACGGCACTCAGGGGCGAGACGATGATCTTCGGCATGGGTCCTCAACCCTCAACGATGCAGCATTTCGAAACGCTCGAGATATAGCGCGGCGGCATCATCCGGCGCCACGGCCTCGAGCGGCAGAACCTTGCGCAAGGCAAGTCCGCCCTTGCCCTGCGGACGCCCGAAATAGCGAGCGGCTTCCGCAAGATCAAAACCGGCAAGCTCGGTTGCCTCCGCGTAAGCCGAGATTGTATCCGCCCGCTTGATCAGCTTCTTGACGCTTTCAGGCAGGACTGCGGGCAAGGCGAACCGCAGATGAATGGCTGCCATGAGCCGCGCCTCGAAAGCTTTATAGTCAAGGCCGAGCGCCGCCTTGAACGGGCTGATCATATCACCGATCACATATTCTGGCGCGTCATGCAGAAGCGCTGCAAGGCGCCATTGCTGATCCAATGAAGGCTCGAGCTCGCAGACGAGCCGCTCCACGATGACGCAATGCTGCGCGACCGAGAAGGCATGCGGACCGCGGGTCTGGCCGTTCCATCGCGCGACGCGGGCGAGCCCATGGGCGATATCGGTGATCTCCACATCCAAAGGTGAGGGATTGAGCAGATCAAGCCGTCGGCCTGAAAGCATGCGCTGCCAGGCGCGCGGCTCGGCATCCTTGCGAGGCGGCATCTTAGGCTGCAGGCCTGTGCGCGAGAGCGGCGCAAGCCTCATGCCGGTGGCAGTCCACCACATGGTCATTGACCATCCCCACCGCTTGCATGAACGCATAGACGATCGTGGGTCCGACAAACCGGAAGCCGCGCTTCATGAGATCCTTGGAGATCGCGCGGCTTAGCGGCGTTTCCGCCGGGATATCGCCACGCTCGCGAAAGCGGTTCTGAACGGGCACCCCGTCGATAAACCCCCAGAGATAATTCGAGAAGCCCTCGCCCTCCTGGATCGCGAGATAGGCTTTCGCATTGCCGATCGTGGCATCGATCTTCGCCTTGTTGCGAATGATGCCGGGATCTGCCATCAGCGCTGCGCGCTTCGCATCGTCATAGCGGGCGATCCGCTCGGGATCGAACTGATCGAAGGCAGCGCGGAACGTCTCGCGGCGGCGCAGAATGGTGATCCACGACAGGCCCGCCTGAAACCCGTCGAGGATGAGCTTTTCGAACAGCGCCCGGTCATCCCATTCGGGCACGCCCCATTCCGTGTCGTGATAGCTTACATAAAGCGGATCGGTGCCCGGCCAGCCGCAGCGGGCAAGACCATCAGTTTCGGAAACGACAGCGCCAGTCCAGCTCATGTGGCAACGCTCGTTTGGGGAACTGTGAATTTCGCCCAGCGCGGCTGCACGAGTTCCACGGGCTTGTCCTCAACCAATAGGGCATTGCCATTGGTGGCCGCGTCCTCTGCCCGGTCCAGCCGGACAAGCGCCAGGGCCACTTCGCCGGCCGACGAGAGAACTTCGCCGATGCCCTTGCCGCCGGCCGCGATCTGCGCGCCGTTCTCCAGCACACCGCCCCTTATCCGCACCGGTACGATTCGCTTACGCGCGCCCGTGCCCCGATGCTCCATCCGCGACACGACCTCCTGGCCGACATAGCAGCCCTTGGCGAAATCAACCCCGTGAAACTGGTCGAAATTGGCTTCATGCGGAAAGAGCTCCGCAGAACCGAGATCGGCCATGGTGTCAGCCAGTCCGAGCCCAATCCGGAAGGCGTGGTAATCCTGCGCCGATGCAGCGGCGCCGTCAGGTGTCGCATCCCTTGGCAGAATCGCGCGAAAGCCCGCTTCCGCCACCCGTGGATCTCTGAACCAGACACCACCATCCCGCGCCACAGAGGCGCCGGCCTCTTGTCCAACTCCGGCGACATCCCCGTCCCATGCCGCCCAAACCCGATAATCCGCGCCCACATCCTCGATCTTCAGATCAGCACGCAGGCGGTAGAACATCAGTCGCTTGACGAGATCCTCCTTCTGCAGCCCCGCGCAGTCGAAGAGATAACCCTCCTCGTCCTCAACCACGAAGAAGTCGAACAGGATCTTGCCCTGCGGCGTCAGCAGCGCGCCATAGCCGGCCCGTTCCCGCGAGACATCGTCGATATCGACCGTCAGCAGCTTTTGCAGAAGCTTGCGTGCATCGGCCCCGCTGACGCGGATGATGGTACGATCGGTGAGTTCGGTCAGTTTGGGCTGGGTCATGAAGTGGCTTGAGGGTGTCCGGATGATGGGCCATGCGCAACTGGCTTGCCTCAGGTAACACATTTACGTAAGCCGTGCCTGGGCTGCAAGGAGCGCGCAACGATATGTCCGCACGGTTTGATACCATTCTCAAGGGGGGCACGATCGTCAATCACGACGGTGTCCATCAGCGCGATGTTGGGCTCGCCGAGGGACGGATAGCGGCTCTGGGCACGCTCGACCCTGCCGCGGCCGGCGAGGTGATCGACTGCACCGGCCTTCACGTCCTGCCCGGCGTCATCGATCCCCATGTGCATCTGCGTGAGCCCGGCGCCGAGCATAAGGAAAATCTGGCCTCGGGCAGTCTGTCTGCGGTGATGGGCGGGGTCACCGCCTTTTTCGAGATGCCGAACACCAAGCCCGAGACTACGACCGAAGAGGCCCTGGCCGACAAGGTTGCCCGCGCAACGGCGAGCGCCTATTGCGATTTCGCCTTCTATGTCGGCGCGACCCGCGAGAACACGGATGAGCTTGGAAGATTGGAGCGGCTGCCCGGCTGCTGCGGCGTCAAAGTGTTCATGGGCGCATCGACCGGCGATCTCCTGATCGAGGACGATGCCGGGGTGGAGGCTGTGCTGCGCACAACCGCGCGCCGTGTCTCCTTTCATTCCGAAGACGAATATCGGCTCAACGCCCGCAAGAGCCTCCAGCGCCCTGGCGATCCCTCGAGCCATAGCGACTGGCGCGATGTGGAGGCGGCTGTCCTCGGCACCGAGCGCCTGGTGCGCTTGGCCCGCATGACCGGCAAGCGTATCCATGTGCTGCACGTGACGACCGCCCCGGAGATGCTGTTCTTAAGTCAGCATCGCGATGTCGCAACCATCGAGGTCACCCCGCAGCATCTGACGCTCACCTTGCCTGATGCCTATGAGGTCCTCGGCACCAAGGCGCAGATGAACCCGCCTCTGCGTGATCGCACCCAGATGGAAGGCTTGTGGCTTGGCTTGAGCCAGGGCGCCGCGGACACCCTGGGCTCGGATCACGCGCCCCATACGCTGGAAGAGAAGGCCAAGTCTTATCCATCCTCGCCCTCGGGCATGCCTGGGGTGCAAACCCTCGTCCCCGTAATGCTCGACCATGTGAATGCCGGCAGGCTGACCCTCGAACGGTTTGTCGACCTCACCGCCCATGGTCCCCAACGCGTTTACGGCATCGCCAACAAGGGGCGCCTCGCCCTCGGCTATGACGCCGATATCACCGTGGTGGACCTGAAGCGGCGCCGCACCATCACGGATGATTGGATCCAAAGCCGCTGTGGCTGGACCCCCTTTGTTGGCCGCACCGTGACCGGCTGGCCGGTTGGCACCATCATCCGCGGCCAGCGCGTGATGTGGGAAGGCGAGTTGCTGGCAGCGGGCGGCCTGGGCCGGCCCGTGCGCTTTCAGGAGGCCTTGCAGCCCTCCTGAGGAATGCACGGTCAGTCTGCGAGCTTGAAATAGCGCACCGACCCATTGGGCGCGATGCCGATCCGATAGCCCGTATACCCCTCGGCCGGATCGAGCTCGCGCACCTCCTGCGGCCGCATCAGCGTATAGAGCTCAACCTGTTGCTGCGGATTGAGCCGATCGGTGGGATAGACCGCGTGATAGGGCCAGATGAAGGTCTCATCCGGCTGCCCCACATTCACATGCACATAGCCCGAGCGCAGCACCTTCAGCACCTCCGCCAGGATCTCCCGGCCCGTTCCGTCGATCGAGATGCTGCGCCAATAGGCGACCGGGTCGCGCACCGGAACGTTCTGCAGTTCCGGCAGCACCTCATTGCGCGCCGAGAACACCGCCGCCAGCTGTTCGAGCGAGCCTGACGTGGCCGCCTCGATCATGGCCCGGCGAGTCTCCGCAACCGGCTGCGGCAAACCTTCTTCCCCATAATGAACCTGCGGCAGCGCAAGATCGGTGCGCGGCGCCGCCGGGGCCTGCGTGACCGGGCGGTCGCTTTTGGGTGCGGCCTGGGTCGGCGGTCGATAGGGCTCGACCGCATCGGCGCCAGCCGGTTGCGCGGCACAAAGCGAAACGGCCATCCCAATGAACGCGCCAAGGACACGATGGCCGGCTCGCCCTTGGCCGCCGGCAGTGCCTAACTCACTCATCCCCGTCCCTCCTGAGGCCTGCGCCAAAATCCCGATACGGCGCGCCAGCCTCGACCTCAGCTCAATTGATACAAATGTATATCATTATTCGACTTCTGCTCGGCATGCTGAGGAGAGCGAGACCTATCTTTACCTTAACGAAGGGTGCATTTATGCCTTCTTGCAGGGAGACATCGGTCGCGGAGTGCTCTAGGTTCGCAATCGTCCGTCCTGCCCCACGATCCGAGAATAACTGTCAAACAGGAGGTTACGTGCCGATGAGCGAAGCTTTCACCGCCCTGGTCGCCGACAAGAAGGATGACCAGTACTCCGTTGAGATTCGCGAATGGACCGAGGCGCAACTGATGGATGGCGACGTCACCATCGCGGTCGACCACTCGACCATCAACTATAAGGACGGTCTGGCGCTCACCGGCAAAGCCCCGATCATCAGGAGCTTTCCGCTCATTCCGGGCATCGACTTTGCAGGCACCGTCACCGCCTCCACCAATGCCGACTACAAGCCGGGCGACAAAGTGGTGCTGAATGGCTGGGGCGTCGGTGAAAGCCATCATGGCGGCTACGCCAAGCGGGCCCGTGTGCCGGGCAAGTGGCTGGTGCCCCTTCCGAGCGCCTTCACGACGGCGCAGGCCATGGCCATCGGCACCGCGGGCTATACGGCGATGCTCTGTGTGATGGCTCTTGAAGATTGCGGCATCACGCCCGATCGCGGAGAGATCCTGGTAACGGGCGCCTCGGGCGGGGTTGGATCGATCGCCATCGCTCTCCTGTCGAAGCTCGGCTACACCGTGGCAGCGGCAACGGGACGCCCGGAGGAAGAAGCATACCTCAAGGAGCTTGGCGCCTCCGCCATCGTTCCCCGCGATGAGCTTAATGGCGCGCCGAAGCCCCTCGGCAAGGCACGCTGGGCTGGTGCCGTCGATGTGGTCGGCTCGAAGGTGCTCGCGAATGTCCTGTCTCAGATGCAATATGGCGGTGCCGTCGCTGCCTGCGGTCTCGCCCAAGGCATGGATCTGCCGGCCAGTGTTGCCCCCTTCATTCTGCGCGGTGTCACGCTTGCCGGTGTGGATAGCGTCCAGTGTCCCCAGCCGCGCCGGCGTAAGGCCTGGGAACGCTTGGCCCAGGACCTCGACATCGCCAAGCTGGACGCAGCAACCAGCGAGGCCAAGCTGAGCGATCTTCCAAAGCTTGGCCAGGAAATCCTGGCGGGCAAGATACGCGGACGCGTGGTCGTCGCGGTTTAGCCGCGCGTCGCTATTGCGAATAATCTCGGTTCTGGACCGGGAACGCATCAGCGAGGGGGCTTATGCGTTCCTGCTTCAACGGCTTCGAGCAGGCGGTGAATGGATTGGGCACTCGTTCTGAGCGGCATTGGTATTGGCATTGCCGTTGCCGCGCCGATCGGCCCCATCAATATCATGGTCATCAACGCCGCATTGCGCCGCGGCTTCCGCACCGGCGTCACCACCGGCAGCGGTGCCGTGCTCGGGGATGGCTGCTTCGCCCTGATCGCCGCATTTGGCCTCACCGCCGTCTCCGATTTCATCACGCAATATGAGCGGGTGGTTTCGGGATTTGGCGGCATCGTGCTGCTGGTGCTCGGGATCCGTACTTTACTCGCGCCCCCTCAATTGCCCACCGGCTCGCTCGAGGCCGCCATGCCAGCGCGCGTCGACTTCGGCGACCATATCGCGACCTTCGGCACGACCTTCCTATTGACGATCACCAATCCCGCCACGCTGATGGGGTTCATCTTCATCTTCAGCTCGGCAAGCGGCCTTGCTTCGGAAGATCAGGGCTACCTTCATGCAGCCGCGCTCGTTGCCGCCGTGATGCTGGGCAGTCTCTTATGGTGGGTGGTCCTGTCGGCGATCGTCAGCCATTTCCGCGAGCGGTTATCCTCGCGGGCGCTGAGAACCGTGAATATGGTGTCAGGTGGCCTGATCGCAGCCTTCGGGACCTTCGTGGTCATCCGCAGTCTTTAACGGCTCCCCGCCCCCGCGGCGGCAATCATTGTGTGGTTCGGTTCATCGTGAACTCGCCATAGCGGATGCGGTCACTCAAGCCCTCCGCCATGGCCGCGACATTCTCTTCTCCATACACAGCCACAAGATCGCTCAGAGCCGCAAACAGCGCTGCGGTTGCCAGATTGTCCGGGTCGACGCCGTCATTCACGGCCTCTTCCCAGGCATCCAGAATGTAACGCAGAGCGCGATGCCTCGTATCTTCCTCGAAGCTGTGGCTCATATCTGATGGCGGCTTTTCCATGGCCACTCCTTCGAATTCCGCATGAGCAAACATTAGCACGAGCGCGGGAAAGATTGCTTTTTAATCAAACTGAAGGTTAATTTCCCCCGCTCATGGAGACAGAAGCTAGCAAGGCCTATGCCAGCCCTCATGTGACGTACGTTCCCGTACCGATCACAATGAAACGGCTGGTTACCCTCTTTTGCAGCTGAGCCCGATCCAGACTCGTCACCCCAACGAGCCCCAAAGGGAGCCCGTTCTGTCCCGATTAAGGATTGTATGCGACCCCGTCCGGACTGAGCCCTTTCATATCGAGACGGCCGTCCCGGAATGGGCTCTGGCCGTTCGGTGGGAGGGATCGATCATCCGTTCACGGCAGCAGCTTGCCCGGATTGAGAATGCCGTTTGGATCGAGCAAGCGCTTCAGGTCATGCATGAGGGCGAGTTCGACCGGGCTTTTGATCTCGGCCATTTTGGCGCGCTTCATGCGGCCGATGCCGTGTTCGGCGCTGATGGATCCGCCATAGCGCAGGACGATCTCATGCACGAGATCATTCACCTCGTCCCACCGGGCGAGAAACGCAGCCTTGTCAGCCCCAACCGGCTGCGAGATGTTGAAATGGATATTGCCATCGCCCAGATGGCCAAACGGCACCGGTCGCGAACCGGGAATGAGTGTCGTCACCGCGGCCGAGGCTTCCTTGAGAAAATCGGGAATCCGCGAAACCGGCACTGAGACATCATGCTTGATCGAGCCGCCCTCATGCTTCTGCACCTCCGAGAGCTGCTCGCGTATCGCCCAGAATGCCCTGCGCTGGGCTTCTGATGCAGCCAGCACCGCATCCTGCAGGAGCCCCTGCTCCAACCCTCTCTCGAGGCTTTGGGTCAGCACCGCATCGAGCGTTCCCGCGGGCTCGCCTCCACTGAGCTCGGCCAGCACATACCAGGGCGATGGCGCGCTGAACGGATCGGTTGCGCCCCCGTGCCTGACCGTGAACTCGATGCCGACGCGCGGCAGGAGCTCGAAAGCAGTGAGCCGCCCCCCCGAGAGCCGCTGCACCAGATTGAGCAGTTTGACCGCGTCTTCCGGATCAGCGACCGTGATGAACGCCGTTGCGTAATCCGTGGGTTTTGGAAACAGCTTCAGCACGGCTGCGGTGACAATGCCGAGCGTTCCCTCAGCGCCGATGAACAGCTGCTTGAGATCATAGCCCGTATTGTCCTTCTTCAGCCGCCTGAGCCCGTTCCAGATACGCCCATCCGCAAGCACAACCTCGAGGCCGAGGATGAGTTGGCGCGTATTGCCATAGGCGAGCACATTGATACCGCCTGCATTGGTGGAGATATTGCCGCCGATCCGGCAGCTGCCTTCCGCCGCGAGGCTCAAGGGGAACATCCGATCGGCGGCAGATGCCGCCTCGTGGATATCGGCAAGGATCGCACCGGCCTCCGCCACCATGGAATTATCCACAGGGTCGATGTCGCGGATGCGGTTCATGCGCTTCAGCGACAGCACGATCTCGGACCCTTGTTTGTGCGGCGTCTGTCCCCCGACCAGTCCGGTATTCCCGCTTTGCGGCACGATCGCGGTTCGTGTCTCATTGGCCAGCGCCAGGATTTTCGCGACCTCCTCGGTCGAGCTGGGCAGCAGCACCATTGGCGTCCGCCCCGCGTAGAGATCGCGCGGCTCGATGAGATAGGGCGCCTTATCCGCATCCTCTCTGAGCGCATGGGACACGCCCACGATGGCAGCGAAGCGATTGAGAGTGTCGGACGAGGGGCTTTGCTCGGACATGATCACCACTTGGGCAAGTGAAAAGGCTCGCAATTACGGCCGCGGCGCTGCGGCCCTCATCAGGCGGTCGTTAATGGCTTCCCCCAATCCGGCATTCGGCACTGGCGCCACAGCAATGGCCGCGACACCGGATCCGTCAAGGTCATGGAGAAAGCGGAACAGATTGGCCGCTGCTTCCATGAGATCGCCGGATGGCGACAGGTTGCGCGAGATCGCGCCGATGCCCTCCGGATCAGCCCCGAAGCCGAGCCACGCCTCGCCGGGCTGCGGCGCTTCTGCATTGAGCCTGATCTGCGCGCGTGGCGCATAATGGCTGGCAAGCTGCCCGGGCGCCAGAGGCCGCGATGGCTCCGATTTCTCGCTGCCCGAATGCGCCGCTGCCAGCCTCTCCCCGAGCACGTCTTCAATGGCTGAGCGAGGCACCCCACCCGGCCTCAACAACATCGGTTCGGATTCAAGGCAACAGACAATGGTTGATTCGAGCCCGATCGCACAGGACCCGCCGTCCAGGATCATGTCGACGTTGTCGCCCAGCCCTTGCTCCACATGCTCCGGCGCGGTTGGACTGATACGGCCGGATGGGTTGGCGCTCGGCGCCGCAAGTGGAAGCTGCACTTCCCTCAGCAACGCCTGAGCTAAGGGATGCGCCGGCACCCGGATCGCAAGCGAAGGCAGACCGGCCGAGGCAAGCATCGATATCGGAGAGTTCGCCGGGCGCGGCACCACCAGCGTCAGTGGACCGGGCCAGAACGCGGCCGCGAGCCGCTTTGCCGTCTCGCCGAACTGGCCGAGCCGTTCCGCTTCGGAAAGATCCAAAACATGCACGATCAATGGGTTGAAGCTTGGCCGTCCTTTGGCTGCGAAGATCTGGGCGACTGCCCGGTCCGATGTTGCATCCCCGCCAAGCCCATAGACGGTTTCCGTCGGGAACGCGACGAGGCCGCCCTGCCGCAGGATCGCGGCGGCGCGCGCGAGATCGCGTTCTGTTGCGGGCATCTCTCATCTCCTTTGTGCGTGCCCAAGCGCATCTTTGCGCCAAACTGACCGCCTGAATGATTGACGATAGGGATCGGCACCTTAAATTCGATACCAATTCGCGAGCGATTGCGTATCGCGCCAAGCTTCGCCGCGGTCAACCCACAGGAATTCGAGCCATCATGCCTTACAATCCCCAGGTCGACGATCTCAAGCACGTCCTCGGTTCCATGACCGGTTTTCGCACACTCGTTGACCAAGGGCGGATTGAGGACCTGTCGGCCGACCTCATGGACCAGATCCTCGATGAGGCCGGACGATTTGCCGCCGAAATTGTGGCACCGCTCAATGTGGTGGGTGATCAGAATGCGGCCAAGCTCCTCGGCGACGGCGTGGTTGAGACACCACCCGGCTGGAAGCAAGCCTATAGCCAATGGATGGAGGCTGGCTGGGGCTCCCTGCCCTCGCCCAAGCAATGGGGCGGCCAGAACCTGCCGCTGTCCCTGTCCCTTGCCACCCAAGAGCTATGGAATACCGCGGCCCTCGCCTTCGGGCTCTGTCCGCTGCTCACCCAGGGCGCGACCGAGGCTTTGGAAAAGCACGGCAGTGAGGCGCTGAAGCAAATCTATCTCCCCAAGCTTGCCACCGGCGAGTGGACGGGCACCATGAACCTGACCGAGCCCCAGGCCGGCACCGACCTTGCGGCGCTCAAGACCAGGGCAGAACCCCAGGGCGACGGCACCTATCGCCTCTATGGCACCAAGATCTTCATCACCTATGGCGAGCATGACCTCGCGGAGAACATCATCCATCTCGTTCTGGCCCGCCTGCCTGACGCGCCGGAAGGCACCAGGGGCATCTCCCTCTTTCTGGTGCCCAAGTTTCTCGTCAATGAGGATGGCAGCCTGGGCCGGCGCAATGACGTGAAATGCGTGGGGCTGGAACACAAGCTCGGCATTCATGGTAGCCCCACCTGTGTGCTGGCTTATGGCGAGAGCGAAGGGGCCATCGGCTGGCTCATCGGCGAGGAGAATCGCGGTCTGAACTGCATGTTCACCATGATGAACTCAGCACGGCTCCATGTCGGCATGCAGGGCGTGGCGATCGGCGAGCGCGCCTATCAGCAGGCCCTCGCCTATGCACAGGAGCGCCGCCAAGGCCGCAGGCCCGGCCAAAAGGAAATGGTGCCGATCATCGAGCATCCCGACGTGAAACGGATGCTGCTCGATATGCGCGCCAAGGTGCAGGCCTCCCGCGCCATCTGCTTCGCAACGGCCAATGCTTTCGACATGGCCCGCTACACCGAATCTCCTGAAGACCGGGCACGGTATGATGCAATCGGTCAGTTATTGACGCCCGTCGCCAAGGCCTTTTCGACCGATATGGGCGTCGATGTTGCCTCGACGGGCGTGCAGGTCCACGGCGGCATGGGCTTTATCGAGGAAACCGGGGCTGCACAATATTACCGCGATGCCAGGATCGCTCCCATTTACGAGGGAACGAACGGTGTCCAGGCCATAGATCTGGTCGGCCGCAAGTTGCCGATGGCTGAAGGGGCCGTGGTCGCCGATCTGATCCGGCAGTTCCGGGAAATCGCGGCCGAAGCGCGCCGCGTGAATGATCCGGACTTTGGCACCATTGCCGAGCGGCTGGACGAGGCGGTCGACGATCTTGAGCAGGCAACCACCTGGATCCTGGAGGCCCAAAAGCGCGAGCCCGACGAGGCATTGGCTTCCGCCACACCCTATCTGCGCCTGTTTGGCCTGGCCGCAGGCGGCGCCTGGCTCGTAAAGGGTGCCCTTGCTGACCGCGCCAATGGCCATGTGCCGCTGGCCCGCTTCTTCGCCGAGCACTTGATGACCGAGACGGGCGGCCTCAAGCGGCGCGTCATTGACGGTGGCGCCTCTGTTCTGAAGGCGACAGCCTGGTGACGACGCTGCTCATCACTCATCCGGTCTGCCTGGAACATCTCGTTCCCCGCGGTCACCCGGAGCGTCCTGACCGGCTCAGGGCAATCAACCAGATCCTCGCCGCCCCCCATTTCGAGGACCTGGAACGGCTCGAAGCGCCACGCGGCCTGCGCCGCTCGGTTCTGCTCGCCCATGACGAAGCCTATGTGGCGCAGATTGAGCAGGCTGTGCCGGCCGAGGATCTCTGGGCGATCGATGCCGACACCTGGATGTCGCCCAAGACACTGGAAGCTGCCCTGCGCGGGGTGGGTGCGGCCACCCGCGCGGTGGATGCGGTCTTTCATGGTGAAGCGGCCAACGTGTTCTGCGCCATGCGCCCGCCCGGCCATCATGCCGAGCAGGATAAGGCCATGGGCTTCTGCTTCTTCAACAATGCCGCAATAGCAGCGCTCCACGCGCGCGAAGCCCATAATGCCGAGCGCGTCGCGGTCATCGATTTCGACGTTCACCACGGCAATGGCACCCAGGACATCTTCTGGTCCGACCGCGATCTCTTCTATGCATCGACTCATCAGATGCCGCTGTTCCCCGGCACCGGCGAGATCTCCGAGACCGGGGTGGGCAATATCGTCAACGCGCCTCTGCGTGCGGGCGATGGCTCGGCGCAGTTCCGCGAGGCCATGATGTCCATCATCCTGCCGGCGCTCGATGCCTTCGAGCCGGACCTGATCGTCATCTCTGCCGGCTTCGATGCCCATCGCGATGATCCCTTGGGAAGCCTTCAGCTCACGGAAGAGGATTTCATCTGGATCACCTTGCGCCTGGTGGAGCTCGCCGATAGGCATTGTGCAGGACGGGTGGTCTCGCTGCTCGAAGGCGGCTATGACCTGCGCGCACTCGCAACCTCGGTCGGATGTCACGTGCAGGCCCTGATGCGCGCATCCGACAGCTAGGAGCATGGTCATGGCAGGAACCGACGATAATGGCGCGCCAGCATTCACGGACACCACCGGCTTGAGCTTTGAGGCCGCACTGAAGGAGCTTGAGTCGATCGTGGACCGGCTGGAAAGCGGGCGCGTCGATCTCGAGGAATCAATAGCGATCTACACTCGCGGCGATGCCCTGAAGAAACATTGCGAGGCGCTGCTCAAATCTGCGGAAGCCCGCATCGAGAAGATCACCCTGAAAGCCGACGGCACCATAGCCGGAACGACGCCTCTGGACGTGGACTGAGCTGTCGACAGGAGGCCAGATATGGGCGGCAAGCAGCGCCTTGACCAGGCGCTCCTCTCGCGAGGTCTCGTGGCAAGCCGAGCCCGCGCCAAGGAGGCGATCCAGCGTGGCGCCGTGAGGGTCGATGGCAACATCATTCGCAAGCCGGCCGCCGTCATCTCCGATGCTGCCGAGGTAATCCTCGCCGCCGACAAAGCCCTGGCCTATGTCTCGCGCGCGGCCCTGAAGCTGATCCATGGACTGGATCATTTCTCGATCCCGGTTGCAGGCCGCACAGCGCTCGACCTCGGCGCAGCGACCGGCGGCTTCACGGAGGTGCTGCTCGAACGGGGTGCTGCCCGCGTCTTTGCCATCGATGTCGGCCATGGCCAGCTTCATCCCCAGATCGCAGCCGATCCGCGCGTCATTGCCTTTGAAGGGCTGAACGCTCGCGACCTCGACCGCACGGCGATCCCTGTCGCTCCAGATATCATCGTTTGCGACGTGAGCTTCATCAGCCTCACCCTTGCCCTCCCCCCCGCTCTCGATCTTGCCGCGTCCGAGGCCGATCTCGTCGCGCTGATCAAGCCGCAATTCGAGGTGGGCCCGAAGGGCTTGGGCAAGGGCGGCATCGTGCGTAATCCTGATCTGCACGCGGGAACTTGTGAACGGATCATGCACTTTCTTGAAGATCGTGGCTGGCCGGTACTGGGCGTCACGCCATCACCGATTACGGGCGGTGACGGAAACCAGGAATTCATCATTGCCGCGCGGCGTCATTGTTCTGCAGCCGGCCGAGTATAAGAATGCGATGATCTCAGCAGGAGCCTTATCATGCGCAATGACAATACCCTGTCCCCCGAGGAGAAGAAGAAGCTGGCTCATGGCCTGGCGCGGGTTCTTGCTGACAGCTTCAAGCTTTATCAGAAGACCCACGGCTTCCATTGGAACATCGAGGGCCAGACTTTTCACGAGCTGCACCTGATGCTGGAGGAGCAGTATCGCGACATCTGGACGGCGGTCGATGTGATTGCCGAGCGCATTCGCGCCCTTGGCCATTACGTGCCCTCGACACCTGCCGACTTTTCCGAACTGTCAGCGATCACCGACGAGCGCGGTGTGCCGGAAGCGCGTGACATGCTGACGCAGCTCATCGCCGATAATGAGACGGTGGTGCGCACCATGCGCGATATCCGCCCGATGGTCGAAGAGGCTGGCGACACGGCGACGGGCAGCATGCTGGACGATCGTCTCGAGGCTCATGAGAAGGCGATCTGGATGCTACGCTCGACCCTTAAGCAAGGTGGCGGCCCCACCAATTCGGTTCTCGAAACCTTGAAATAGGCCGCGCTGTGAACGCGTCTTGATAGCGGACCGTTTCGCGTCGCTATTTGCCCACCTGTGCGCGATGGCGCAGCAGATGGTCGGCGAGGACGAGCGCCATCATCGCTTCACCCACGGGCACGGCCCTGATCCCCACACAAGGATCATGGCGCCCCTTGGTGACGATCTCACTTTCTTCGCCATCGCGCGTGACCGTATGCCGTGGCGTCAGTATGGACGAGGTCGGCTTGACTGCGAAGCGCACCACAATATCCTGGCCCGTAGAAATCCCCCCGAGAATGCCGCCCGCGTGATTGGAGCGAAACGCAATCTCATTGCCCTTCCGGTACATCTCATCGGCATTCTCTTCACCCGAGAGCGCGGCAGCTGAGAACCCCTCGCCAATCTCGACCCCCTTGACCGCATTGATGCTCATCATCGCTGCGGCAAGATCCTGATCGAGCTTGCCATAGAGCGGGGCACCGAGCCCCGGCTTCACCCCTGTGGCCACGACCTCGATGACGGCTCCGGTTGAGGATCCGGCCTTTCTCACGCTGTCGAGATAATCCGTCCATGCCTCCGCGGCTTGCTTATCCGGACAGAAGAACGGATTCTGATCGACCTCCGCCCAGTCCCAGCGCGACCGGTCGATTTTGTGGGGCCCCATTTGGACAAGCGCGGCGCGAATGGTGATCCCTGCCAGCACCTTGCGCGCAACCGCTCCCGCAGCGACGCGCGCGGCCGTTTCACGGGCTGACGATCGTCCGCCGCCACGATAGTCCCGCACGCCATATTTGGTGAGATAGGCAAAATCCGCATGCCCTGGCCGGAACTTGTCGCGAATTTCCGAATAATCTTTCGATCGCTGATCGGTATTCTCGATCAGAAGCGCGATCGGTGTGCCCGTGGTGACTTGCCCGCCGGTACGCTCGTCCGCAAACACCCCGGACAGGATGCGCACCTGGTCGGGCTCCCGCCGCTGTGTGGTGAACCGCGACTGTCCCGGCTTGCGACGGTCGAGATCGCGTTGAATGTCAGCCTCATCGAGCCTCAGTCCCGGCGGACAGCCATCCACCACGCAGCCTATGGCAGGCCCATGGCTTTCGCCGAAGGTTGTCATTCGGAACAGATGGCCGAAGCTGTTATGTGACATCAGACAGAACCGTTCTCGATCAGGCACTTGGGAAGTGATCGATACTCCGCCTGGGGCCGGTTCGAAAGCCCTAAATGCCAACCACCCATTGGCGGACCGCCCTAGAGCATTTGAGCGAAGTGGATATCGGTTCGCGTGAAGAAAATGCAACCCAGGCAAGAACGTGAGACGCGGTTTCGCGATTCGAAGAAGAGCGGAAACGTTACAGCTCATGCAGCCGGAGAACATCCGCATCCGAAAATGTGCGTCGGTTGAGGCGGCCTGCCGATCAGCCTTTGGTGTAGAAGATATGGCGGCCGATTTTGCCGAGCCGCTTGAGCATGCTGGACCAGCGCGGGTTTACATAGTCCGCGTGATAATGGGTCGCGCCCTTGATTTGTGTAATGCCCAGCTCGCCGGCCATGGCTTCCGATGCAATGCGCTTGGCCTGCTCCCAGGCATAACCCGGCTTGGGCTGATCTGCCAGGCCATCGCAGGCGAATGAAAACTGGCAGTTACTGCCCTTCTTGGCGTTCTGATAGACGACGCCGCAGACGGTCTTCGGGAAAGCCGGGTTCTTGACCCGGTTCATGATGACCTTGGCGATGGCCTTTTGGCCGAGTTCTGATTCCGAACGCGCTTCGAAATAGATCGCAATGGCCAGGCAGCTTTCTTCCGCTGCGCGCTCCTTGCGCTCGTTGAGGAGCTTTCGCTTCTCGATCTGCGCGTCCTTGTAGCGCTGCTCGAGTTTGACGACGGGCGGCGAGAAGATCAGCGTTTGCGCTGGCGCCAGCCGGTCTTCAGGATCCGGAAGGCTGGCCAATGTGGCGATGAAGTCTGATTTTGAAGCTTGGCTGGCGGCCTGATCGCCCACCAGGGGAAAGCCCGCTTTGTCAGGATCGGTGACCACGTTGCGCAGCAGGTTTGATTTCGCAACCACGGTCCGCGGGATCTTGCCGATATCCTCCCAGGCGGTGGGCGCAGCGCCTCGGGCAGCAGCATCCTGCCCGAGATATTGGGTCATGAACCCGACACCCGCGATCAGAACGAGACCAGCCAGCACATAGGGAGCGACTTGATTCAGCCGATTGTCATGCGGCCGGCCTTCAAGGGAGGCGAAGACGTCTTCGCCAGCATCGTCGCCAGACAGAAAGAGATGATCGCTGTCTGAACTATCCCTTCGGAGCCAATTCACCCGCTCAGTTCCCCGCTCGTGGAATCCCTCAACCGCTCACGCCCCTGTAAGCTAATGGTTAACCATTTAAAAAAAGTTAACCATAATACGCCAATCAGCCCCACCGATCCGCACGCCTTTCAGCATGGGTCACCTCATCGGTTGAGCTGACGCTAGCACGAGATTTGGGCCTAGCGCCAGCATTTTAGCAATATTTTATTAAGGATTTCGCGACTTGACTTTCGCGCTGGCTTGGGCTGCGGCGAGCCTCGCGATCGGCACGCGGAACGGCGAGCAGGAAACATAGTCGAGGCCGATCTCATCGCAGAATCGCACCGAGGCCGGATCCCCTCCATGCTCACCGCAGATGCCGAGCTTGATATCGGCTCGCGTTTTCCGGCCACGCTCGGCCGCCATCTGGATGAGCTCGCCGACCCCCTCCTGATCGAGGCTGACGAACGGATCGACCTCAAGGATCCCCTTGCCCGTGTAATCTGAGAGGAACCGCGCAGAATCATCGCGGCTGATGCCGAACGTGGTCTGCGTGAGATCATTGGTGCCGAACGAGAAGAACTCCGCCGTCTCTGCGATTTCCGCGGCCCGAAGCGCCGCTCGCGGCAACTCGATCATCGTGCCGATCAGATACGAAATGGCCTTGCCCTTCTCCGCCTGCACCTGCTCGGCCACCCGCACGATGCGCTCGCGAATCATGTCGAGCTCGGCCTTGAGCGCGACCAGCGGCACCATGATTTCAGGGATCACCGGCTTGCCCGAGCGCTCCGCTGCCTCGATCGCCGCCTCGAAAATGGCCCGTGCCTGCATCTCGGCAATTTCCGGATAGGTGATCGCTAGGCGGACACCGCGATGACCAAGCATCGGGTTGAACTCATGCAACTCAGCAACCCGCGCCCGTATCAGCTCGGCGCTCTTGGCTGTCGCCCTGGCGACTTCCGCGATCTCGTCTTCCGCATGCGGCAGGAATTCGTGCAGCGGCGGGTCGAGCAGCCGGATCGTGACCGGCAGCCCCGACATGATCTCGAACAGCTCGATGAAGTCGGCCCTTTGCATCGGCAGAATCTTGGCGAGCGCCGCCCTGCGTCCCTCCTCGTCGCCCGCGAGGATCATCTCGCGCATGGCAATGATCCGGTCCTGCTCGAAGAACATGTGCTCCGTGCGGCACAGGCCGATGCCCTCCGCGCCGAACTCGCGCGCCGCCCGTGCATCCGCCGGTGTGTCCGCATTGGTCCTGACCTTGAGGCGGCGGATGCTGTCGGCCCACTCCATAAGCTTGGCGAAATCGCCCGAGAGTTGCGGCTTCACCGTGGCCACATGGCCGCGCATGATCTGCCCCGTTCCGCCATCGATGGTGATGACATCGCCGCGGCCGAGCACCACGCTGCCCGCGATCATCTGCCCCTTCGCATAATCGACGCGGATACTGCCTGCACCCGACACGCAGGGCTTGCCCATGCCCCGCGCCACCACGGCCGCATGGCTGGTCATGCCGCCCCGCGTCGTGAGAATGCCCTCCGCCGCATGCATGCCGTGAATGTCTTCCGGGCTCGTCTCGACCCGGACCAGGATGACCTTGTGTCCCTGCGCCTTGAGCCTCTGTGCCTCATCCGCATCGAACACGATCTCGCCGCTGGCCGCACCCGGCGAGGCGGGCAGCCCGACCCCGAGCACATCGCGCTTGGCCTGCGGATCAAGGGTTGGATGCAAGAGCTGATCGAGCGAGGCGGGCTCGACGCGCAACACGGCGTCCGCCGGCGTGATAAGCCCCTCCTCCACCATATCGACGGCGATCTTGAGCGCCGCCTTGGCGGTGCGCTTGCCGGATCGGGTCTGCAGCATCCACAACTTGCCGTTCTGGATGGTGAACTCGATGTCCTGCATGTCGCGGTAATGGCGCTCGAGCGATTGATAGATCGTCCTGAGCTCCTGGAACACGGCCGGCATCAGCGTCTCGAGCGAGGGATCATTTGAGCCTGCCTCGATGCGCGCGGCTTCGGTGATGTTCTGCGGCGTGCGGATGCCAGCCACCACATCCTCGCCCTGCGCATTGACCAGGAACTCGCCATAGAGCTCCTTGACGCCGGTCGACGGATTGCGCGTGAACGCAACGCCCGTCGCGCTGGTCTCGCCCATATTGCCGAAAACCATCGCCTGCACATTGACCGCAGTGCCCCAGGATTCCGGGATCTGATTGAGCTGGCGATAGGTCACCGCCCGCGGGGTCATCCACGAGCCGAACACGGCGCCGATCGCACCCCATAATTGCGCGGTCACATCCTGCGGGAAAGGCTGGCCAAGCTCCTCCTGCACGATCTGCTTATAGCGCGCGACGATCCCCTGCCACTCCTCCGCGGTCACTTCCGTATCGAGAGTGTAGCCCTGCTCTTCCTTGAAGCTCTCGAGCACATCCTCGAAGCGTGAATGGTCCACACCGAGCACGACATCAGAATACATCTGAATGAAGCGCCGATAGCTATCGAAGGCAAAGCGCCGGTCACCCGACCGTCGTGCAAGCCCCTCGACCGTCTCGTCATTGAGGCCGAGATTGAGGACCGTATCCATCATGCCCGGCATCGATGCGCGCGCGCCCGAACGTACCGAGACGAGCAGCGGCTTTTCCGGGTCGCCGAATGTCGCATCGACCAGCGTTCCGACCCGGGACAGGGCTTCCGCAACCTGGGCCTCGAGCCCTTGCGGGTATTGCTGTCCGTTCTTGTAGTAATGGGTACACACTTCGGTGGTGATGGTGAAGCCCGGCGGGACTGGCAGGCCGAGATTGCTCATCTCAGCGAGATTGGCGCCTTTGCCTCCGAGCAGATTCCGCATTCCGGCCGTACCCTCGGCACGACCGTCTCCGAAACCGTAGACCCACTTGCTGGAGACCGACGAATTCATCTGCACACCTTCGTTGGGGCGCGGCAGGGGGCCTGCCGTCGCGCGGGTTGGCACGGAATGCACCATACGACTTCGCGAAAAGCCATAATGCGGGGCAGTCGGTCAAGTTCCGCGGCATGGTCGAGCCGCGCTTGGGCACCTTGAAAGCGTTCTCAGCGACCACAATCTTAAGTTGTTCATCTGGCTCCTTATTGTAGCGAGCTGCCGTCTGTCCGCAATTTGCGAAGAGTTCACTTAATGTCACCACCTGAAGGGCTTCTCCCTGCCGCATCCGAAGCTGCCGCGCTGGAATCGATCGAAACTAGGCTTACAGCAGGGTCTTTTAAGGCGCCAAGCCTGTCACCCACGACGCTGTCGGGCCCGTTCGGTGCTCCGCAAATTGCCGAGACCACCATTGTCGCGTGGGACCCGGCTCCCAACCACAGCGGCGGATCATTGGTCCAAGCCCGCAGAGCATTTTTCGAAGGCCTTGGGGGCACTCCCGACAGAAATGGCCCGCCGATCGAACACAACCTGAGACAGCCGATAGGCGATCATCAATACGTGAGCAGTCCGGTTGCAAGGCCCAGCCAGATGGTGGAGAACCACATCACAGACGAGTCCCTGGAACAACCCGGGCTGCAAAAGCCGGCCACTGGGGGCATGGTCGCAAGGTTGAAGCAGAAGTTCGAGGCTCTCTCCAGCCATCCGCCCGCCATAGATAATCATGCAGGCGGTCACGAGCTGAACCAGGCCGACCACACGCCTCAAGCGCGCATCGGCTCGGTGCATATCCGCGAATACCCCAGCCAAACGTTCCCTGAGCATTCAGCCGAGAGCCTTGAGTCATCCAGCGGCTACGGATCCACCGCATCGCTTCGCTCGGAGCTGGAGGCCGGCAGCGCCGTTGAAAACCTCACATCCACGAGCGAGCATAGAGCTCACGAGGCCCCCGCCCTCCACCAGGAGGCGAACGACCCAATCGAAAGCCTCAGGCAGCTGAGCGATCACGACTTCCATCAGACGTTCGGCCCTGAGCAGAAGGCGAGTAATCCGGTCGAGATTCTTGGGCGGATGAGCGACACGGACTTCGAGCGCGCTTTCGGCACCGAAGACAGACTTGGCTATCGGGTGAATGCCATCGACCAGGTCCGCGCCGACCTCGCGAACCGCGACCATCTGTTTGATCAGTTCGTGGGGAGTGCCAAGGTGGCCGATTCGGAAACGAAGCCGCTCAACCTGCTGCCTCCCAAGATCGATTACAGCAGCCAAGACTGGCGAGAAGTCGTGTCTCAGTATATCGACAAACTTCAGGAGGTGCGGACGGATTCAAAGGAAGCCCTGGACCGGGCGCTGCAGCGCACTCACCCGCTCGGGGCCGACAGATCGGATGCGGCCCACGGTGATCTGAAGCAGACATTCCACGAACTCGTCGACCGCCATGGCAAGATCTTCGATGGCACCGCACATCTGCTTCTTCACGAGAAACTGCCCGAAACGCTGTCCCATAGGCTGGTGGAGAATTTGGCCGCAGACACGCATCAGTATTACGACCATCTCAGTCAGATCTATGAGGCACTCAAGGGCAATTACGACTTCAGATAGGCTCAGCCTTCGATTCGGGAAAAGTCCGCAACCTGCTGAGTGGATTGGCGAATCCGGCTGAGCAGCTTTAGCCGGTTCTCGCGCAGGGGGGCATTGTCCGCATTGACCGTCACCTTGTCGAAGAAGGCATCGACCGGCGCGCGCAGCGCGGCGAGCGCGCGCATGGCACCTTCAAAGTCTTCGCGCCGGATGGCGGACTGAGCCTCGGCTTCTGCCTGGCCGATCGCAGCCGCCAATGCCTTCTCTTCAGCCTGCTGCATCAGTTGGGCATCCGGCTCGCCCGAATAGGTCGTCTTGTCCTTGCCTTCCTCGATGCGCAGAATATTTCCGGCACGCTTCACCCCGGCAAGCAGGCTTTCGCCATCCTCCGTCGCCAGGAATTGCCCCAGCGCCTCGACCCGACGCACGATCAGCCACAGATCATCCTGGCCACCCAGCGAGAACACCGCATCGATGAGGTCGTGCCGGGCTCCCTGCTCGCGCAGGTAAACCTTCAGCCGATCCGCGAAGAACGCGAGCAGGTCCTGATCGGTCGCAGCGTCACGCCCGGCAAAGCGCGCCCGATGTCCGGCGATCAGCCTAGACAGCGGCAGCCGCAAGCTGCCATCCAGCACCATGCGGATAATCCCAAGCGCTGCACGCCGCAATGCGAACGGATCCTTGGACCCCGTGGGCTTCTCGTCGATGGTCCAAAACCCGACCAGCGTGTCGAGCTTGTCCGCGATCGCCACCGCCTGGGCAACCTTGCTCGCCGGAATGGCATCCGATGGCCCCTGCGGCTTGTAATGCTCGCCAATAGCGGCTGCGACCTCCCCATCAAGCCCCTGGTCGAGCGCGTAATACTGGCCCATCAGGCCCTGAAGCTCCGGAAACTCGCCCACCATGCCGGAGACGAGATCGGCCTTCGCGAGCCGCGCCGCATGCTGCGCCCTCTCGGCATCCGCGCCAATCAGCGCCGCGATCTCACCCGCCAGCGCCTCAATCCGCCGGACCTTATCCGCAACCGTCCCGAGCTTCTCATGGAAACGCACCGCCTCGAGCTTTGCCGCCATCTCTTCGAGCGGCACCTTGCGGTCCTGATCCCAGAAGAATTTCGCATCCGACAGGCGCGCCGCGATGACTTTGTTATTCCCTTCGACAATCCGCCGCCCGCCATCCTCGGCCTCGATATTCGCAACGAGCAGGAAGCGATTGGCAAGCTTGCCGTCTCGTCCCCTGAGCGCGAAACATTTCTGATGGGCCTTGATCGAGGTGATGATCACCTCCGGCGGCACATCCAGAAAGCTTTCCTCGAACGAGCCCATGAGCACGGTCGGCCACTCCGTGAGGCCCGCATTCTCCGCAACGAGCGCCTCGTCCTCGATCAGTGAATAGCCTTGCGCAAAGGCGAGATTGCGCGCGGCATTGCGGATCACGTCCTGCCGCTCCTCGGGATCGATGATGACCTTGCGGCGCTTGAGCTCCCGCTCGTAATCCTCGAGCCGGCGCACCTCGAACGCATCCGGCGCCATGAACCGGTGCCCATGGGTCATCCGCCCCACGCTCACACCGGGAATATCGAAGGGCACCGCCTCCCCATCGAAGCTGCAGATGATGGAATGCAACGGACGTACCCAGCGCAAACTCCCTGCCCCCCAGCGCATGGACTTGGGCCAAGGGAATTTCGCAACCGCTGCCGGCATGATCTCGGCGATGATCTCCTCGGCCGGCCGGCCCGGCTTTTCGATCCGCGCCACATAGAACGCGCCCTTGCGATCCTCCTGGACCGCGCATTGCTCGAGCGTCACGCCGGCGGCTGCAAGGAACCCATCGATCGCCTTCTGCGGCGCATCAACGCGTGGGCCTTTGCGCTCCTCTCGCCGGTCGGGTTGCCGGCCGGGAAGGCCATCCACCACCAGGGTGAGCCGCCGGGGAGTGGCCATGGCCTTGGCCCCCTCATAGACGAGGCCCTGCTCGACGAGCGCATCCGTTACCAGCTTGCGCAGATCCTCAGCCGCCTGCCGCTGCATGCGCGCCGGGATCTCTTCAGAGAACAGTTCGACCAGCAACTCAGGCATTGGCGGTCTCCGTGATCACCGATGCCGCGGCCGGCTCAGCCCCGCCGCCTGCTGTTTTGAGCCAGGCCCCAGCACAGGCCTTGGCAAGCTCGCGCACCCTCAGAATGTAGCTTTGCCGGTCGGTGACCGAGATGACGCCGCGCGCATCCAGCAGATTGAAGATATGGGAGGCCTTTATGCATTGATCATAGGCCGGCAGCGCCAGCTCATGCCGCCCGTCACGCTCGCCGGCGGCGAGCAGCGCTGCACATTCCTTCTCCGCATCCGCGAAGTGACGGAACAGCATCTCCGTATCCGCATGCTCGAAATTGTAGCGAGAATATTCCTGTTCAGCCTGCTTGAACACATCCCCATAGGAGATGCGCAAATCCCCGTCGCGGCCGTTGAAATTGAGGTCATAGACATTGTCGACTCCCTGCACATACATGGCCAGCCGCTCGAGCCCATAGGTGAGTTCACCGGAAACGGGCGAGCAATCATAGCCACCGACCTGCTGGAAATAGGTGAATTGCGACACTTCCATGCCGTCGCACCACACCTCCCAGCCAAGCCCCCAGGCGCCCAGTGTCGGGCTCTCCCAATCGTCTTCCACGAAGCGGATATCGTGATTTTTGGGATCGATGCCGATCGCATAGAGGCTCTCAAGATAGAGCGCCTGGAAGTCCGGCGGCGACGGCTTCATGATGACTTGGAATTGGTAATAATGCTGCAGCCGGTTCGGGTTTTCCCCGTATCGGCCGTCTTTCGGCCGGCGGGAGGGCTGTACATAGGCGGCCCGCCAGGGCTTGGGACCGAGCGACCGCAGCGTTGTGGCAGGATGGAAGGTACCGGCACCGACCTCCATGTCATAGGGCTGCAGGATCACGCAGCCCTGCTTGGCCCAGAACAGCTGGAGGGTGAGCAGGAGATCCTGGAACGCGGATCCGGGCGAGAGCGCCGCGAGCCCGGCGGTCGGAGAAGAAGCAAGACTCATGATCTGCCGTTCGTATGCGGGCGGCCTGCCGGCCTGATTGCGCCGCACACTAGTGCGCGATCGGCAAAAGGGAAAGCCAGTTTTGCATCTGCTCGCTAACGAGAGATAGCCATAGAGCTCTCGTGCTCTGAGGTTGCTGGCCTCAGAGCCTTCCACATCCGGCCTCCAACAGGCCGGAAGGTTGAGGAACCGGGCTTACCAGCGCTCGTTCGAAGGCCGATAGACACCTGTCTCCGGATCAGGCCGCAGCGTCGGCAGATGGCGCTGGTTTGGGTTCGTAACGCGCCGACGCGACTTCACGGCGAGTTTCTGTGCTTCCTGCAAAACACGCCGGAACGCGATCAGCGCGAGCGTTGCCATCAAGAACAAGACGACGGAGCGGATCATCCCTTTCCCTCCAGAGTGGTTCATGCCCCACGCACTGCAATCCGGGTGCCAGGACTTCGGTTGTCAACTATAGCCCGAACCGCGCCCACAAGGCACGGTCCTCAACTGCCGCAATGATGTTCTCGGCCATCACTGCGGATAAATCCGGCGCGCCGCCTCCTGTTCCAAACAGTCCGGGAATACGACCAAGCCGCCGTGTAAGCCAATTCTCCCGCGCGCCAATGACGCGCAGCTTGGGCTCCTCGCCGAGCTTGCTGGCAAGGACCGAATGCATGTCCCCCAGCCCGTCAACGAGCCCGAGCCCGAGCGCCTTCGTGCCGGCCCAGAACTGGCCGGAAAACAGCTCTTCCTCAGAACCTTTCAGGCGCTCGCCACGCCGCTGCCGCACCACCTCTTTGAAGCTCTCATGGATATCGAGCTGGATGGACTTCAAATGCTCCACATCCTCCGGCTTTTCCGGCTGAAATGGATCAAGGATCGCCTTGTTGTGCCCGGCCGTATGGATGCGGCGCTCGATGCCGAGCTTCTGCAACGCCTGAACGAAGCCGAATCCCGACGACACCACACCGATCGACCCGATGATCGAGCTGGGATCGGCATAGATTTCATCCCCCGCCACCGCGATGTAATAGCCGCCGGATGCTGCCGCATCTTCCGTGAAGACGAAGACCTTGCGGTCGTGCTTCTCGGCAAGGCTGCGGATGCGCTGGTAAATGAGCCGCGCCTGGACGGGCGTGCCGCCCGGCGAATTCAGGATGATCGCGACGGCCGCTGCTTTCTTGAACCGGAACGCCCGCTCGAGCATCGGGCCGACGGTCTCGAGCGTGAGCCCTGAGCGTCTGAGACCGGCCGAGCCGATGACGCCGGACAGCCGAATCACTGGAACGATCGGTTTGCGGTTGAGAGAACCGCTTTTCCAGGCAACGAAACGATCGCGAACAGAGGCGGGAACCAAGCTCATTACGATTCCGAGTTACGCGGGGAGAGAGGCTGAGGCAAGACCTAACTCTCCTGCACACGTGATGTTGACCAGAGCATTTCGAGCGAGGCGGGCACCCCGTTCGCGTGAAGAAATGCGAGCAGGCAACCACTTAGACCGCTCACCGCAACGGAAAGGCCGCGCCATGGCGCAACACAGCCTCCGCTTCCTCGGTGAAGCCGTGGCCATCCCCATGCAGGATCATGCCCGGAAGCAGCCGCAAGCCGGCCCGGCTGCCCTTGATCGCCTGGATGATGACCAGGGAAGCTGGCATTCCCGCACGCGGGAACAACGGCGCAACCCGTATATCCCCCGCCCGGCTCTCCAGCGCCTTCAGCAGGCCGGGCAGCTCTTCTGGCCGCTGGACCAGGGTGAGCGTTCCGCGCGGACGCGCCATCGCCGCCAGCATCTTGATCCAGAGGTCGAGGTCGCCCGCGGGCATGCTATGTGCCTCGCTCTTTGATCCAGATGGTGATGCGGTTGTGCGCTCGCGGACATGATAAGGCGGGTTCGCAAAGACATGATCGAAGGACGCAACCGGCGGGAAGCGCCCATCCGGATTGCGCGTGAGCTCTTTGATGTCTCCCTCGATCAGATGGACCCGCGCCTCTTCGCCATTGGCGGCAATGTTGTGCCGAGCAACCTGTGCATAAAGCGGCGATCGCTCGATCCCGGCGATATGGACGCCGGGCACCCGAGCCGCAAGGCAGAGCGCCGCAGTGCCCACTCCCATACCCCCTTCGAAAACCGACTGTCCCGGCTCGCAGGGGATCGATGCCGCGAGAAACACCGCATCAATTCCTGCGCGATATCCTTTCTTCGGCTGTTGCAAGACGATCCTGCCGCCGAGAAATTGATCTCGGGTCAGATCGTCTTCAAGCACCGGAACTTCGGACATAGGCGGCATTGGTGAAATCAAAGGGACAGTCCGGCATCCCTCAGCAACTGGCGTGCCGCATCCACCTCTTCATCCACCACCATCAAGCGGCGCGGCAGGATGCCGAGACTCCCTTCAACGACGCTCATATTGGTGTCGAGGATGATGTGGTCGATGCCCGCATCTTTGAGGAGCGCTGTTGCAAAGGAAAGAGCGACCATATCGTTGGACCTCAGGATCTCGCGCATACCATCTCCGGACCGATCACGCAGCGCCGGCAGGAGTGGAACCTCCGGCCGCGTCCATTTTATGCTAGCGCAGAACGCAAGAAAGCGGCATGGCTTTCCGGCAAGATAAGATCGACCGGGCTCGGCGCGAATTCCTGATCCTCAGGCATCTGCCGTCGCTGTCTCTGGGTCGCGCTTGATTGGGCAAGCCGGGCCTTCATATTCTCTGTACTTGCTAGCCGGCACGAGGAGGTTCCGTGGGACAAGTCATCGCTTTCGACAATCGCCAGAGCGGGTCGGCCAAGCTTGACCCCTTGCTTGCTCTTGTCGATGCCGACATGGCGCGCGTCAACGAAGCCATTCTTGCGCGGGCCTATTCCGAGGTCGACATGATCCCCGATCTTGCACGCCATCTGATCGACAGTGGCGGCAAGCGCCTGCGCCCTATGCTGACCATCGCCGCAGCACAGATGTGCGGCTATCGCGGCGATTATCACATCAAGCTCGCGGCCGCGGTGGAGTTCATGCACACGGCGACTTTGCTGCACGATGACGTGGTCGATGAAAGCGAGCTGCGCCGCGGCAAGCAGGCGGCCCGGATGATCTGGGGCAACCAGGCCAGCGTTCTCGTCGGCGACTACCTGCTTGGCCAGGCCTTCAAGATGATGGTCGAGACCAAGTCGCTGGATGCCTTGCGGATCCTCTCCAATGCTGCGGCGGTCATCGCCGAGGGCGAGGTGCTGCAATTGGCCGCGCAACGGGACACCTCGACCACCGAGGATGCCTATCTCCGCATCATCAACGCCAAGACCGCCGCGCTGTTCTCCTCTGCCGCCGAGGTCGGCGCGGCCATTGCCGAACGGCCTCGGGCGGAGCAGCAGGCCCTACAGGCCTTCGGGCGCAATCTCGGCCTGGCCTTCCAGCTGATCGATGATGCGCTCGATTATTCCGGCAAGCAGGGCTTGTTGGGCAAGAGCGTGGGCGATGATTTCCGCGAGGGCAAGATCACCCTGCCCGTGGTGCTCGCCTATCGCAGAGGCGACAGCCATGATCGTGCCTTCTGGCAGCGCACGCTCCAGGAAGGCATCCAGAGCGACGAGGATCTGGCCATCGCCATCGCCCTGGTCGAGAAACATGGCGCCATTGCCGATACCATCGAGCGCGCCCGCCACTATGGCGCGATCGCATCGGAGGCTCTGGCCATCTTCCCCTCGGGCCCTCACAAGCAGGCGCTCAACCTCGCGGTCGACTTCAGCATCGAACGCGCATTCTGAGTTGATCCCAGAGAGTGGCTGCTGGCTTTCGGAGAAGGTGACGCTGCAACGAGGACGGCGGGACGTCTCGCCCTGCTACCTCAGCTGGCTTGCCATCAGCCACCAGCCGGGATGATCGGCAGCAATCCGCGTCCCCGCAGCTGCGGCTTGCTCCCGTGTGGGGAAAAGGCCAAAGCACGTCGCGCCGCTACCCGACATGCGCGCCACCAGGCAGCCCGTCTCTTGCCGCAACCGGTCCAACACCTCCGCAATGACCGGTGCTAACCGCTGGGCTGGCGCTTCGAGGTCATTCCGGCAGAGCGTGATGAATTCGGCAAAATGCGCCGCATCCCGCCATTGCGCTGGTAGTGGCGGATGAGGAGAGCCCGGCTCCTCTCCTGCCGCAAGCCGTGCCGCAAGCCCCAATTCCCGGAAAACGGCCGCGGTCGCCACTGCAACCCTTGGATTGACCAGCAAGATGCCGACATCCGGCAATGGGCCGACCGTCTCGACCCTCTCCCCGATACCGGCCATGAAGCAGGCCCGCGACCGCAGGCACACTGGAACGTCAGCGCCAAGCGTCAACGCAATCCGGTCGAGCTCGTCATCCGGCACTGAGAGTTGATAGCGCCGCATGATGCCTCTGAGGGTCGCGGCGGCGTCTGCCGAACCCCCACCAATGCCGGAGGCGACGGGCAATCGCTTTTCGAGCCGGATCCCGCAGGCATCCACCCCAAGAGCAGCGGCCGCGCGCAGGACAAGATTGGTCGGATCGGACTCGAGCCCCGATGCGAAGGGGCCATCAATCGTCAAAGACAGGCGCTCGGACGCTGCAAAATGCACGACGTCGCCTTCCCCCGTGAAGGCGACCAGGCTTTCCAGAAGATGATAGCCATCCGCGCGCTGGCCAACCACATGCAGCGAGAGATTGACCTTGGCGCTGGCCAGTTCAGCGTCAGGCCCTGCCTGCGCGGCCTCCCGCTGCCCGACAGCCCTACCCATTGATGACGCCACGCTACGAGCGCTTCTCCGAGATCGGCGTTGCAACCGCTGGTGCCGGGGCCTCGTCCGGCAGCCCGTTTGCAAGCTTGCTCTCGATCGATTTCAGGAGATCGGGCTCCGGCTCGCTATCCTTGGCATGCTGCCACTGGAACTTCGCCTCGAGCCTGCGGCCCACCCGCCAGTAAGCATCACCCAGATGATCATTGATGGCGGCATCATTGGGCTGCAGCTCGATTGCCCGCTCCAGCTCTTCGACCGCCCGGGCATAATCGCCCCGCTTGTAATAGGCCCAGCCCAGGCTGTCGATGATATAGCCGTCATTCGGCCGCTGCTCGACCGCCTTCTCGATCATCGTCATGGCGTCGTCGAGGTTGCGGTTCTGTTCGAGCCAGGAATAGCCGAGATAGTTGAGCACCAAGGGCTGGTCCGGCTCGAGCGCCAGCGCCTTCAGGAAATCGGCCTCGGCCTTTTCCCATTGCTTGGAGCGCTCATAGCAGATGCCGCGGAAATAGAGCACCATCCAATGCCGCTCGTTAGGCTCACCGATGCCATCCAGGGCTTGCGTGTAGAATTTCGCGGCATCCTCAAACTTGGACTGGCTCCGCAGGATGGTTCCGAGCGTGACGAGCGCCTCGTAGTTCTTTGGCTCGCGTTTCACCAGCTTCTCGAGCTGAGCGCGAGCCTCGTCATTCCGTCCGAGCTCACTGAGATTGGCGGCCATGCGGATATCCGCATTCGGGCGCAAGGCTGAGCTGAACGGCACTTTGTCGTAAGCGCCGATCGCCGCCTGATACTGCTTCATATTCTCGAAAATGTCGCCCAGAAGCGTCTGCACCGCCGGCATGTTCGGCTTCAGGCTGAGCGTGAGCCGGGCATAGGTGAGCGCAAGATCGATGCCCGATTCATCCGTCAGCGCGCTGGCGAGGCCGAACAGCGCCTCCGCCGCACCATCGATCGCATTGCCGACGAAAGGCGCGGGCTTGGCGTGCCCAATTCGCGACAGCACCTGCTCGATGACCGGGTGATCGGGCGAAACGGTAAGGAATGCCTGATAGATCTCGCGCGCCTTATCAACCTCGCCCTGGCGCTCGAGGAAATTGCCATAGGCCTCCACGATCCGCAGCGAGCTCGAGCTCTCGTCATAGGCCTTCTTGTAAAGCGCCGCCGCCTTGGGCTTCATGCCCAGGAGATCGGAGATGAGCGCCTGGTGGAAGATCTTGTAGATCCCGAAGGACTCGTTCCTGTCGAGGATGTCGAGCGCCTTCTCGGCCTTCCCCCCCTGCTTCTCCGCCGCATAGCTCCAGGCCGTCAGTAGCCCGCTGGTGAGTTCACCGATGGGCGTATAGGCTGCCTGCTCGAAATGCTTGCGCGCGCTGGTCTCGGCCCCTCGCCGCAGATCGGCAAGCCCCAGAACAATGTGGGCCAGCCTGTGCCGCGAGTTGATGACGATGAGCCGCTTGGCCAGCATTTCGGCCCGCAGCACATTCCCCGCCCCCAGCTCTGCCACGAAGGATCGCTCCAGCAAGAGCGGGTTCGTCGGATCCTGCTCGAAGGCATCGGCGAAATAGCGGGCAGCCTGGTCGATATCCCGCGTTTGCGACGCGAACTGCCCGGCCAGATAGCTGCCGGACAATGATCTGATCTCCCGTGCTTCGCCAAACGCCGGAGCAAAAAGCGCAGAGAGAGCCACGCTCAGGGCTAGGGCCGTACCGACCACTGCATGCTTGCCGCTGCGCATCATATCTGCCTGATCTCCTCGGAGCGCTGTTCCTCATTTGCCGGCCGCCGTCTGGCCGGAGGGTGCGCCAGTGGGCACCTCTCTACTGCTATAACCCAGTTTCGCCAAGGTCGAGTATTCGACGAAACCTGGCAAGAGGATGACGATATTTTCTGTCGAGCGATTCCCCAAACGGCTCCGGCAGCGGCATACTTGTACAACAATGTGGCGCAATTGGCCCCGCGACCGACACCTCTTGCACGCATTCTTAGGACCGCCATACGCACCGATCCATCCCTATCCGCGGCTGAGAGGTCCGGTGCTGAGCGCCGGGCCTCGAGCCTTACATATTGGGATAATTGGGCCCGCCACCGCCCTCCGGTGTGGTCCAGTTGATGTTCTGCGGCGGATCCTTGATGTCGCACGTCTTGCAGTGCACGCAGTTCTGCGCATTGATCTGGAAGCGCGGCTTGTTCTCCGCATCCTGCACGATCTCATAGACGCCGGCCGGGCAATAGCGCTGCGCTGGCTCGTCATAGGTTGGCAGCGTGTAATTGACCGGGATCGAGGGATCCTTGAGCTTGAGATGGCAAGGCTGGTCCTCCTCGTGATTGGTTGCCGAGAAGGAGAGATCCGTCAGCCTGTCGAAGGAAATGACCCCATCAGGCTTGGGATATTCAATCGGCTTGGCCTGTGAGGCCGGCACCAATGTTTCGTGATCCCCCTTGCCATGGCGCAGCGTGCCGAAGAAGGAGAGGCCGAACAATTCGTTCGTCCACATGTCGATCCCGCCGAGGGTGAGCCCGCCGATGAGACCGTATTTCGACCAGAGTGGCTTGACGTTGCGGACCTTTTTCAGGTCCTGGTAGACCCACGATCCCCGATAGCGGTCCTCATAATCGAAGAGCTCATCACCCTGGCGGCCAGCCTCGATCGCCTCGAACGCGCTCTCCGCCGCCAGCATGCCGGTCTTCATGGCATTGTGGCTGCCCTTGATGCGCGGCACATTGACGAACCCGGCCGAGCACCCGATGAGCACGCCGCCCGGGAAGGTCAATTTTGGCACCGACTGCAGCCCGCCCTCGGTGATGGCCCGCGCCCCATAGGCGATCCGCCGCCCGCCCTCGAGCACGGGCTTGATGAGCGGATGATGCTTGAACCGCTGAAACTCACCGAACGGGTAGAGATACGGGTTCTTGTAGTTGAGATGCACCACGAACCCGATGGAGACCAGATTGTCTTCGAGGTGATACATGAAGCTGCCGCCGCCCGTTTCCGTATCGAGCGGCCAGCCCATCGTATGCGTGACCTGGCCCTGCCGGTGCATGTCGGGGCGGATTTCCCACAGCTCCTTCATGCCGATGCCGAATTTCTGTGGCTCGCGCCCCGCGGCGAGCTGGAACTTGTTGATCAGCACCTTGGCGAGCGAGCCGCGCACCCCTTCGCCGATGAATACATATTTGCCATGCAGCTCCATGCCCGGCTGAAAATCATCCTTGGGCTTGCCGTCACGGCCGATACCCATGACGCCGGCCACCACGCCCTTGACCGAGCCATCCTCGCGATAGACCAGATCAGAGCAGGCAAAGCCCGGATAGATTTCAACCCCGAGCGCTTCTGCCTCGCCCGCCAGCCACCGGCACAGATTGCCGAGAGATGCCGCATAATTGCCGTGATTGTTCATGAGCCGCGGCATGGCGAAATTCGGCAGTCGCACGCTGCCGGCCGGCCCCAGCATGTAGAACCGGTCCTCCGTCACGGGAATGTTGAGCGGCGCCCCTTTTTCTTTCCAGTCGGGAATGAGCTCGTTGAGCGCGATCGGATCGATCACCGCGCCCGACAGGATATGGGCGCCCACCTCCGAGCCCTTTTCCAGCACGCAGACGGACAATTCGCTGCCGGCCGCCTGAGCCAGCTGCTTCAGCCTGATCGCAGCGGCAAGGCCGGCAGGCCCAGCCCCGACGATAACCACGTCAAATTCCATGCATTCGCGTTCGACCGCGACGTCCGTCTCACTCAACCCAGCCTCTCCCATTGTGATTTGCGGTATCGATGTTATCGGAAGATGGGCTAATCTGCCCGGGATGTTTCTAATGCCCTTATAGTAGACATCCCACGGACTGGGAAACACTGTTACAGGCGGAAAAGTGGCTTTCAACGATCAGGCTATAGTGTCGCGTGCCGAGCTGCTGCGCTGGTACGAGGCCATGGGGGTCGATGAGGCAATCACCGATGCGCCGATCGATCGGTTCTCAACCTCGAGCAGGCCTAGACAGGCTGAGCCGCCGCAAGCCGCAGCGGTGATGAGGGAGGCGGACGCCCGTGCCCCCTCTCCCGCCATCCCGACAACGCCTCACCGCAAGACGCCTGTCTTTGACGAAGAGACGACCGCTCGCATTCCCGACCGCTCCACCGCAGCCCCGCGCCCGGCCGCTATTCCCTCCGACCAGGCGGTGGAAGATGCAAGGACCGCCGCCCGTAGCTGCGCGAGCCTTGCGGAGCTGCGCGACATGCTCGCCCGCTTCGATGCCTGCCCCTTGCATCGCACCGCCACCAATCTGGTCTTCTCCGATGGCAATCCGGCGGCGCGAATCATGCTTGTGGGCGAAGCACCAGGCCGCGATGAGGACCTCCAGGGCAAGCCTTTCGTCGGCGTGTCCGGCCAGCTGCTCGATCGGATGCTGGCCGCCATCGGTCTCTCCCGCCAGTCGGAGGATCCGCTCTCATCCGTATTCATCTCGAACTGCATCTTCTGGCGGCCGCCCGGCAACCGCAAGCCGACGGAAGCCGAAAGCCTGATGTGCCTGCCCTTTATCGAACGGGCGATTGAGCTGGTGGATCCGGCCTTCCTGGTCTGCCTCGGCTCGACCTCCGCCGCACGTCTCCTGCAGAGCACGCAAGGGATCATGCGTCTGCGCGGCAAATGGACGGACTATGTGAGCCCGGGCGGCAAGACCTATCGCACCCTGCCGACGCTGCATCCGGCCTATCTCCTGCGGCAGCCGGAGCATAAACGGCTCGCCTGGCGCGATCTCCTGATGCTCGATCAGGCGATGCGCGAAAGTGAGGTGTTCCATGACCGGAGCTGAGCGCCCCTTCATTGCCGTGCGAATCGCCGTGCTGACTATCTCCGACACGAGAGGTTTCGCCGAGGACCGCTCCGGCGAGCTTCTGGCCGGTCGCATCGCGGCGGCGGGACATATCCTGGCCGACCGCGCCATCGTCCGCGACGAGATCGAGCTGATCCGGGAGAAGGTGCGTGACTGGATTGTCTCACCCGATATCGATGTGGTGATCACCACCGGTGGCACCGGCCTGACCGGCCGCGATGTCACCCCGGAGGCGGTCAAACCGCTCTTCGAAAAGGAGATCGACGGTTTTTCGGTGGCCTTCCACATGATCTCCTTCCAGAAGATCGGCACGTCTACAGTGCAGTCCCGCGCAACCGCCGGTGTGGCCAATTCCACCTATATTTTCTGCTTGCCGGGCTCTCCCGGCGCCTGCCGCGATGCCTGGGACGGCATTCTGCAGGATCAGCTCGACTACCGTCACATGCCCTGCAACTTCGTCGAGATCATGCCGCGACTTGACGAGCATCTTCGCCGCACCGGCAAGTAAAGCATCCGCATTCTCCACCTCATGATGGTCATGGGCATCACTTGTGCGTGACCCCTGAAGCCTCCGGCACAAACCTGATTAGAATGCCAAACCTTCACGGGAGGACAGGATGATCAATAGCTTTATCATGAACCGCCGTGCCGCTCTCGCAGGCTCTTTTGGCCTCGCGGCAGGCCAGCTCGCGATTGGAGGAACCGTGACCCCGGCACTCGCCGCCGCCCCGCAGAAAGGCATTGCGACACCCGAGATCAACCGGGTCAAGCTTGGCCAGTTCGAGATCACGAGCATTTTGGATGGCTCGGTTGTGGCGCAAGGCCCACACCCGACCTTTGGGGAGAATGTTGATGCGGCAGAGGTTGCTGCTCTACTCGAGAAGAACTTCCTTCCGAGCGATAGGATGCGCAACAGCTTCACGCCAGTGGTGGTAAACACCGGTCGGGAGATCGTCGTCTTTGACACCGGCAATGGCGCCGCCCGGCGGCCGGATGCCGGCAATTTCGTGCAAGCCTTGGTCGGCTCGGGCATCTCTCCGGGCGAGGTCGATCTGGTCGTGATAACCCATTGTCACGGCGATCACATTGGCGGCCTCGTGGAAAATGGCGAGCCTGCCTTTCCCAATGCTCGCTACGCTATCGGCGAGAAGGAATTTGCATTCTGGACCTCACCCGATCGTGCTTCGGGTCCGACCGCTAATGCCGCTGCCCTTGTTCAAAAGAACGTTGTTCCCCTCAAGGACAAGATGACATTCCTCAAGCAGGGCGACGAGGTGATTCCAGGCATTTCGACCATCGAGGCGTTCGGCCACACGCCCGGCCATCTCGCCTTCAATATCGAGAGCGAGGGCCGGAGGCTGGTGCTGACGGCCGACACGGCCAATCACTATGTCGCCTCCCTTCAGCGCCCGGATTGGAATGTGCGCTTCGATATGGACAAGGAGGCCGCCATCGCCACCCGCCGCAAGATCTTCGACATGATTGCCGCCGACCGGGTCCCATTCATTGGCTATCACATGCCCTTCCCGGCAGTCGGCTATGTCGAGAAAACGGCTGAGGGCTATCGCTATGTTCCGGCGACCTATCAGCTGACCCTCTAGTTCGGCGCCCATCGAATGTTCTTGATTTGTTCCAACGCTTGTCCTAGCTTTGGAACATGGCGACGGTCATCAACCATAAGCATCGCGCAGCACAGCTCTCCTCGTCAGAAGGGCTGGTCGGAACGGCGCTTCCGGGACAGGAGCGGGGCCGCGGCGCGCGCTCGAACGAGTCGGGTCGCTTCGAGCGCCTTTCCCGACTTTTTGCCGATGATGGTTGGCAGGCTTTCGAGGATCTGCCGAAGCTTCGCACCTCGGTTATCTCGGAGAAGCCGAAGACGATCATCACACGCAACGACAGTCCGGACATTTCCTTTGATCAGTCGATCAATCCTTATCAGGGCTGTGAGCATGGCTGCGCCTACTGCTACGCGCGCCCGAGCCATGCCTATTGGGGATTGTCACCCGGCCTCGACTTCGAAACCAAGCTCTTTGCCAAGACCAATGCCGCGGAGCTCCTTCGCCGGGAACTCTCGGACCCCCGCTACGTGCCGAAGATGATTGCGCTCGGGGCGAACACGGACCCATATCAGCCGGTGGAGCGGCAATATCGGATCACTCGGCAAATTCTCGAGGTGCTTGCCGAGTTCAACCATCCCGTAGGCATCGTCACCAAATCCGCCTTGGTTCTGCGGGATCTGGACATTCTGCAGCCCATGGCCGAGCGCAATCTGGTGCGGGTGGCGATTTCAGTGACCAGTCTCGATGCGAAACTGTCACGCAGCATGGAGCCGCGGGCATCGACACCGCAGAAGCGGCTGCAGGCGCTCGAGATGCTGAGCGCCGCCGGGGTTTCGACGACAGTGATGCTCGCGCCCCTCGTCCCTTCGGTGAACGATCATGAGATTGAGGCCATTCTCGGCGCCGCAGCCGCGGCCGGCGTGACACACGCGGGTTACGTGCTGCTCCGGCTACCCCGCGAGGTAACCCTGATTTTCCAGGAATGGCTAGAGACCGAAATGCCTGATCGGGCCAGGCGCGTAATGTCACTGATACGCTCCATGCGGGGTGGCAAGGACTATGAATCAACATGGGGGCTGCGGCAGAAGGGATCCGGCCCCTATGCCTGGACCATCGGCCGCAGGTTCGAGCTTGCCTGTGGAAAACTCGGCCTCAACCGGGAGAGGCAGCGAATGGATCTCAGTCAGTTTTCAAGGCCCGCTCGCCCCGGAGACCAGCTCGCCTTGTTTTGAGACACCTGCGGCCGGGGAGCACCGTCTCAGAGTTTGAGTCAAGAACCGGCCGCAACTTGTGCATCCAGGCGAAATTTAATGGCCGGCTTCGATGACAGCCAGGCGACTGCCGCCGGGAAAATGCCGCGGCAACGCGGGCGTCTTTGCCACTTCGAATTCCGCATCCCATCTTGGTCTCACACCGGATTTGAAAAATTGAGTCACGGCTGTGGTCTTGGCCGCTGACATGTCAAGGAAATCCCCGCCGGCCATGCCTGGACGAGTGCGGCCGAAATGGCCCGCTCCCGTCCGGGTTGCATCCGTTCGGCAGGCTTTGTCGTGACTGACTGGCAATCTGCCATCATCGAGGCCAGCAAATGCCTTGCGCCCTCCCCTTCTCTTTGCGACACCTGCCCTATGGCCGGTGGCGATTCGATCGAGATGGTGATCAGCTGCGAGCGCGAGCGCGAAATCCGTGCGCGCGGGCTCTGGCCGGTCGCGGGCATTGATGAAGCCGGCCGCGGTCCATGGGCAGGGCCGGTGGTGGCCGCCGCCGTCATTCTTGATCTCGAGAACATTCCTAAGGGCATCGACGATTCCAAGAAGCTCACGCCCGAACGTCGGGCCGCGCTCTATGAGGAAATCACCGCCACTGCCTGTTGGGCGGTCGGCATTGCCGATGTGGAGCGGATTGAGCGCGACAACCTTCACTATGCTACCCTCTGGGCCATGCGCGAGGCCTGTTCGGGGCTGGCATTGAGCCCCGCCTATGTCCTGGTCGATGGCAAGTTCTGCCCCCCGCTGCCCTGCGAGGCCATGGCGATTGTCGATGGCGATGCACTCTCATTGTCGATTGCAGCGGCATCGATCATCGCCAAGGTGACCCGCGATCGCATGATGGAAGAGCTCGCAAGGGCCTGGCCCGGATATGGCTTCGAGCGCCATAAGGGCTATGGCACTCCGGAGCATCGCGCCGCGCTCACCCTCCTGGGCCCGACGCCGCATCATCGGCGCCGCTTCGCTTCGGTGCGCGCGGTTCTGGGGGAAGAACCCCAAGAAATGTTGCCGGCCCTGGACCTCCTCTAGAGCAGTAACCTTTCATTAAACTTAATGAGTTATCAATCGCTTAGCTCGAAATCGTCAGGTCGCAATTAAAGCAAATTTTACAGGCCGCGCGCCAATCTCCGAACCCAGTGATCAGAGCACAAGGGTTCAGAGATGGGCACCACCGCCGCCATACGCAGCCGTTCCGCCGTCAATCAGGTTCTCGTCGGCGACTGCCTGGAGCAACTGGCCAAGCTGCCCGCCAAATCTGTTGATGCGGTCTTCGCAGATCCACCCTACAACCTGCAGCTCCGTGGCGAGCTTCTCCGTCCCGACAACTCACGGGTCAACGGCGTTGACGCCGACTGGGACCGCTTCACGGGCTTCGAGCAATATGATCAGTTCACCCGGGCTTGGCTCAGCGAGTGCCGCCGTGTGATGAAGGACACCGCCACCCTTTGGGTGATCGGCAGCTATCATAACATTTTCCGCATCGGCACAGCCCTGCAGGATATGGGCTTCTGGGTTCTGAACGACGTGGTCTGGCGCAAGACCAACCCGATGCCGAACTTCCGTGGCAAGCGCTTCACCAATGCGCACGAGACGATGATCTGGGCAGCGAAGAGCGCCGATCAGAAGCGCTATACGTTCAACTACGAAGCCATGAAGGCGCTGAACGACGATCTCCAGATGCGCTCTGACTGGCTCCTGCCCATTTGCAACGGCAGCGAGAGACTGAAGGATCAGAACGGCGACAAGCTGCATCCGACCCAGAAGCCGGAAGCATTGCTGCACCGGGTGATCCTCGCATCCACCAATCCCGGCGACACCATTCTCGACCCCTTCTTCGGAACCGGAACCACCGGCGTGGTGGCCAAGAGGCTCAGCCGCAACTTCATCGGCATTGAGCAAGACCAGACTTACGCGAAGGCGGCTCGTGAGCGTATCGCTGCCACGACACCGGCCGAGCCGGAAGCGGTCCGTGTCTCGACCGGCCGCCGGGCCGAACCGCGGATCCCTTTCGGCACCCTGGTCGAGCGCGGCCTCATCGCGCCGGGCACGGTGCTGTTCGACCCCGCCCGGCGCCATGCCGCCAAGGTCAGGGCCGATGGAACTTTGGTTGCAAAGGATGCGACCGGCTCGATTCACAAGATCGGCGCCCATGTGCAGGGGGTCGAAGCCTGCAATGGCTGGACCTTCTGGCACTTGGTCAACGGTGCGACAATGGTGCCCATCGATATGATGCGCCAGAGACTGCGCGCCGAAATGATGTCTGCCTGACGTAGCCGTCTCGGGGCATAAGCGGGAGCCCTTGACAGGCCACTTTCCCCTGCTACCCTGCGCGCGATTACGACATGTCGTACCGCGAGGACGACATGACATGCCTGCCTCAGCGGGAGAGACCGGCGCAAGGCCGGAGCCGAAGGAGCAACCGCCCCGGAAACTCTCAGGCAAAAGGACCGATGAGGCGAGAGCAACTCTGGAAAGCAGCAGCCGCCTGAGCGGCTGCTCACCGATGGGGTAAGCTTCGGACCGATCGCTTCATCAGAGTGATCGACGAAGTGAAATCTCTCAGGTTTCGAGACAGAGGGGGCGCAGCCGGACACGATGTCGGGCGTCGTACCTCTGTAAGGACCGAGAGAGATTATGGCTCAGAACGAAGACACTTCCCCTCCCCGTCCAACGCCGCTTCTCGCGCTGCATGAACGGCTCGGCGGCCGCATCGTGTCCTTCGCGGGCTACGCTCTCCCCGTCCAATATCCGACCGGCATCATGGCCGAGCATCTCTGGACCCGCGAGCATGCCGGCCTGTTCGATGTCTCGCATATGGGCCAGGCCGAACTGACGGCCCCCTTCGAGGTGGCCGAGGCCTTCGAGCAGCTCGTTCCGGGCGATGTCGCGAGCCTTGCGGAAAATCACATCCGCTACACGCAGCTCACGACGGCCGAGGGTGGAATCATTGATGACCTGATGGTCACCCGCCTGGCTGCCAGAGACGGCAAGGAGCGGCTGTTTCTCGTGGTCAATGCCGCGCGCAAGGATGTGGACTTCCCCCATATTGCCCAGAGCTTGGCTGGCGCCGCAACCTTGGCCCCGATCGCGGATCGCGCGCTGCTCGCCCTGCAGGGGCCAACGGCGGCCGACGTTCTGCTGCCCTATGTTCCCGGCATCGAAACCCTGAGCTTCATGAATGCCCTGGAGACACAATTCTCCGGCCATCACGGTATCGAAGGCGATGTGATCGTCAGCCGCTCCGGCTATACCGGCGAGGACGGCTTCGAGATCTCCCTCGCGGCAGGGCTTGCGGAGCGTTTTGCCGAGAGCCTGCTGGCTAACCCGGAGGTAAAGCCCATCGGACTCGGCGCCCGTGACAGCCTGCGCCTGGAGGCGGGCCTGTGCCTCTACGGCCAGGATATTGACGAAACCACGAGCCCGGTTGAGGCCGGCCTCACTTGGTCCATTGGCAAGCGCCGCCGCGAGCGTGGCGGCTTCCCGGGCTATGAGCGCATCGCGCAGGAGCTCGCGAACAAGCCGTCCCGGCGCCTGGTCGGCCTCAAGCTCGAGGGCCGCGCGCCGGCGCGCCAGGGTGCAACCATCACCTCCGCCGATGGCACCCCAATCGGCCAGGTTACATCCGGCGGCTTCAGCCCGAGCCTCGGCCAGCCCATTGCGCTTGGCTACGTGGATATCGCCCATGCGGCGCCCGACACCGCCGTATCAATCATTGTGCGCGACAAGCCCTTGGCCGCCCAAGTGGTCCGGTTGCCCTTTGTTCCCCATCGTTATGTCCGGCGCTGACGTCGGACCCTTCTGAGGACAGGACATGAGCACTGTAAAGTTTACCCAAGAGCATGAATGGGTCCGCGTCGACGGCGATGTCGCGACCGTTGGCATCACCCAATATGCTCAGGAGCAGCTGGGCGATGTCGTATTTGTCGAACTGCCCCCGGTTGGAAAATCCCTCAAGCAGAGCGGCGAGGCTGCAGTGGTCGAATCGGTGAAGGCGGCGAGCGATGTCTATGCGCCGCTTACCGGCGAGGTGGTTGAAGTGAATTCGGCGCTCGAATCGGAACCCGCCCTCATCAACCAGGATCCCGAGGGTAAGGGCTGGTTCTTCAAGATCCGGCTGACTGTGGCTGCCGAGCTCGACGGCCTGATGGATGCCGACGCCTATAAGGCCTTTGTTGAGGAGCAGCACTGATGCGGTATTTGCCGCTCAACAGCGATGATCGCAAGGCAATGCTCAAGACCATCGGGGTTTCCTCGGTGGACGAGCTTTATGCCGACGTGCCCGCCCGTGCCCGGATCGAAGGCCTGGTCGATCTTCCTCGGCGCGCTAGCGAAATGGAGGTGGAGCGCACGCTGGGGCGAATGGCGGCGAAGAACATGGCTGCAGGTCAGGTGCCCTTTTTCGTCGGCGCCGGCGCCTACAAGCACCACGTGCCCGCGACCGTCGACCATCTGATCCAGCGGTCGGAATTCCTCACCTCCTACACGCCCTATCAGCCCGAGATATCGCAAGGTACCCTGCAATATCTCTTCGAATTCCAGACGCAGGTGGCTCTGCTCACCGGCATGGAAGTGGCCAATGCCTCCATGTATGACGGCTCGACCGGCTGCGGTGAGGCGGTCCTCATGGCCGAGCGGGTGACCCGGCGCAGCAAGGCCATTCTCTCCGGCGGGCTTCATCCGCAATATCGGGCAGTCGTTGACAATCTCAGCCGCTTCGGCGGCTCCGGCGTCATCGCCCTGCCGAGCGCCATCACCGATCGCGAGGACATTGCCGCCCATATCGACGACGAGACGGCTTGCGTTGTCGTGCAAACCCCCAATGTCTTTGGTGAGGTCATCGATCTCGCACCGATTGCCGAGGCAGCCCATGCCAAGGGCGCGCTGCTGATTGCGGTAGTGACCGAAGTGGTCTCGCTCGGCGCGCTGAAATCCCCCGGGGAGATGGGTGCCGATATCGTGGTTGCCGAGGGCCAGTCCTTGGGCGTCGGGCTCAACTTCGGTGGTCCCTATGTCGGGCTGTTCGCCACCCGCGAGAAATTCCTGCGCCAGATGCCGGGGCGCCTCTGCGGCGAGACGGTGGATGCCCACGGCCGGCGCGGCTTCGTGCTCACCCTGTCCACCCGCGAGCAGCATATCCGCCGCGAAAAGGCAACCAGCAATATCTGCACCAATTCCGGCCTGTGCTGCCTGGCTTTCACCATCCATCTCTCCCTCCTGGGCGAGGAAGGCTTCCGCCGGCTGGCCGCGCTAAACCACCACAATGCCTGCCTCCTGGCAGATGCCTTGGGCGGCGTGAGAGGCGTTGAAGTCCTCAACCGCAGCTTCTTCAACGAATTCACCATCCGCACCCCGCGCCCTGGCGCCGAGGTCATCGCAGCCCTTGCCGATCGCGGCATTCTGGGTGGTGTTCCCGTCTCCAGGCTGCGTCCATCCGAGAAGGCCATGCACGACCAGATCATCGTGGCGGCAACCGAGGTGAACACGGATGCGGATCGCGCCGCCTACAAGGCCGCGCTGAGTGAGGTATTGGCATGATGAACCGAGAGGGTCGCCCCACCACGCCGGCAGCCGATGCCGCTGCCATTGGCGATCAGATTGAGACCTTCACCGGCAATCGCGGCCTCGAGATCGAGGAGCCGCTGCTGTTCGAGATTGGCGGTCGCGAGAAGAGCGGCGTTGATATCGATCTGCCGGAAAAACCGGAGAACCGGCTCGGCAAAATGGCCCGCGGTGGTGAGATCGGCCTTGCCGGCCTCTCCGAACCCGAGGCCATGCGCCATTACGTTCGCCTCTCGCGGCGCAACTACGCGATCGACCTCGGTGTCTATCCGCTTGGCTCGTGCACCATGAAGCACAACCCGCGCCTCAATGAGCGCATGGCGCGCCTGCCGGGCTTTGCCGACATTCACCCCCTGCAGCCTGAGAGTACCGTCCAGGGGGCGCTGGAGCTGATCGATACCCTGGCCCATTGGTTGAAGACGCTCACCGGCATGCCTGCCGTGGCTATGAGCCCCAAGGCCGGTGCCCATGGCGAGCTCTGTGGCATGATGGCGATCCGCGCAGCCCTGGAAGCACGTGGCGACAAGCGCTCCATCGTGCTCGTGCCGGAATCTGCTCATGGCACCAACCCGGCAACCGCGACCTATCTCGGCTATACCGTTCAGCCGATCCCGGCGCGCGCTGACGGCACGGTCGATCCGGAAGAGGTCAAGCGCCATCTCACCCCGGAAGTTGCCGCGATCATGCTCACCAATCCCAATACGTGCGGATTGTTTGAGCGCGATGTGATCGCGATCGCCGACGCGGTACACGCCGCCGGCGCCTTCTTCTACTGCGACGGGGCCAATTTCAACGCGATCGTCGGCAAGGCTCGGCCCGGCGATCTCGGTGTTGATGCCATGCACATCAACCTGCACAAGACCTTCTCGACCCCCCATGGCGGCGGCGGACCCGGTGCCGGCCCTGTCGTGCTGTCCGAGGCCTTGGCGCCCTTTGCCCCCTTGCCCTTCATCGTTCACGGCAAGGACGGGTTCCGGCTTGTCGAGACCGAGCAGGACCCGGACGCAGGCCAGGCCTTCGGCCGCATGACAGCCTTCCATGGTCAGATGGGCATGTACGTCCGCGCTCTGAGCTACATGCTGAGCCATGGCAGCGATGGTCTGAGGCAGGCCTCCGAGGACGCTGTTCTCAATGCGAATTACGTCCGCGCAGGCCTCGAGGATCTGATGAGCTTGCCTTTCGGCAAGCGGCCTTCGATGCATGAGGTTCTGTTCGATGACAGCTTCCTCAAAGGCACTGGCGTGACCACCCTCGACTTCGCCAAAGCGATGATCGACGAAGGCTTCCATCCCATGACGGTCTATTTCCCGCTCGTGGTGCATGGGGCGATGCTGATCGAGCCGACAGAATCGGAATCGCGCGCAAGCCTTGACCAGTTCGTATCGGCCCTGCGTAACCTCGTTGAGGCGGCAAAGTCGGGCGACAAGAGCCGATTTACCGGCGCGCCCTACCTCACTCCGGTCGGACGGCTCGACGAGACCCGTGCGGCCCGCCAGCCGGTGCTGCGCTGGCGCGAGCCGCGGCTGCATCGCGACGCGGCCGAATAAGCTCAGGCGGCGGACAGCTGCCGCCTTCGTGACATTTTCTCCGGCGATACACGCCACTTTAGGTTGTATCGCCGGACAGTGTTATGCCCAAACTCCCCCTCTATTCCGATGCTGGCAACGCCGGCCTCTCGAAATTTCCCAAGCTGTCGACCCCGCAGATTTCAGATGTCTTCTCGCACCTTATTAATCAGATCGAGACTGCGGGATCGGCCAGGAATGGCCTTGCCGCAAGCCCCAAGCAGTTGAACAAGATTGCGGGCCTCGCCACGGACCTGCAGCGCGAGCTCGCCTGGGCGCCCTTCCATTTCAAGCCGCACCCATCCCCGCAATTGGCCGTAGAGGATTCTCTGGCCAAAGCTCAGCGCGCGCTGGACACGGTCAAGAGCCAGCTGAATGCCTCAGCCCTGTCCAAGCACCCAGCCCCGGTCAATGCCCCTTGCCGTGGCTCATCAAGCGGCTGAGAGCAGCAAGGGACACTGGACCGAGGCCACGATTGCTCGAATGGATGAGCACATCGGAAAGACGCTCCACCAAACCCAAATGCAGCTCCAGGATCTTCACTCGGTTGCCGCGAGCGATCCCTCTCTGGTCAAGCACCTGGCGCCATTTGCGCTTCAGGAACAGCGTCAGTCGATCAGCAATCTCCTTCGCGACCTTCCGCAAGGCACACAGCTCTCCCACGACACCCCCATGCCCGCGTCCCTCGCCGAGGCAAATCTGCACCGCGCGCATCAGAATGTGGAAGCACTCAAGCATGGCCTCGACGCCTTTCCACTGGACCAATCCCCCAGCGAGTGGCAACGGCCGCTTGCAGAGCTCCACAATCACGCCGAAGCGGCCAAGATCCACTGGTCTTTGGCCAACGATCTTCTGAACATGCAATGAGCAGCTAAAGCATTTTCGAGCGAAATGGATACCGGTTCGCGTCGAGGAAATGCGACCAAGCAAGAGCGTGAGACGCGGTTTCACGATACAAGGAGAGCGGAAACGCTCTGAGTCTTCGAGTGCTCTCGCAAAGAAAAAGGCGCCCACAGGGGCGCCCTTTTCGCAACGCGAAAGCTGTAATTTGCGAGTGCTTAGTGCAGCTTCGCCGGCAGCGCCTGAATGCTCTCGTCCACCAGCTTCGCCGATTGCGGTCCTTTGACCGCACTGGCGAGAACATGGCCCGCGGCGGTCACGGCAAGATCGGCAGCCGCCGCCCGGACGTCCTTGACGGCCTGATCTTCAGCCTGCTTGATCTTCATCTCCGCCAGGGTGCGCCGACGCTCCAGGAGCTCATCGAGCTTCTTACGCGTCTCCTCGGCGAGAACCTTGGCATCCTCGCGGGCCAGCGCCACGATATCGGCGGCCTCTTTCTCCGCCTCGCGCTGCTTGCGCTGAGCTTCCGCCAGCATCGCCTGCGCTTCTTCCCGCAACCGCTGCGCCTGCGTCAGCTCATCTCGAATATTCGCGGCGCGCTTGTCCAGGGTATCGGTCACTTTCCGGTGCACGCCGAGATAGCCAAGCAGCGCGACGAACACCACGAAGGAGACGAGGACCCAGAATTCCGGTGTCGTGAGCATGCTCAGGCCTTTCCTGCGCGTCCGGCGCTCTCAACCGCAGCCGCCACGACCGGACGATCAACGGTGATCCCGCTGAGGCGCTCGATGATGTCGCCCGCGGTATCGACGGCCACGTCCTTGATCTCCGCCAGCGCCTTGTTGCGCATCTCGGAGATCCGCGTCTCGGCAGCCGACAGCTTCTCTTCGAGTTCCGCCTCGACCGCCTTGCGGATTGTCTCCAATTCCGCAGTGGTCGCATCGCGCTTTTCCTGGTGGATGGTATGGGCCTTGGCCCGCGCCTCCGCCAACGAGGTCTGATAGACCTCCGTGCTGCGCTCCGCGTCCCGGCGCAACCGGTCTGCCTCGTCGAGATCGCCGGCAATCCGGTTGGTACGCTGCTCGATGACGCCCCCGACCTTCGGAAGCGCAAACCAAGACATGATGAAGTAGAGCGCGACGAAGGTAATCGCCAGCCAGATGATCTGGGAGGGTACCGTCGCGAATTCAAACTGTGGCATCGTCACGCCTTGCAGTCAGCGGCCACCAAACGGTGCGGCGGCCAGAATTCGAATTCCTCGATGCCGACGAAGAGGGACCACGAAGGCCCCTCGAGCCGGTCAGCCAATCGGTTCGCGAATTGCGGCCGTCTTAGAACACGAACAGGATGATCAGCGCCACCACCAGGCCGAACAGACCGGTCGCTTCCGCCAGGGCGAAGCCCAAGAGCAGGTTGGCGAACTGACCGGGGGCAGCGGCCGGGTTGCGCAACGCACCCTGGAGGTAGTTGCCGAAGATCATGCCGATGCCGAGACCAGCACCCACCAGAGCGATCGAGGCAAGGCCCGCGCCGATAAACTTTGCTGCTTCCGCGTCCATTATAGAAACTCCTCAGACTTATGATTAGTGATGCATGTTGATGGCGTCGTTCAGGTAGATGCAGGTCAGCACCGCGAACACATAGGCTTGCAGGAAGGCCACCAGGAACTCGAGCCCGGTGATACCGACCATGACAAGCAGCGGCAGCCAGCCCGCAAGCACGCCCATTCCCACCACGAACGCGCCAAATACCTTGAGCATGGTGTGGCCGGCGAGCATGTTGGCGAAAAGACGAACCGAGAGGCTGATCGGGCGCGTGAAGTAGGAGATCACTTCGATCACCACCAGCAGCGGCAGCAATACTGCTGGCACGCCGGAGGGAACGAACAGCTTGAGATAGCCGGCGCCATGCTTGGCGAAGCCCACGAGCGTCGCCACGATGAACACCGTGAGCGCCAGAGCGAAGGTCACGCTCAGATGGCTGGTCACGGTGAAGGAATAGGGGACCATCCCGAGCATGTTGGTGGTCAGGATGAAGATGAAGAGCGTAAAGATGAACGGGAAGAACGGCCGCCCGCCTTCGCCCACGGTGCTGCGCATCATGTTGGCGACGAACTCATAGGCGATCTCGGCGACCGACTGCAGCCGCCCCGGCACGAGCCTTGCGGCCGGCGCGAGCATGATGAGGCTCGCCACGATGACGGCGATCACCATCCACAGGCTTGAATTGGTGAAATCCGCATTCAGATGACCGAGCGAGATCTTGGCCAGCGGCGAGATCTCGAACTGATGCATGGGGTCGATATGGAGCCCCCCGGCTTCGGTCGGATTCGTCGCGGCGTGCTCCGTCAATCCTCCACCAACGTCCTGCGCAGCCACCAGCCAGCTCCTGTCCTGCTCGATCAGGGCCCAGACTGATTTCTGTCGCCCCGATTCGTTTCGTCACTTTGGTTGCGCGCAAGCTCTGCCTGCTGCCGGGCCGCTTCGACACGGGCCGCCCGCATCACGTTCATGATGCCGGCCGCAGCGCCCAGCGGCAGAAACAGCAAAAGCATCCACGGCCTGGTTCCAAGCCATTTATCCAGGTACCAACCGAAACCAAAGCCTACCGCGACAGCCACCGCCATTTCGGTGGCCACACGAATGCCGAAGTCATAGGAACTCCTCCGGCGGCTTGGCTCCTGTTCCCGAGCCTGAATGGATGCTCGCGCGCGTTCGAGACGTTCCGTGAAGTCGTTGGACCGACCGGACGTTTGATCCCTTGGTTCATCGTCCACCACAGACCTCTCGATGACCTCGCCAGAGGAGTGCCCGCCCCCCGGAAAGTCGCGCGCAAGATAGAGATGGCTTTACGCCCTGTCAAGCACAGCCGGATAGGTCGCAAGTGACTGAAACTGCTAGTTGATTTCCTCCACAACCATCAGCTTCGCCACCATCCTGCCTCGGAGATGACATTGCAGCGCCAAAACAAGCTGCCAGAGGCGCCCCGCGATCGGAATAATTGCGAAAGGAATTGGGTAGTGATTCACATCTTGCTGGATCCCGAGAATGCACAGGACTCTTCTGGATCCGACGATGCACGGTTCCGGCGGGAGGCTCCGCCTTGGGAGCTTTACGAGGCTGATTTTGAGCCGACAAGCACCTTCGACGCCCTGTGGTAGGGGCCACCTTGAGAAAGCGGCATGATGCCTCAGCCCGCTTCGCGCAGGGCCTCTGCCGCTTCAAGATCAACCGAGACCAGCTGACTGACCCCGCGCTCCATCATGGTCACGCCGAACAATCGATGCATGCGCGCCATGGTCACGGGGTGATGAGTGATCACCAGGAAGCGCGTCTCGGCCCGGGTGAGCATGGCGTCCAACAGATTGCAGAATCGCTCCACATTCGCGTCGTCGAGCGGTGCATCCACCTCGTCCATCACACAGATGGGCGAGGGATTGGTGAGGAACACTGCAAAGATGAGCGCAACCGCCGTTAAGGCTTGCTCGCCCCCCGACAGCAGCGACAGGACTTGCGGCCGTTTGCCCGGCGGATTGGCGATGATTTCGAGGCCGGCTTCTAGCGGGTCATCCGATTCGACCAGCCGCAATTCTGCCTGCCCGCCGCCGAACAGGGTCGTGAACAGATCCTGGAAATTGGCGTTGACCGCGTCGAACGCCTCGAGAAGCCGCTGGCGGCCTTCACGATTGAGGCTTTGGATGGCCTGACGCAGCTTGGTGATGGCTTCGACCACATCGTTCCGCTCGGTCACGAGGCTCGCAAGCTGCGCATCAACTGCCTGCGCCTCCTCTTCGGCCCGCAGATTGACCCCGCCGAGCCGCTCGCGATCGGCTCTGAGCTGTTGAAGCCTATCGGCAATCTCTTTTGGCGGTGGGAGTTCGGCGACTGAGCTCACTCCCGCTGCCTTTAGGGCGCCAGCTGGCTCGCTATCGAGCGCATCGATGATCCTGAGCCTCGCATCTTCGACGCGGGCCCGGGCGGCATCGAGCACCGCCTGCTTGCGGGCATGCTGCTCCCGCGCGGCAGCAAGAGCCTCGGCAGCCCGGCGCAATTGAACTTCCACGTCGCGCCGGCGGTTTTCCGCCCGCTCCAGCTCCGTCCGAGCGGACCGTTCCTGGTTTTCCGCATCGGTCAGAACGGTCAGCAGCTTACGGCGCCTTTCCTCGATCCGCGCCGGCACCGCCGCGAGCTCCGCCTGAGCTTCCCGCACCTTGGCTGCGCGCTCTGTCAAAAGCCTGATCTGGCTGGCTGCCTTCTCGGTTCGCGCCCGCCAGGCGTCCCGCTCCTTGCCGAGCGACTGCAGCCGATCGGCGCGAAGGCGCGCTTCCCGTTCGAGAGCACCATGCCTTGCCCGTGCCTCTGTATGCTGCGCGCGCGCCTCGGCCAGCGCCGCCCGCAATCGGTCGAGCTCGGCTTTGAGCGCATCGGGCATCTCCAACTGCGCGAGCTCCGCAGCTGTGCTGCCGATCGCACCGGCCATTTCGTCCCGCTCGCCGGCAAGCCGCGCTCTCGTTTGCTCCAGCGAATCGAGTTTGGCATTGCGCTCTGCCATGCGCCGCTCGAGGCTCGCGAGCTCGTTGCGCTTGGCCTCTGCCTCACGCTGGGTGACACGAAGCCTCTCGCGCCCGTTCTTCTCCTGGGTGAGCAGCGCATCGAGCGCCTTACGCGCGGCTTCGAACGCAGCCCTTGCTGCTCCCGCTCTTTGTTCGGCCTCTGCAGCGCTCTCTGTCAGGCTGGCGAGCCGGTTGCGCTCGGCAAGCCTGACCGCGGCGGCCGACGGCGCCTTGGCCAGTTTCGTATAGCCATCCCAGCGCCAGAGATCACCCTGACGGGAGACAAGACACTGCCCCGGCTTGAGCAGAGGCTGCAATCGCGCCCCCTCGCCTGCCTCCACGATGCCGATCGCGCCGAGACTGCGCCCCATCGCCTCTGGTGCAGCCACATGTGCTGCAAGCGGCTCCGCCCCCTCCGGCAAGGCTGCAGCCTCCTCCAGACGGGGCAAGTTGGCCCAATGGACCGGTGCGGCCGTATCTGCCGCGGCATCGAGATCCTCGCCATAGGCCGCAGCGAGCGCCTGCTCGAAGCCGGGCTCGACCTTCACCGCATCGAGCATTGGCGGCCACAGCTCGCCATCACTCACCTTGAGGAGCTTGGTGAGCGTTCGAACCTCCGTAGACAGCGTGTCGGCCTTGCGCCGCGCCTCATCATAGCTCGAACGCCGGTCGGCTTCCTCCTGACGCGCGGCACGAACCCGTTCTTCCAGGTTCCGCACCGACTGTTCGGCCGTTTCGATCGCTTTGGAAAGCGCCGCATGGGCGCCCGATAGGACCTCGAACCGCTCTGCCTCTTGATCATCGGCCCTGAGCTGTGCCAGCCGCGCCTCCGCCTCATCATGCTCGCGGGCAAGACGCATAGCCCTGGCCTTGAGCTCCGCGAGCCGCCGATCGAGCGCTGAACGCCGGGCGACGCATTCGGAATGGCGCGAGGCTGCCTGGTCTGATGCCTCTTGCGCCGAGGTCATCTGCGCTGCTGCCAGCGAGAGCTGGGCTGCCGCCTGCGTCCGCTGCGCATCATCCGTTCCTGCCGCCTGGCGCAGGCCCTCCTCTTCGGCAGCCAGACGCGCCAGCACCGCATCGCTGTCGTCCACAAGCTCCTGCTCGCGATGCAGGTCCTGCTCGATTTGCTTGAGCTGGCTCCTTAGGTCCTGCTGCCGGGCCTCGTTACGGGCCTCCTCCGCCTTGAGCTCACTCTGCTCGACCCGCAGCCGCTGCACCACCGCGGCCCGCACCGTGACCGCATCCCTGAGCTCCGGCAGCACCGCTTCGGCCTCGGCCTGTGTCCTCTCTGCCGCTGAATGGGCAGCGGTGGCCTCTCCGAGCGTCGTGAGCGCCTGCCGTAGGCAACGCTCTTCCTCGGCGGCGCGGTCCTGCGCTTCTGCCCAGGCGCGATAGAGCACGGCTGCCTCGAGCCTCCGGATCTCCGCTGACAGCAGCCGATAGCGCTGCGCCTGCCTCGCCTGGCGTTTGAGCGCGGCGAGCTGCGTCTCCAATTGCCCGATCACGTCATCGAGCCGCGTCAGATTGGCCTCGGCACCATTGAGCCTCAGCTCTGCCTCATGCCGCCGCGTGTAGAGCCCGGTGATGCCAGCCGCCTCCTCGAGAATGCGCCGCCGCGACTCGGGCCGCGCATTGATCAGCTCGCTGACCTGCCCCTGCCGCACCAAGGCCGGCGAGCGGGCACCGGTCGATGCATCGGCAAACAGAAGCTGGACGTCTCGCGCCCGCACCTCGCGCCCGTTGATCTTGTAATCGGAGCCGCTCTGCCGCTCGATGCGCCGGGTGACCTCGATGACATCACTGTCATTGAAGGAGACGGGAGCGCGCCTTTCGCTATTGTCCAGCGTGAGCGTCACCTCAGCCATATTTCGGGGCGGGCGCCTGGTGGTTCCGGAAAAGATCACGTCATCCATGCCGGACGCGCGCATATTCTTATGCGAGCTTTCGCCCATCACCCAGCGCAGGGCTTCCAGCAGGTTGGATTTTCCGCAGCCATTCGGCCCCACCACCCCGGTGAGGCCAGGCTCTATAAGGAGTTCCGTCGGCTCGACGAAGGATTTGAAGCCGACCAGCCTGAGCCGCGAAAATCTCATGGCCGAGATCCCGGCTGGGATATTCCAGCAGCGCTGCCCCTTGCTGGATCATCCATCAGGTCGGCGCAGCCTCCTTGATCAGGGCCTCGAAATCGGCAAGAGGGCGATTGCCCTTGAGGATCTTTCCATTGACAAAGAAGGTCGGGGTGGAATCGACGCCGAACTCCTTGGTGGCGCGCTGGCTGGTATCGATGAGGCCTTTGGCGATCTCCTCGTTCTTCAGGCATTCATCGAACTGCGTCTGGGTCATGCCGCTGAGCTTGGCAATATTGAACAGCTCCTGACGGGCGTTCTGATTGGCCCACTGCTTCTGCTGCTCGAACAGCATTTCGACCATTGGAATGAACTTGTCCTTCGGCACGCAGCGCGCCACCATGGCCGCAGCCAGAGCCAGATCGTCGAAAGGCATCTCGCGGAAGATGAATTTCACCTTGCCCGTATCGATGTATTTTTCCTTGAGCTGAGGAAAGGTCTCGGTCGCAAAGGCCGCGCAGTGGGGGCAAGTGAGCGATGCGTATTCGACGATGGTGACCGGCGCCTGATCAGAGCCGAGGACCACATCGCCCAGCGGGCCGGCCTGCGCCAGAGCCTCTGGCGACGGATCCGCCCGGGCATCCGCCACGTCCATGATCGCGCTGAGCGTTCCGCCGGCAAACAGCGCAACTCCCGCCAGAGCGCTCCCAATGATCACGGACCGACGATCTGTTTTCATCTTCTCATCCCTATCGATTCTATCTTGCCACGATTCGGGCAGAGCTTAGGCTCGCCACATCGCGCATTCGAGCAGGAAACTGGCCCTCTCGCGGCAAAACCGGAAATCACGGTTTCGTGGCAGCATTCTGGCGCCGCTGCAAGATCCCGCGCCCCAGCCTTTTGAGTGCCTGGCGCAATCGGTCATCGGCGATTTCCGCAACATGTGCCTCGACCTCCTGCACGGCGTCTGCCGGCAGCGGAGCCTCCTTTGCCTCGGGCGGAGTGATCAGCAGGTTGGGATCCTGCACCAGCTTCACCTTGGCGATCGCCCCATAGCCGTAATAACTGTTGATACGCTCGATCAGCCGTGGCGTCTCATGCTGGATCATGAGCCCATGGCCCGCTGCAACCCTGAGGATGAGTGTGCCACCTTGTTTCGACAGCTTGGCACTCGCGCCCGCAGCCTCGCTCTGGTTTGCACGCGCCCTGGGCCAGCGGATCCGCTCCGGCAGCGAGCAGCGGGCAAGATCGGGACCGGCGATCTCCGGCCAGCAGGCCAGGATCTCGCCATAGGCGAAGCCATGATGGGCGAAGATCTTGGCCGTCACCGGCTCGAGGTGCTTCCAGATCGGCTTGGCCATGGTCAATGCCGCATGGCTGGTGATATGTGCAATATAAAGCGCATGTGTGGAGCGGAATATAGGCTGTGCGCCAGAAGCTGACCAGCGGAGCCTCGGTCTCGATTATGCCCCATGACGGGGAAGTCGCAGCGAAGCTGAGCGATGCACTGCTCGCGTGGTATGATCGCCATCGCCGCCATCTCCCCTGGCGCGCAGCCCCGGGCACGCGTCCCGATCCCTATAAGGTCTGGCTCAGCGAAATCATGCTGCAGCAGACCACGGTGGCCGCCGCCGGCAGCTATTTTCTGCGCTTCATCGAAAAATGGCCCCGGATTGTCGATCTTGCCGCAGCCCCCCTGGATGAGGTCCTCAAGGCCTGGGCCGGGCTTGGCTATTATGCTCGCGCGCGGAACCTGCACAAATGTGCCAACGTCATCGCAAGCCGGTATGCTGGTGAATTTCCGCGCGATTTCGCCGAGCTGAAAGCACTGCCCGGCATCGGCGATTATACAGCCGGAGCCATTGCCGCCATCGCCTTCGGTCAGCCTCATCCCGCCGTTGACGGCAATGTGGAGCGGGTCATGGCGCGCATGTTCGCCGTCGAGGAGCCACTGCCCGATGCGAAGCCAATCCTTAAGTCATTGGCAGCTGGTCTCGTTCCGCGCCAGCGCCCAGGCGATTTCGCCCAAGCATTGATGGATCTCGGGGCGACGATCTGCGCACCGCGCAAGGCAAACTGCCTGATCTGTCCATGGAGCGACCGCTGCAAGTCTCGAGCGCTCGGCATAGCGGAAACCTTGCCCCGCAAGCGCGCAAAGCTTGCCCGCCCCACCAGACACGGCACCGCCTTCCTGATCACCCGCAACGATGGCGCCGTGCTCCTGCGTCGCAGGCCCGAACGTGGGCTGCTCGGCGGCATGCTCGAGGTCCCCTCGACACCGTGGGAAGCAACCCCGTCCCCGATCCCGCAGAATCACGTGCCGTTGCGCGCGAAATGGCGCGAACTCCCAGGGCAGGTTGAGCACACCTTCACCCATTTTCACCTGATCTTGGAGGTTTGGCTAACTGAGGATGAACTGGGCTCGCCCTTGCCGGACGAAAATTATCGCTGGGTGCCGCGCACCGAATTCGCGAGCGAAGCGCTCCCCAGTGTCATGCGCAAGGTGCTCGCCCATGCCTTGGACAGCTAACGCTCCAATCACGCTGACCAGATGTTGGACCGGCCCCTCCCTTGACATTGCAGGCCTCACCTCCCCTATATGGCCTGAAACTCTAGCCTCCGCGGAGACAGCTGCGCGATGTCCGCTTCCGAAAAACAGCCGCTGACCATTCTGATGGGAGCCCCGCGCGGTTTCTGCGCAGGCGTGGTCCGCGCGATCGAGATCGTCGAGCTGGCGTTGGAGCGCTATGGCGCACCGGTCTATGTCCGCCACGAGATCGTGCACAACCGTTATGTGGTTGAGGATCTGGAGCGCAAGGGCGCGATCTTCATCGAAGAGCTCGACGAGCTTCCCGATGGCGACCGGCCGGTCATATTCTCCGCCCATGGCGTGCCCAAAGCGGTGCCGGAAGCGGCCCGCAGGCGCAATCTGTTCTATCTCGATGCCACCTGTCCGCTGGTTTCCAAGGTCCATATGGAGGCCGAGCGCCATCACGAGCGCGGCCTGCAGATCGTGATGATCGGCCATGCGGGCCATCCCGAGGTGATCGGCACCATGGGGCAGCTGCCCGACGGCGCCATCATCCTGGTTGAGACCCCCGAGGAAGCGGAAAGCTTCCTGCCGCGCGATCCCGACAAGCTCGCCTATATCACCCAGACGACGCTTTCCGTAGACGACACCAAAGATATCGTCGAGATCCTGCACCGCCGTTTTCCAACCATCGTCGGGCCGCATAAGGCGGACATCTGCTATGCCACCACCAACCGCCAGGAGGTGGTGAAGGAGATGGCGCCCCGTTGCGACATGCTGCTCGTCGTGGGTGCGCCGAACAGCTCGAATTCGCAGCGCCTGGTCGAGGTCGCGAAGAAGAGCGGCTGCTCCAAATCCATGCTGGTCCAACGCGCGGGCGATATCGACTGGTCCTTGGTGGAAGGCATCCGCACCCTCGGTGTCACCGCCGGCGCGTCCGCGCCGGAAGTGCTGGTCGAGGAGGTCGTCTCGGCTTTCCGCGAGCGCTTCGCTGTCGCGGTCGAGGTGATCGAGACGCGCAAGGAGAACGTCTCCTTCAAACTGCCCCGCGAGTTGCGTCAGGCCGTGGCGCAGTAGGGCCGAAAATACCAGCTTATGGCCGCTTCACGGGTGGAGATTTTTACAGACGGCGCTTGCTCCGGCAACCCGGGACCGGGCGGCTGGGGTGTAGTCATGCGCTATGGCGGCATCGAGAAGGAGCTCTCGGGCGGCGAGCCAGAAACCACCAACAACCGCATGGAGCTGACCGCGGCGATCGAAGCCTTGTCGGCCTTGAAGCGGCCCTGCGCGGTCGATCTCTACACGGATTCGAATTACGTGCGCGATGGCATCATGAAGTGGATCCATCGCTGGCGCACCAATGGCTGGAAGACCTCTGATGGCAAGCCGGTCAAGAATGCCGAGCTATGGCAGCGCCTGGCGGATGCGCTGTCCCTCCACGACGTGACCTGGCACTGGGTCAAGGGGCATGCGGGCCACCCCGAGAATGAGCGGGCTGACGCTTTGGCCCGAGCGGCTCTCGCCCCCTATCGGCGCAAGCCCGCATCAATGTCCTGACCTGCGCCCTTACCGGCTCGCAAGCTGCGGCAGCAGCGACAGAATGAGCAGGGCTGCAAGGCTCATGTTGAAGATCCGAAAGGCGCGCGCCGTCTTGAGCAGCCGTGCAGCGCCAATGCCGGTCAGCGTCCAGAATGCAAGGCTCGGGACGGTGACCAGCCCGAATATGATGGCAAGCACCACGACCTGCACGAGGATGTGGGACCCGTCCGGGTTGGTGAAGGTCGCCACCGCGCTCAAGCACACGATCCATGCCTTCGGATTGACCCACTGGAACAGCGCCGCCTGCAGGAAGGACAGAGGCCTTCCTGAACTCGGCCGCTGGTCTGGTGCGGACCAGTCTTGCTTTTCGGACGGACGTGTCTCGACCGCCGGCCCCGCGGTGGCGATTCGATAGGCGAGCCACAGGAGATAGCCCGCGCCGATCCACTTCATCACATCGTGGATCACCGGATAGGCCTTGAAGAGATCTCCCGCCCCCAGCGCGACTGCGACCAGCATGAGGGGAAAGCCGATGGTGACGCCGATGATATGCGGCATGGTTCGGCTAAAGCCGAAATTGGCACCCGAGGCGGCCACCATCGTGTTGTTGGGCCCTGGCGAACCGCTCATCGAGGCCGCAAAGCCGGTGGCAGAAACGAGCCAGGCAAATAGGTCAGCATCCATGACCTTATTTGCAACCGGGGCGCTGCCGCTGTAAAGGGCATAGTGGGCCGTTCAGCGATAGGCGATCGCCCTACTCAAGCGCAGCTCTCCGCGCTGCAAAATCTGCCACCCGACCGGCCATATCGCGGGCATCCTTGGTGAACTGATCGAATGCGAAACTCAGTACCGCAAGGCGGGCTGCCATGGACGGGCTGGGTGACTCCGACCGGCGATGCCGCCCCTGCCCGGCTTTGAACCGATCGACCGCCTTGCTGTAGCCATCCAATGCTGGCGGCTGAGTCCGATCCCGGAGAGATCTGCCCATGTCGCGCAGCAATGCCGCCCCGTGCTCCATCACCGCATCCACGGCATCGGCGATATCGGCGGGCATGGGATCGGGCGGTCCCGGGCTTGCGGCAACACGCCCGATGATGATGAGATCAGAGCGGAGCCGGTTCACGGTTCGCACCATCGGTTCGGCATCGGGCCCGCCGCTCAGATGGTGGTCGCGTTCGCGCTTGGCCTCATCCATCGTACCGTCAAGCTTGCGAAGCGCCTGCCGGAGAGCCGCATGCTGCCTTTGCACGGCCGCAAGATCAAGATGCCCGCTAATTCCGGTGCCGAGCAGGACCACCAGATCGGCGAGCTGGTCAAGGACGCTGCTGGTTGTATCTGCAACCTGCTGGTGGGCGCGTGCGGGCAGAAACACCACTGCCACGATCATCCCCACGACGTCCCCCAGCGCGATCTCGAGCACCCGGTCCAGGGCGGACGTCACCGGATCGAGATGGCTGGGGCTCAGCAGCACGATCATTGCCGTCACCGGCGCGATTCGAAAGCTTGGCTTGAGTGCCGCGATGAAACCGAGCGGCAGCAGCGCTGCCCCGATCGCAACCCCCGTGCCGAATGTCGTATCATGCGGAATAAGGACCGCCGCAACCGCGCCGGCGGCCGCACCGGCAAGCGTGCCGATGAACCGGTCGATCGCAAATTTGATGGTTCCGCCGACACTGGCCTGCACCACCAGGACTGCGGTGACCACCGCCCAGAAGCCCTGCGGCAAACCCAGCCAGACCACCAGGAGATAGGTAGCAACTCCCGCGACCGTTGCCCTCAACGCGAAGCGGGCCTCGGCTTCATAGCGGGCAAACTCCATCAGCCGCGCCCGTACCATTATTCTCACGCACCAGACACCGGCTCGCCGATCGGGCGAGCGAGCCGGCAGCAATGCCGTCAGAGAACGGCGAGAATGGCCTCGGCACCGCTTTCGGTGGCTTCACCGGCTTGCGGCTCGACATGAAGCGCCTTCACCACCCCATTCTCGACGACCATCGCGTAGCGCTTGGAACGCATCCCCAGGCCGAAGCCTGAGCCATCGAGCTCGAGTCCGATCTTCTTTGTGAAGTCGGCATTCCCGTCGGCGAGGAACTGGATCTTGCCATCCGCCCCGGTGGTCTTGGCCCAGGCATCAAGCACGAAGGCATCATTGACCGCAATGCACGCGATCGCGTCGACACCTTTCGCCTTGATCTCATCAGCATGCCTGACGAACCCCGGCAGATGCTTGAGATGACAGGTCGGCGTGAACGCCCCCGGCACCGCGAACACCACAACCTTGCGGCCGTCGAAAATCTCGCCCGTCTTGTATTGCTTTACACCGTCCGGGGTCACCGCTGTGAAAGTCGCGTCCGGCAGACGCTCGCCAACTTGAATGGTCATACCTGTTCCCCTGATTGCATTTGCGACGACAGCTAGAGCATACCGCGCCGCCTAGTGACAACGGTCGGACAAAAGCGACAACGCACTAGCATGCCGATGAAGCGCAGAGGCTATTCCACCTGAAGCTTACGCGCGAGCGCCTTTTTGCCCTGCACCGCCGTGATCGTGAGCGCGCCGACCGCTTTGTCCCTGGCCAGAGCCCCCGCTTCGATCGGGATTCGAAATTCGCGCAAATCCTGCTTGGTGGCGACCTGTTCTGGCGCGCCAAAGCCTGCGCCCGATCGTTCGCTCTCGACGAAGATCTCGATCGGCGTATCGGCGTCTATCGTTTTGAGCGTGACCTTGAGCGCGGGCTCTGCCGTGCTGTCATCGAGCGCTAGCCCAGCAATATCAAGCCCATCCACCTGCGCTTGTGGCACCATGGCCTCGAATCGCCTCAGGCTGTCGATACCCTCATTATCCCGGCCGGCCGCATCGGTCTCAACCTGCACATCCGCCTGCACCGGTACGCAGATCTCTCGGCAAACCGCGTAAAAGAGCGACAGAGAAAGCTTCACCGGCTCGTCGGAGTTCTTCGGCCACACGGAAACGGGAAAGACCACCTCGTCACGATAGCCGTAAATGGTCTCACCATGCTCGGTGAAACGCTGGGGTACCGGCCACTTGATCTCCGCCTTCTCCAAGTTTCTGGATCGCGACCAGTCGAAGCTCGGCGGTATGCCCGAATCACCCGGTGTGCGCCAATAAGTCTTCCAGCCGGGCTTCAGCTTGATCTGCACACCGGCGGTAATATCCGCGGATTTGCCATCCCGCTCTGCGAGGATGAGCTTCACTGTGCCATGCTGTGTCGCAACTGTTTCGAGACCCGATCGGGTATCCAACGCGTTGACCGTCTCAGGGGTAGTGAGAAGCCAGCCCGTCGCCGCGAAGGCGATCATTGCCCCTGACTTCATGGTTACCCATCTTCTGAGCATGCGGCGGCAACTCCCGATAATCCGATGAGTTATGGCCTTACGCGAATTGTGCCGCGAGAAGAAGGCGGATGAAGTCACGTTTCTGTCAAACATCCGGCAGGGTGGCCAAACTCTTTTCGCGTGTCGGGATTCGGGGTATCTTCATCGGGATCTGGAGGTGGTTTCATGAAGTCGGGTGATTACCTCGACGGCAAGATGTTAATCGCCATGCCCAGCATTGGCGATGAGCGCTTTGCACGCTCCGTGGTCTATATTTGCGCCCATTCGCCTGAGGGAGCGATGGGCATCGTGGTGAACAAGCCGGCCAGTCACATCACCTTTCCCGATCTGCTCGAGCGCGTGAACATTCTTCCCGCGGAAGAGCGAATTAGCCTCTCCGACGAGATCCGCTCCAAGCCGGTCCAGTTCGGTGGTCCCGTGGAGAGTGGACGCGGCTTCGTGCTGCATACCTCCGACTATTTCGCCAGCGAATGTACTTTGTCGATTGATGACGGCGTGGGCCTCACCGCCACTCTCGATGTTCTGCGCGCCATAGCGCAGGGCCGCGGCCCACGTCGAGCCATGTTCGCCCTTGGCTATGCCGGCTGGGGCCCGGGCCAGCTCGAGCGTGAGTTGCATCAGAACGGATGGCTGCATTGCGAGCCGGACGAGGACCTTCTTTTCGCGCCGGACCTTGCCAGCAAATATGACCGCGCCATGCGAAAAATCGGGGTCGACCCGCGGCTCTTGTCGGCCGAGTTCGGACACGCCTGACCAAAGTCCTCAATTTTGGATGCTTCTGCGCGCCCTGGTTCGGCGCGAAGGATGATCGTCTGATCCAATCCAAACATTTTGCGCGCGGACCGGACCAAAACCACCCGCCTGATCCAAAACGGCAGCGATCGCCAGAGCATTTTCGAGCGAGGAGGACGTTCGCGTCAAGAAAATGCGACCAGGCAAGAACTTAAGGCGGGGCTTCCCGGTTCAAAGAAAAGCGAAAACGCCCTAGGACAGGCGCGCGAGCCTCAGCTCGGCGTTTTCGGCTGAGATTTCTGCCGCTTGAGCAGGCGCCGCAACGGCGGTGGCGGCCGATCCCGCGATACCGGGGGCGTAACCTCGGGATCGCTTGCAGGCGGCGGGTTCGCGGCGGCCTTGAGCGCGGGCGCAGGTGTCGTCCGGGCCGCCGCTGCGGCCTGCACGCCACCGGATGTCTCTTCATGCGGCGCAGTGGTCGTGCGGCGGCGAACCGGCGGTGGCGGCGGAGGTGGTGGAAGCTCAGCCGCTATGGCCGGTTTCGCGGGGGTCTCACCATTCACGGCCTGCCGCTCGGCACGATTGCTCTCGGGCCTTGCTCTCGCAGATTGGCTCACGGCATCCAGAACAACCGCCACCGGCGCCACGACCGCGGACATGGGTACGGGCGCGATTGGGCCAGACGGAACCGACGGCTCCCGCGCCCTATCCTCGACTTGCTCGGCTTCAGCCACATCATCTTGTCGAGCGGCCATCGATCCGGCGAATGCCTCCTCCTCGGGTTCGCTAGATGCAGCAGCGCTCTCAACACCGGCCCGATCATCCTCGGAGACTGTCTCCTCCGCATCAGACGGCGCCTCGGCGGCCATCTCAGGCGTGCCCAGCGGTTCCGACTGGGCTTCTTCCTTCAGCCCCGCATCATCGCTAGGCTCGGTCTCGGCAGGATGGTGCCGCTTGCCAGACTCATCTGAGGATGCATCTTGCCCTTGATCCTGCGGGGCACTGGCGATATCGGCCGGTTCAGCAGCCTCTTCCCTCGCCCGTTCCTCACCATCCCCTAGGTCGGAGCCGTCATCATCCGCGCCTGACGCGCTCTCCCCGGAGGGACCGCTCAGGGCTTGGACTTTTTCCTCGACGACAGCGCTTATTACGCTGGCTGATTTCTCCCCATCGAGCCCGGTGGGCGTCATATCATCAGCGGTCTCGTCTGACTGCGCGACGATGATAATGACCGACGCCCCTTCGTGTCGGGCGCTCTCGCTGGACATTTCGCCCGCCATATCCTCGGATGCGGGCGATACGGCCGGCTCGGTTTCAGGCAGTGACCGAACGATGGGCGCCCGGTCGGTCCGGGACGCAGTGCCATCCAGACCAGTGCCATCCAGACCGGCGATCGTGCGATCGTTCCACGGCTCGTCATTCCCGATCTCAGCATTCTCGACGCCAGCATCCATAGCACCAGCGTTAATTCCCGCTTCTTGTCTCGCGAGATCGACCTTGAAGCCGTCATGGGCAGTCCGCCTCGGCGCGACTTGTGCCTCGAAACCCCGCCCGGTGACCGGCTGAGCAAGGCTCGCTGCAAGCGCAGCGCGGTCCCGGTATGCAGCTCTCTCACGCGTGACGCGCGGCTGCAGGCTGTCGGGCTGCGGCTCTGCGCTTTGGCCTAGCTCTGGCTGCACCGGGGCCTCTGGAGCAGCGCGAGCATCCATCCGCTCGTCGCTGGCTTGCTCTACAGCCATTGGCGCATCGGCGCTGGCGGCCTTGGTATCAGAACCCTCGGTGCTGGCGCTCTCGACTTTGGCCTTCTCGGTCCTGGCGCGCGCGGCGTCATCATCCTCCGCATCAGCGCCCTGGCCCTGCGGGCCATCGGCATTCGCAATCCCGCTCGCGGCGATCGCTGATACCCGATCAGCCTCGGATTGAGCTGCATCAGCAGCGGTGGATGCATCCTCCGGTCCGCCTACGGGCAGGATACTCGCCAGCTCGTCCAATGGCTTCTCGACCGGAACGGGCACCTCTTCCGCCGGCGTCCATAGCCCGACGGTAAAGCCTGCTCGTTTGGCATCTCGCCCACCGCTTTCCTCAACGGTCGGGGTTGCTGACGAAGGCGTTGGTGCGAGATCGGCCCGATTGTCCTGCCCGCTCGGACGAGGCGGCATGCGCTCGCTGCGGGACACGGCCATCTGCCCCGCTCTCGGGCTGCCGCCCATGCCGGCCTGGCCAAGCCCGCCGCTCACCCCGCCTTGTCCCGGTCGAACCGGCGAGGCGATCGATCTTGAAGAAGCGGCAGCGCCGCCCGCGATCGTGGACGTCCTGGTTGGCATGCCCGCGGATGCCGGCGGTCGTGAGGGGACGAATGGACGTCGACCCTCGCTTGCGCCTGCTGCTGCAGCAGGCGACATCGCCGCCGGCCTCGCCATGGGCGTGGTGCCGGATCGTGTCGCGACAACCGTGAGCGGCCGCTTCTGCACTGTCGAAGGAGCAGGATTTTGGGCTGCTGGTGCAACGGACCCAACCGCCGGTCTGACCGGTGACTGCGGACCCATGGCGGCATGCTGCGGCACGGACACCTCTGGTCGCAGCGGCGTCACGGGTGCAGCTTCAGCGGCGATTCTGTCCGGCCGGACCTCCGGTTCAGCGCCAGGCCTATCCGCCAGAGCCCGCTCCTCTGCCATCTCGCTGGATGATGCTTCGGTGAGCTCATGCTGCCGTGGCTCGGCATCCGCCGGGGCGGCCGGAGGCGTCGCCGCGGCAACAGGGGGACGCGGCATGGTTGCCACGCGCGCTGGCGGTGCCGGCGGCTTTGCCTGCGGCTCAGGCACCCGCGCACGCACCGGCTCGGGCATCTCGAGGCCTTTCCGGAAGGTGGCAGCCTGCTCCGGCGCGTGATCGCCTTCCCCGGCCTCTTCGCCCCGTCCAATCAACCTTTGCCAGAAGGATGCAGAACGGATGCTGCGCGACCCGCGCCCGGCGATCGAATGACTGCCGCCGAATGCCTCCATGACCTGCCGGGCTCCCATGGGCGCCCCGAACAGGAAGCCTTGGCCGAAATCACAGCCCAGTTCACGCAGGCGGTCTGCTTGATCGACGCTCTCGATCCCTTCGACCACCGTGTCCATGCCCAGGTCATGGGCGAGGAGCACGATCGATTCGAGAATGATCTGGGCGGCCTCGTCATCCGCCTCCCCTTCCAGGAAGCAGCGATCGATCTTGATCGTATCGAACGGCAGCCGCTTGAGATGGGAGAGAGCGGAATAGCCCGTGCCGAAATCATCGCAGCAAATGCCGACCCCGACCTGCTGCAGCCTCTCGAGAATCTTGACCGACAGCTCGGGGTTTTCCATCAGGATGGTTTCGGTCAGCTCCAGCTTGAGCGTGCCCGGTACGAGATCCTCGCGCGACAATACGGTTTTGACCTCGTCGATCAGGTCGCGATTGATCAGCTCCCGCGAGGACACGTTGACGGTCATGAACAGCGGCTCGTTGGATCGATAGGCCCGCTGCCAGATGCCAAGCTGTCGAGCGGCTTGTGACAGGACGAACCGGCCAAGCTCGTTCATCAGGCCGAGATCTTCCGCAACCTGCATGAAGGCGTCCGGCTCGAGCAGCCCGTATCTTTCGTGCCGCCAGCGCACCAGCGCTTCGAACCCGGCCAGTGTCTTGTCATGCAAGCGGAACACCGGCTGGTAAGCCACCTCGATCTGATTGCGCTCGAGCGCCTGACGCAGATCCTCTTCGAGGCTGAGCCGCGCCGGCTGATTGTTCCGCATGGCCGGCGTGAACACCACGAGCGAATCCTTACCCTGGCGCTTCGCCTCATAGAGGGCGATCTCCGCATCCTTGACCAGTTGTTCCGGCCGGGCCTTGTCCCGCTGGTATTGCGCAACCCCGACACAGGCTGTCAGGAAGATCTCCTGTGGCCGCAGCGGCACGGGCCGGGCAATCAGCTTCCTGAGATTTTCGAGCAAAGGCTCGATCCGCTGATTGGCCCCGACCGAGGTGAGAATGATCCCGAAACGGTCCCCATGCAGCCTTGCCAGCGTATCGTTCGGTCCCGTTACCGACGCGAGGCGCCGTGCGATGGTGAGGAGCAGGCTGTCACCGACCGCAAAGCCAAGACTGTCATTGACACTCTTGAACCGATCGAGATCGATGATCAGCACATGGAGCTCGCCATTGCTGGACGCCTCCGTGCGGCGGATGGCTCGTTCGAGCCGGTCCATGAACAACGCGTAATTGGGCAGCCCCGTGATCCTGTCGCGGACGGCATCGGTCAGAAGCTGCTCCTCGGCGCGCTTGGTCGCCGTGATATCGGAAAGCGTTCCGATGCAGCGCGCGGCGCGACCAAGATCACCGGGCAGCGATCTCGCGCGCAGCTGATACCACCGATAGGTTCCATCTCCCCGCCGCAACCGGAAGTCCTGCGCGAAGGTGCCGCGGCCACGCTGCACCGCCCCTTCGACGGAACTCACATAGGCGTCGCGATCATAGGGATGGATGAGCTCGAGCCAGCCTTTGAGGCCGCCGCGGCTAATCCGTCCTTTGGCATGGCCGAGCACCCGCTCGAGTTCGGGCCCGACGAACAGCGTGCCGGTGGCCTCGTTCCAATCCCACACGATCTGCTCGGCCCCGGCAAGCGCAAGGCCACGCCGACCGCTATCCTCGAAGAAACGGCTATTGATGACCCCCTGATTGAACGCAAACTGGGTCAGGGTGAAGGCCATCGTGAGCAAAACGAGCACCAGGCCCCAAGCGAGGATGGGCGAGACCATCTCGACTCCCATCCAGCCAAGGGCGGCCGCTGTCGAGCACAGCGTCCACAAAAGCAGGAAGCACCACGCAACCAGCGAAGCCTGGGCGCGGATCACACCTTGTCGCCAGAAAAAGACGATGAGCCCGAATCCGCCGATCGCCGTCAGGAGCAGAAGGAGCCGCGCAAGGCCCATGCCGACCGCGGGCGCAAACCAGGCCGCAACGGCCAGAACCAAGCTTCCCAGAAAAACCCCGAGCACGGGATAACCGAGGTTCGGCATCCGTCGTCGAAGGTCAAGGAAGGTGAGCAGACATGCGATCGCGCCGGCGGCCATCAGCGCTTCGACCACTGCCCGGAAGCGAAGCTCGGGACCCGCGACATCCGACACCACCGGCGACAGCACCGGCCAATAGCCGAATTCGAGTGCGATGAACGCAACCGACGCAAAAGCAAACAATGCGCCCGCGGGGAACACCGGCTGCAGCCTGATGATGAACAGGCACAGCATGAACACGGCGGTGAGGGTTGCGATCCCGAGGACCACGCCGCGGAAGAACGACAGCTGCTGCTGCTGCTTGTCATAGGCGGCCCGCTGCCACAGGGTCAGATGATCGATATCTCCTCCCGTGAGCTCCGCCACATAGGTCACTGTCTCTCCCGGGTTCAGCCGAAGCGTGAACGTATCGGAATGCGATTGCGCCAGCCTTTGCGGCTGCAGCCCTGGCGCCCCCTGCATGTTCAGGACCTGCATCCCGCCGAACCTGGGCCAGAACAGGCCTGAGCCGATATAGCCTGGCCAGCGCGCGACCAGCACGAAATCCCGTGGCAGCGGCTCCTCGTTATAGAGCGTGAAAGCCGCAAACCGGTGAGTGGTCCCAGGCCCTTTTGCGGTGACCGTCATCGCCGTTTCCCGCCCGCCATCTCCAGCCGGCACGGGCACGACGATTTCCTTGTTCGAGGTCTCCAGATACTCGATCACGCCCGTCAGATCGACGCTCGGCGCGTTGAAATTCGTGGCCACGACGTCCCGCGCGCCGGCCTCCGTTGGATAGATGAACATCCAGCCAAGCACGAGCAGAAGAATTGGTGCACGCAGCCACATTAAGCCGCTCGGTCTCCTACATTGGAGCGCGCCGCAGCGGACCAGTGTGATCTCCGCGCGCGCCGGCGCTCAAGCATTAAGCATAAGCTCTTGGAGCGTCTTGGTACTCTCGCATCGCCCCAGGCACAACCCTAATTACCTATCAGTGCACTGAGGCAGTTCATAGCACGCCGGACGAGAAGACCTCCACGACCCCACGAGGGCTGATTTCTCCACTGCGGCGGCCCGGAAGTCTGCCTTCGTCAGGGGCGAGAATCACTGCTGAGTATTGCAAAACAGAGGTGGTCTCGCCACACACCGTTGATCTGCAGGTATCCTCTTGCGTATCCCTCTTCAGTAAACCCACAGCTTCTCAACAGCCGGATCGATGCCTCGTTTGTCGGCAGGCACGCAGCCTCGAGCCGGTGCAGCCTGAGCGTTTCGAACACGAAGGGAATGATCGCACGCACTGCTGCCGACATATAGCCACGCCGCGCATGGGGCTGCCCGATCCAGTAGCCGAGCGAGCAGCTCTGCGAGACTCCCCGCCGGATATTACTTAAGGTAAGCCCGCCGACCAGCGCCTCATCCGGCAACCGGTAGACGAAAAACGGATAGGACTGATCCTCGCGGACATCCCGCCAATATCGCCGCAGTCGGCGACGAAACGCACTCCGGGTCAGATCATCAGCCGGCCAGGTCGGCTCCCAGGGCACGAGAAACGACCGGCTCAACTCACGCAACGCCGCCCATTCTTCATAGTCCGACATCTGCGGAACATGCAGCATGACACCGTCCCCCCTTACCATGGGACCAGGATCACTGAGCGTCACGCTGCGAAGGAAAGACATGCTAACTTTGAGTCGGCACCTGTGGCGACTAGGCAAATCTTGCAGCGATTTTGTCATACGGCGCAAGGTTTTCTAATGCACCGACTGCGCCGACCGCTGGCTTCGTGTTCCGGAAGAGCCGATTTGCAAGCGCACGGACCGCGTCACGATCCACGGCCTCAACTTTTCCAATCAACTCCTCAACCTCGGGTATGCGGCCGAAGATCATCTGCTGGCGCGCGATCTGGTCGGCCCGCGCTGACGAGCTCTCCAGCGCTGAAACCAGCGATGCTTTGAGCTGCGTGCGTGACCGGGCAACCTCATCTTCCGTGATCACATCGGCAATCCCCGCGAGCTCGTCCGCCACCACATCGAGCAGCGTGGCGACCCGCCGTGTACCGGTCGCGGCATAGACCCCGAACAGCCCGATCTCTTCGAAGGCCGAAACGAAGGAGAAGATGGAATAACAAAGTCCGCGCGCCTCCCGCACCTCCTGGAACAGGCGCGATGACATGCCGCCCCCGAGCAGATTGGACAGGACCTGGAGGGCATAAATCTCGGGATCACGGTAGCCTACGGTCGGAAATGCAAGCGCCACATGAACTTGCCCGAGCGGCTTGGCTGCCGTCCGCATACCGCCGGTAAACGCCGCGGGCTGCCAGTCCGGCGCGCTCGACCGACGAAGCGACGCCAAGCTCCCCCTGACCTGCTCGACCAGCGCATCGTGATCAACCGCGCCAGCCGCCCCAACCACCGTCCTGTCGGAGGCATAATGCATGTCGCGGAAGGCGGAAATGTCATCTGGCCGGAACTGCGCCACGCGCTCCGCCGTGCCCAAGATCGGCCGTCCGAGCGGTTGCCTTGCGAAAGCCGCATCATGCATCAGCTCGAACACGAGATCATCCGGTGTGTCCTCCGCCGCGGCGATCTCCTCCAGGATGACCTCGCGCTCCCGATCAAGCTCCGCCTCCGCGAATACGGGCTCGATCAGGATATCGGAGAGAATGTCGAGGGCGAGCGGCACATCCTCCTTCAGAACGCGCACGTAATAGGCCGTATTCTCCATGCCCGTCGCCGCATTCATCTCCCCGCCCGCAGCTTCGATCTCCTCGGCGATCTGCCGGGCCGTTCTCCGCTTCGTTCCCTTGAAGGCCATATGCTCGAGGAGATGCGCGATTCCGTTTTCCTCTTCCCGCTCGTTCCGCGCCCCTGCTCTCACCCAGATACCGAGCGAGACCGTTTTCAGATGCGGCATGTCATGGCTCACCACCGTGACGCCATTGTCGAGAATGCTTGTGCGGACGCTCATCGGCCCCCCTGGTTTACCCGCGCATGCTGCGCGATAAAGGGTTCAACCGCCTTAAGCTCGTTCGGCAAGCAATTGATCCGCTCCGGTCGGTCAAGGAGGTCGGCAAGTCTCTGCGGCAGCTCTGGCCTGATGCCCGTGGCAGCTTGCACCGCATCGGGGAATTTGGCGGCATGGGCGGTGGCGAGCACCACCATCGGGCCCGATTGACGCCTCTGAACCTTGCCGGCGGCCACCAGTCCGACCGCAGTATGGGGATCAACGAGGCGGCCTGTCATCTTGTGCATCTCCGCGATCATGGCCCGGGTCTCTGCCTCGTCAGATCGGGCCGAGGCGAAATCATGGCGGATGCGGCCTAGCGCCCGCTCGCTCAGCGTGAACGCTCCAGACTGCTTCAGCCCATCCATGAGCCGCTGGAGGTCCGGCGCCTGCCGATCCAGCACCTCGAACAGCAACCGCTCGAAATTGCTGGAGATCTCGATATCCATGCTCGGACTGATGCTCGGCACCACCCCGCTCATTGCATAGCGCCCGCTCCTGAGCGTCCGATCGAGAATGTCGTTCACATTGGTCGCGATCACCAACTCGCCCACAGGCAGCCCCATGCGCTTCGCCACATAACCTGCGAAAATATCGCCGAAATTGCCCGTCGGCACCGTGAAGCCCACCTGCCTGTCCGGTGCCCCTAGCGCGAGTGCTGAGGTGAAGTAATAGACGGTCTGGGCCATGATGCGCGCCCAGTTGATCGAATTCACCGCCGAAAGCCGCATAGTCTCGTTGAACGCGACATCGGCGAACATCGCTTTCACCAGGGCTTGGCAGTCATCGAACGTGCCTTCGACGGCAATCGTATGCACATTGGCATCGGCAACGGTGGTCATCTGCCGCCGCTGCACCTCGCTCACCCGCCCATGCGGATAGAGAATGAACACATCGACCGCCGCGAGCCCGCGGAATGCATCGATGGCGGCGCTGCCAGTATCCCCAGACGTCGCCCCCACGATCGTCGCGCGCCCACCCCGCTTGGCAAGAATGCGGTCCATGAGTTGGGCGAGCAGCCGCATGGCGACGTCCTTGAAGGCGAGCGTCGGCCCATGCCAAAGCTCCAATAGCCAGTCGTCGGGCCCATATTGCGTGAGCGGTGCCACCAGCCGGTGGCCGAAATCGGCGTAAGCCCTGTCGATGCACCCGGAAAGCTCCGCTTCCCCGAAGCTCTCGCCCACGAACGGGGCGAGCACGGCCCGCGCCACTTCGCTATAGCTGCACCCCTGAAGCTTTCCCAGGGCCTCCCCGGAGATCTGCGGCCACACTTCTGGGATATAGAGCCCGCCATCGCTCGCAAGCCCTGTGAGGACCACATCCGCAAAATCGAGAGCCGGTGCCCGGCCGCGGGTTGAGATATATCGCACTCTTGGAAGATCCTCGGTTGCAAGGCTCGCCATGCCCATTGAACCAACGCCCCAGGGCGATCGGCGTGCCGTTACCCATAGCCAAGCCGATGGCCGATGTCACCGCTCCGATTTCACCGGGTCCCGCAACAGGCTCCTTACATAAACCAGATAGACCCCGATAAGGCAGGCCGCGAGACCGAACCAGGTGATGGCATAGCCAAGATGCCTGTCCGAGAGCTCCGGGCGCGCCGGCGTTGGCTGCGGCCAGCCTTGAGCGGCGATATTGGCACCACCTTGCGCAGGCGTCATTTGGATGACGAGCGGCAGCACCGGTCGGCCCTCCACCGCGGGCGACAGGGAACGGATGAGGCCGCCGAGGTCCCACCAGTACCAGAGGTCCTGCTGAGGCTGATTGTCCGGAGTGAACAGGCCCTGGCCTTCCTCGTGCAGCCTGATCACCCCCGTGATCGAAACATCCCCCTGCGGAAGCTTTTCAAGGGTTCCCTTGTTATCCTGCGGCGCGAAGCCCCGATCCACGAGAATGGCTTGGCCGTTGTTCAGCATGAACGGCGAGATGACCCGCCAACCCGGTCGGCCTTCATAGCTCGTGAAGAGATGGCGCTCCGCCTGGCCGAAGCGCCCGGTGGCAGTCACCTTTGTGAAATCCTGAGGCCAGGGGTGACCTGTGCCGATGAGATTTTCGGCATCCACAGGCTCTGCCGCGAGTGCCGCATCGATTCGCGCGATGAGCGCGTGTTTCCATGTGCGCCGCTCGAGCTGCCAGAAACCCAAGGCGAGAAGGATGGCAAGCGCGATGAGGCTCGCTAGAGTGACCGGCCATAATCTGCTGATACGCGATCGGGTCAAAGCGACCATGAAGCACCTTTCCGGCCAGGCACGCCGGTCACTGACGCCAGCGCGCGCCGCTATGCGCTTCCCCTCGACTGTCCTGTGAAAATGCGCTTGCCCCGGAGCATTTTCGAGACGTAGGAATCACCCGTTCAGAAGATCGTCGCGCGAAGTGAATGTTCGTCCCGTAAAGAAAACGCGAACGAGCAAGAACTTAGGGCACTCCGGACGTAGAAGACGCTCTCGCTGAGATCAGCTTGCATTCCCACTGCCATGCTGCGCCTCTTGCGCCTTGGCATTGTACTGCTGACAGATCAGAATGCCCTTCATCGGCCGCAACAATCCCAGTGTCAGCACCAGGATCAATGGCAGCCAGAGAGCTGCATGGACCCAATAGGGCGGCTGATAGGCAACTTCCGTGAACAGCGCTGCGCCGACGACCACAAATCCCGCGATGAGAATGATGAACACGGCCGGCCCGTCACCCGCATCGGCGAATGAATAGTCGAGCCCGCAGACCGGACAGCGCTCTCGAAGATCGAGAAAGCCCTTGAAGAGCTTGCCCTGACCGCATCTTGGGCACCGGCCGCGAAGCCCCGTCGCGACCGGATTCACTGGAGGGTAGTAGGCACCGTCTCGTGCGATCACCGTGGCCTCACATGGGAAGGGTTTGATCGCAACGGTGGCCCGCCGACACAAACCCGCTCCTCGTCAATAGGCCCCGTGCGAGCCCCAGATATAGATCGCAGCGAACAGGAACAGCCACACCACGTCGACGAAATGCCAATACCAGGCAGCGGCTTCGAAGCCGAAATGGGCTTGCGGCGTGAAATCGCCCCTGAGTGCCCGGAAGAGGATGACGATCAGGAAAATCGTCCCAACAAGCACGTGGAAACCGTGGAACCCTGTCGCCATGAAGAAGGTCGAGCCATAGATATTGCCCTCATTGAAGCGGCTGAAGGCAAAGGCTGCATGACTATACTCGTAGGCCTGTACGCAGGTGAACAGCACGCCCAGCGCGATGGTGCAGATGAGGCCCCATTTGAGGCCCTGACGGTCATTATGCAGCAGCGCGTGATGCGCCCAGGTGATCGTCGTGCCGGAGGTCAGCAGAATGAGCGTATTGAGCAACGGCAGATGCCATGGATCGAACACCTCGATGCCCTTCGGCGGCCACACGCCCCCGGTCACCTCGAGCCGCGAGGCTTGGATCGCCTCATTGGAGAACAGGCTCGCATCGAAGAACGCCCAGAACCAGGCGACGAAGAACATCACCTCCGAGGCGATGAACAGCAGCATGCCGTAGCGCAAGTGAAGCTGCACGACCGGCGTGTGGTCGCCCTGATGGCCCTCGCGGATGACATCCCGCCACCACATGCCCATGGTGTACAGGACGGCGACGCCACCGACGATCAGCATCCATGGAGCCGAGCCGTGGAACCACAGCACCGCGCCAACCGCCATGATGAACGCGGCAAGCGACCCCAGCGCCGGCCATGGGCTAGGATCAACCAGATGATATGGATGGTTTTTGGCGTGGCTATCAGCCATGTCCCTCAGCTCCAGTATTCGCGGGAGCACCCTTTTCCGGCGCTCCGCCCCGTTTCATCACATCACTCGGCGCGGTTTCTGACTTGCCCCGCTCCGTGCCTTCTATACCCGCCGCGGCGCTTTTCGCCACCGGCTCTTTGACAAAAAACGTGTAAGACAGGGTCACGGTGCGAACGTTCTCTGTGTCCTTGTCCTTGGCCATCTCCGGGTCGACGAAGAACAGAACCGGCATGTCGACGGTCTGGCCCGCCTCGAGCTTCTGTTCATTGAAGCAGAAGCAGGAAATTTTGTTGAAATAGTACCCCGCCTGCGCCGGTGTCACATTGTAGGTGGCCATGCCCGTGATCGGCGTTTTCGCGAGATTGGTGGCCCGGTAATAGGTCAGTCTCTGTTCGCCCAGTTTGACCTCGATCTCGCGCTCCACCGGCTCGAATCGCCAGGGCAGTCCTGGGGCGACATTGGAATCAAACCGCACCTTGATCGTCTTGGCCGAGGTTTCGTGCGGCGCGGCATCCGCCCGCTTGGTGGTGCCGCCATAGCCGGTCACCTGACAGAACAGCTGATAAAGGGGCACCGCAGCGTATGACAGGCCAACCATCGCAGCGACCACCCCGACGCAGATCACAGCAATTCCGCCATTGCTGGTGAGGGCTTTCCGCATGCTGTTCAGGCGATCAATCACTTGCGACATCCTCAGAGCGGACGGTTGGCGACATTACCGCCCAGGCGCACCAACGTGGTTATGAAGAAGAGCACGGCAAGCAGGAATAAGAACCAGCCTAGTGCCACGGAGCGCCGCCTGCGCCGCCTGATCTCTTCTGGCGTAAGTCTGCGTTCCTCTTCATCGGGTTCCATATCCCTCACCCTAGAGCCAAGCCGGGGTGATCGGCGCGAGCTTAGCGGCGCTTTCGACCAGCATCGCGGCGAACAGAAGAAATAGATAGAGGACCGAATAGCCGAACAGGCGCCGGGCAACCCGCTCCGCAGCCTCGCCCTGCCGCTCCCGGTAGACGCGAACCGCACCGACCAGGAACAGGATGCCAAGCACCACGGCAACCGCGAGATAGCCAAGGCCCGCAAAGCCGAACACCCAGGGCAGGAGCGTCACCGGCACCATCAGCACCGAGTAGATGAGAATCTGCTTCCGCGTCTCATCAAGCCCCGCCACCACCGGCAGCATGGGGACGCCCACCCGCGCATAATCATCCGAGCGATAGAGAGCCAGCGCCCAGAAATGAGGAGGCGTCCACATGAAGATGATCAGGAACAGAATGACGCTCTCGATGCTCACCGTTCCGGTCACCGCCGCCCAGCCTACCATCGGCGGGAACGCGCCAGCCGCACCGCCAATGACGATATTCTGCGGTGAACGCCGCTTGAGCCACATCGTATAGACGAAGACATAGAAGCCGATGGTGAGCGCGAGCAGAGCGGCAGCCGTCCAGTTGACCGTGACGCCCATCATCAGCACCGACCCGCAGGACAGCACAATCCCGAAGCCCAGCGCTTCGCCCGGCTCGATCACGCCGCGCGGAATGGGTCGCTTCGCGGTCCGGCGCATGCGGCTGTCGATATCGGCGTCGTACCACATGTTCAGCGCGCCCGCGGCCCCGGCTCCCAGCGCGATGCAGATCAGTGCGACGATTGCGATCCAGGGATGGATATGGCCCGGCGCTACCATGAGGCCGACCAGCGCCGTGAACAGGACCAGCGACATGACCCCGGGCTTCAGCAGCGCCACGTAATCATTCAGGTCGGCGGCGACGAGCGGGGCGCTGCTCGCGGGGATCTCCTGCCGCCTGGCGCCCAGATCCGCGATTTCACTGCTCAGTCCGCTCATTGCCTCTAACCTACTTCTGCGAACGCGATTATCGCGCCCCAACTGCCATGGACAGTTGCCCTGGCTTTCACGTCGGTCCGGGGACATGCGCGATGCCCCCGAATCTCATTTGTGTCCCGTCCAGCTCTACTTGATCCGCGGCAGCGTGCTGAACTGGTGGAACGGCGGCGGCGATGACAACGTCCATTCGAGAGTGGTCGCACCGACACCCCACGGATTATCCGCAGCCCGCCGCTTCCGGGCGAACGCCTCCACCACGCCGATGAAGAAGATCACGAGACCGAGCAGCGAGATATAGGAGCCGATCGAGGAGACCAGGTTCCAGCCGGAGAACGCGTCGGGATAGTCGATATAGCGCCGCGGCATGCCTGCAAGACCAAGGAAATGCTGCGGGAAGAAGATCATATTGACGCCGATGAAGGTGACCCAGAAATGAGCCTTGGCGATCCCCTCGTTATACATGTAGCCGAACATTTTCGGGAACCAGTAGTACCAGCCCGCAAAGATCGCGAAGACCGCGCCCAGCGACAGCACGTAGTGGAAATGGGCCACCACGTAATAGGTATCGTGCAGGGAGTGATCGACGCCCGAATTGGCGAGCACGACGCCGGTGACACCGCCCACCGTGAACAGGAAGATGAACCCGATCGCCCACACCATCGGTGTTTTGAAGTCGATCGAACCGCCCCACATGGTGGCGATCCATGAAAAGATCTTAACGCCAGTGGGAACGGCGATGATCATCGTCGCCGCCACGAAATAGGCCTGCGTGTCCACATCGAGGCCTACCGTATACATATGGTGCGCCCACACCACGAAGCCGATGAGGCCGATGGCCACCATGGCATAGGCCATGCCGAGATAGCCGAACACGGGCTTCTTCGAGAAGGTCGAGACGATATGGCTGATCATGCCGAAGCCCGGCAGGATCAGAATATAGACTTCCGGGTGACCGAAGAACCAGAACAGATGTTGGAACAGCACCGGGTCACCACCTGCCGATGGCTCGAAGAACGAGGTGCCGAAATTGCGGTCGGTCAGCACCATGGTGATCGCACCGGCGAGCACGGGCAGCGAGAGCAGCAGCAGGAACGCGGTGACCAGCACGGACCACACGAACAGCGGCATCTTGTGCAGCGTCATGCCCGGTGCGCGCATGTTGAAGATCGTGGTGATGAAGTTGATCGCGCCAAGGATCGAGGACGCACCCGCGATGTGAAGGCCGAGGATCGCAAAGTCCATGGCCGGTCCGGGCTGCCCCGTGGTCGAGAATGGCGGATACATGGTCCAGCCGCCACCATTGCCGAACATTCCGGGAGGGCCTGCCGCAAACATTGAGATCAACAGCAGAATGAATGCCGGCGGCAGGAGCCAGAACGACACGTTGTTCATGCGCGGGAACGCCATGTCGGGCGCGCCGATCATCAGCGGCACGAACCAATTGGCAAAACCGCCGATCATCGCCGGCATGACCATGAAGAAGATCATGATCAGACCATGCGCCGTGACGAACACGTTGTAGACATGCTTGCCCATGTCCACCGCCGCGCTTGGGTCAGCCTGGAAGATCATGGAGGCCAGGCCGTGGAAGATCTGGATGCCCGGCTCCTGAAGTTCCATGCGCATGGCAACCGAGAGCAGCCCGCCGATGGTCCCCGCGATGATCGCGAAGATCAGGTACATCGTGCCAATGTCTTTATGGTTCGTCGAATAGACGTACCGGCGCCACCCTGTCGGGTGGTCTGCGTGATCCGCATGCGCTGCCGCGTTAGCCATAGGTCGACCTCTGATTCTGCTTCTATCAAGCCGCCGCTCTCAAAGTGAGCGGCACTCGGTTGTCTTTGCCCCAGACCGCGTCCGGATTTACTTCGAATTGGCCTGCGCGTCCGCCACCTGCGGAGACTTCGCCGCCATTTCCTGGATCAGCGCGGCATTGGCCTTGTCCACGCCCTCGGCGGCCGCCTGCTTCAGCCACGCGTCGTAGCGCTCCTGAGAAACCACGCGCGCCTCGATCGGCATATAGGCATGCCCCTGGCCACAAAGCTCCGAACACTGCCCGTAGAACACGCCCTCCTTCTCGGGCTTGATCCATGCTTCGTTCAGACGGCCTGGGATGGCGTCGATCTTGGGACCGAAGGACGGGATGGTCCAGCTGTGGATCACGTCATTTGCAGTGACGATCAGGCGCACGGTCTTGTTGATGGGCAGCACGATCGGATTGTCGACCGAAAGCAGCCGGGGCGCGGCAGGATCGATCTGCCTGCGCGTCTGCAGCGCGTCACCGTCGAGCAGGAGCGAATCGAAGCTGATATTTTGCTGATCCTGATACTCATAGGACCAGTACCACTGGTTGCCGGCCACCTTCACCGTCATGTCCGCATCGGGGATCGTGCGCTCGAAATAGAGCAGCCGGAACGACGGTATCGCGATGATGACCAGAATGAGGACCGGCACCACGGTCCAGATCACCTCGATCAGCGTATTGTGGGTCGTCTTCGACGGGACCGGATTTGCCTTGGCATTGAACCGAACCATCACCACCACGAGCAGAACCAGCACGAGCGCCACGATCAGCGTGATCAGAGGCAGCATGATTCTGTCGTGAAAGACATGGACATTGTCCATGATCGGGCTTGCCGACTGCTGGAAGCCCCGCTGCCACTCCTGCGGCTGACCCAGACCTGCGGCCAGAACCGGCGTCGCCCCACCGATCGCCAAGCCCAGAGCCGCTCCCGCGAGGAGCCCGCATGCCATCCTCAACCGCATCGTCCGCCCACTCCTTCATGCTGAGGGGTCGGACTTGGGTCCGCACCCTGCCAGCTGCCAGTTTCCCCATCATGCGCGGCCAGAGAGCGTCCGCGCCGTCCGGGTATATCCCGTTTGCCACCGATAAAGCAAAGAGGACAGCGTCCGTCCTCTAGAACGGTTCTCAACCATAATCGGCTGTCCGCCGCAACGTGGTCCGGCGCGTCATATTTTCGCGCAACGGCTTGCCCCTGGCCGCAATCGTAGGGACGACAATGCTTCGCGCACGACGCGACTGGACCCGTTGGCCGGATTTTTGCCTCAATCGTCCCGGATCAACAGACGGGTGTTCCTGATATTTCGTGAAGCTGGTGGTTGGCGCGGTTGGGAGGTCGGTATGGTGCGACCTTTTGACACCAGCCTCCGCTGACGAGAAAGCTGACGACCTCCGCCCTGGCTTGTAGAGCACCAGGCAAAGGCATATCACCGTCACGCTGCCGCATCGAGACGCATATGGTGGGCAGCTGCCGGACGAGGTCCGCGGACAATGATCGTGCGGGCGTCATAGGCAGACCATTCAAACTGGGGAGTAGCACTTGATCACCTCACCGCTCTTCACTCAGGCGCATCGCGCGGCAGTCGCCGCCGTGGCCGGGCTGGCATTGCTCGCGACCGCTGGTGCTGCTGGTGCTCAGCAGGCTCAGTTCGGCCCACGTGCCAACGGCGCCCAAGCGCAGGCCCAGCCTGCTCAGCCGACGCCGCAAGGTCAGCCGGCTCAGCCCGGTCAGCCGGGACAGCCCGGCGCGGCCGCGCCTAAGGCGAATATCGTGGCAACCCACGGTGACTGGCAGATCCAGTGCGGCGACTTTGCCAATCCCGCTGCGGCCCACAACCAGAACAACGCGGGCGACAAGCCCGCTCAATCCGGCGGCAAGAGCGATCCTGCGGGTTCGACGAGCGGGTCGCCCGTCTTGCGCCAATGCGGCATGATCCAGAGCGTGCGCAGCCAGGAGCGCCAGAATATCGGCCTCACCCTGGTGCTTGTCCGCCAGCCCCAGGGCGACAAGACCATCACCATGATGCGCATCCTGGTGCCGATCGGCGTCTATCTGCCCACCGGCGTGGCGCTGGAGATCGATGGCAATGCCGTTGGCCGCGTGCCCTTCACCCAGTGCATTCCTCAGCTCTGCATGGCCTTTGCCGAGGCGACGCCCGAGACTTTGGACAAGTTGAAGAAGGGCTCTAAAGCCAATTTCATCATCTATGAAGGCCCGGGCATGGGCATCGGCCTGGACATCTCCCTGAAGGGCTTCACAGCGGCCCTCACCGAGCTTGAGAAACAGTCCTCATCGTGACGCGACACAAACTTGTCACGGTTCGGGCCTGCCCCGGTGATCAAACTCGGCTATCCTATTAAGGCTGAAGAGAAGCCCATTATATAGGGCGCAGGGCGTCGGTCAGGTGAAACGGCGCCCCTGGCCAAAGGAGACCGGGATTGTCCACAGACATGCAGAGCCTGTTCTTTTCACGAACCGACCTCGACCGGGCCAGAACCGAATCAATCGTATCCGATGCACTGACCGGCTGCGATGACGGCGAGCTGTTTCTGGAATACCGGCAGCACGAGGGCCTCGTTTTCGATGACGGCGTGCTGCGCGCGGCCAATTTCGACATCACTCAGGGCTTCGGCATTCGCGCCGTCTCCGGCGAGACCACGGGGCTTGCCCACTCTTCCGAGATTTCCGAGGCGGCGCTGCGCCGAGCCGCCGATGCGGTGCAGCAGGTTCGACATGGATCGGGCGGCGTTCTTGCGGCCCCTCCGCCGGGAACCAATCGCCAGCTTTACAGCCCCGACAATCCGGTGGAGGAAATTCCCTTCACCGATAAGGTCAAGCTCCTCTCCGCCATCGACAGCTATGCCCGCGGCCTCGATTCGAAGGTGGCGCAGGTCTACGCCTCCCTTGCCGGCGAGTGGCAGGTCGTCGAAATCATTCGTGGCGATGGCTCGACCAGCCGCGATATCCGCCCCCTCGTCCGTTTAACCGTCTCGATTACCGCGCGCCATGGCGAGCGCCAGGAAAGCGGCAGTCATTCTGTTGGTGGACGCAGCTCCTACAGCACCTTCATCGGCGAAACCGATTGGCGCGCCGTGGTCGACGAGGCGTTTCGCCAGGCCCAGGTCAACCTTGAAGCAGGCCCCGCTCCTGCGGGCGAGATGGATGTGGTGCTTGGTCCCGGCTGGCCCGGGATCCTCCTTCATGAGGCCGTGGGCCACGGCCTTGAAGGCGATTTCAATCGCAAGCAGACCAGCGCATTTGCCGGCCTCATGGGCCAGCGCGTCGCCGCCCCCGGTGTCACCGTGGTCGATGACGGCACCATCAATGACCGTCGCGGCTCGCTGACCATCGATGACGAGGGGACCCCCTCGGCTTACAACGTGCTGATCGAGGATGGCATTCTCAAAGGCTATATGCAGGACCGCCTGAATGCCCGGCTGATGGGCATGGCGCCGACCGGCAATGGCCGTCGTGAGTCCCACGCCCATGTGCCCATGCCGCGCATGACCAACACTTACATGTTGAACGGCGACCGTGACCCAGCCGAGATCATCGCCTCCGTCAAGAACGGGCTCTATGCCGTGTCCTTCGGTGGCGGCCAGGTCGACATCACCAGCGGTAAGTTCGTCTTCTCCTGCACCGAGGCCTATCACATAGAGAATGGTAAGATCGGACGGCCGGTGAAGGGGGCGACACTGATCGGCAACGGGCCGGATGCCCTGACACGCATCGCCATGATCGGCAATGACATGAAGCTCGATCCGGGCGTTGGCACCTGCGGCAAGCGCGGCCAGGGTGTGCCGGTCGGCGTTGGCCAGCCCACCATCCGGCTCAATGCCATTACCGTTGGTGGGACGGGCTAAAACGCCTTGTCTGCTTGCGATCACCAGGGATCACAAGCAGACGTTTGGAGCTCTCAACCTCAGCTGACCGAGGATTTTCGTGGGTATCGGGCAGCAGTGATCTGCCCACTTTGGGCTTGGGTTTCGCCGATCGCTTCAGCAGCCGTCCTATTTGCAGTTTCGCGAACAGGCCCCCTGTCTCCACGACGGCGGAGATTCGCTTCATCTTTGTTCCGACTGTAGCTTGTGTAGGCTGAGCGCTCGCTGCTCCAGCCGTGGCTCCGCTTGGCGACGCGGTTCAGTTCCTCCGCGGGGTCGACTGTCAACGGCAGGTGCATTGCCCAAGCAATCTCGCTGCGTGTGAGACCGATATCTTTAAGCAGCCAGTCCTCCGCCGACATGAGCTCCTTCAAGCTTCGCCGTGCGCGCCAGTTTGCGACACGGGTGCTCAAACCGGACCAGTAGCTTCCTGCTTTGACGATGGTCCCTGCATCTCGCGCTTTCATTGTTAGCTCCTTCTCACTCTGGCGACAGCCCTCCCTTGAATGCGCTGGAGCCTATGCAGCGACTGCGGCCGCATCTTTTCCGCATCATGACTTGATGGTGGCCTGTTCTTGGATTTTCTTCGCAAGCATCAGCTTCACAGCGATATTGATTTGTGACCCTGTAGTCATCCCACATACAGTTTATGTGATGGCTATGGTGGCATGGAGTACTTCTCCGAGTTTTCGCCGGATTACCTCACCCTTCTCTTGCTCACTCCGCTCAAAGCCTGCACAGGATCTTCTCCGACCGGCAGGTTTGACGCCCAAATGACATCGCCGCGCGTCAACCCGATATCCCGTAAGGTTGTATCCTCGAGCTCCATGAGAGCCCTGAGCTTGCGACGGGCGACCCAGTTGTGGAGCCACTGATTGAGGCTCGTGAACAGCACGCTCGACAGTGCCGGATGCCGCGGGGTCTCGGTTTCGATCCTGCTCTGTGACATGGCAATACTCCGTCGTTGCGGCACGTGATCGGTGCCGCCGTTCCCGCCGAAAGCGGCGGATCAGCAGATTGTTTTCATAAGCTTAGAATGATGAATTGGGATTGATACATCAAACGAATTAATCTAATGTCTCTCATCAAGGGCTTTGAAGTGAGGTGCGCCATGGAAGCGACCTTGGACATGGATCTGCTGAAGACCTTCGTTGCCATTGTGGAGACCGGCTCCTTTTCGGGTGCAGCCGAGGAGGTGGGGCGCACGCAGTCGGCCGTCAGCATGCAGATGAAGCGGCTGGAGGACCTGGTCGGCCGGCCTCTTTTCGTCCGCGACGGCCGCAAGAACATGGTCACCCGCGATGGCGAGCAGCTGCTTGATTATGCCCGTCGGATCATTCGTCTTTCAGCCGAGGCCTTGAGCGCCATAGGTCAGCCCGAGCTGCAGGGCATCGTGCGCCTTGGCACCCCGGATGATTATGCGGATTGCTTGCTTCCGGAAATTCTTGCGCGATTTTCGCGGACCCATCCTCTGGTGCAGGTCGAGGTCGAGTGCCAGCCCAGCACCATGCTTTTGCAGAATACCATGAGCGGCCGGCTGGACATGTCGATCATCAGTTGCCAGCCCAATGTCATGGCCGGCGAGGTCCTGCGCAGCGAGCCGCTCGTTTGGGCAACCTCAGCGCGCCATGACGTGCACCATCAGAAGGTGGTGCCGCTTGCCGTGTCGACCCCGAACTGCGCCTGGCGCGCCATGGCGACCGATGCCCTGTCCAACTGGCATCGCCCCTATCGTATCGCCTATGCAAGCTCGAACAGCGTCGCCATTGCTGCCGCCGTGATCTCAGGTCTTGCCGTTGCGGCGATCCCAGAATTTCTGGTGCGCCCCGGCATGCGGGTTCTCTGTGAGGCTGACGGGTTCCCGCGCCTTGGTGAGTTTCAGATTGCGCTGCTGTGTGCCCCCGGCATGCAGGGTGGTCCGCACCATGCTCTAGCCGAGCATGTGACGGAAAGCCTGGCACGCACCCGCGCGGCCCCGGCTCTTATCGCAGCCGAGTAGCCTTTCCCGTGACATCCCTGCAGCCAGAAGATCTGCGCCGGCTCCCGCGGCTCTATGTCGGCGCATCGCTCCACCCCGGCGCATCTATCGAGCCCTCGCCTGATCAGGTGCACTATCTGGCCTCGGTCATGCGGCTTGCGGTTGGCGATGGTGTCCGCCTGTTCAATGGCCGCGACGGTGAATGGCGCGCCGCCATCATCGAGATCGGCCGCAAGCGCGCGCGCCTTGAGACCCGCGATCAGCTGCGTGCCCAGACAGATCTGCCGAATATTCACTATCTCTTCGCACCGCTCAAGCACGCCCGCATCGACTATGTCGCGCAAAAGGCAACCGAGCTCGGTGCCGCACGGCTCGTCCCGGTGCTGACCGCCCACACCATTGCGCGCCGAGTGAATCTGGAGCGGCTGCGCGCCAATGCCATCGAGGCGGCGGAGCAGTGTAACCTTCTTTCGGTGCCCGAGATCGACGCGCCAGTGGAGTTGGACAGTCTGCTCGATCACTGGGAGGGATCCCGGCGTCTCATCTATTGTGATGAATCAGCGCCATCAGCCAATCCTCTGCCGCAGCTACGCGATCTTGCCGAGAAAAACCGCGATACGCCTTTGGCTGTCCTGGTCGGCCCGGAGGGCGGCTTCTCCCCGGCAGAACAGCAGCGCCTGCGCGCCCTTCCAGGCGTGATCCCGATTTCCCTTGGTCCCCGCGTCATGCGGGCCGATACCGCGGCCATCGCCGCCCTCACTCTGGTGCAGGCGACCTGCGGGGACTGGCAATGATGCCCCCGCCCCGTAGCCGCATGCATCTTTCTTGCTGTTCGAGTCATCCAACTTCGGCGTAAGCCCCATATTATGATTTCAATCCCCTTTCGGAGCCCGTACCGCCCGTGAGTTCGCAAGTCATAGACAGCCCCGATACCCGGGTGCCGGTAGAAAGCAAGGATCAGCTGGTTGCCTGGTTCGAGGCCGGCTGCAAACCGAAGGACTCCTGGCGCATCGGCACTGAGCACGAAAAATTCGGCTTCCACCCCGATGGCCTGCGGCCGGTTCCCTACGAGGGCTCTCGCGGCATCCGCGCCCTGCTTGAGGGCCTGCAGGACCGGTTCCACTGGCAGCCGGTCATGGAACGCGACACCATCATCGGTCTGAAGGAGCCCGAAACCGGCGCTAGCATTTCCCTGGAGCCCGGCGGACAGTTCGAACTGTCCGGCGCAGCCGTCGCCCATCTTCATCAGACCTGCGAGGAGGTTGGCACCCATCTCAATCAGGTCCGCGAGGTCGGCGATGATCTGGGCATCAATTTTCTCGGTCTTGGCTTCTCGCCGAGATGGACCCTTGCCGAGACGCCGATGATGCCCAAGGGCCGCTACAGGATCATGCGCGCCTATATGCCAAAAGTGGGTGGCCACGGCCTCGACATGATGTTTCGCTCCTGCACGGTTCAGGTCAATCTCGACTTCTCGACCGAAGCAGACATGCGCCAGAAGCTGCGCACAAGCCTCGCCCTTCAGCCCATCGCCACCGCGATCTTCGCCAATTCCCCCTTTACCGAGGGCAGGCCCAACGGTTTTCTGAGCTTCCGCTCCGAGATTTGGCGCGACACCGATTCCGATCGCACCGGCATGCTCCCCTTCGTCTTCGAGAGCGGCTTCGATTTCGAGCGCTATGTGAACTACGCCCTCGATGTGCCCATGTACTTCGTCTATCGCGACGGCGCCTATATCGATGTCAGCGGCAAGTCCTTCCGCGATTTCATGGCGGGTAAGCTCCCGCAGCTTCCGGGCGAGCGCCCCACCATGCAGGACTGGTCCGACCACGTCACCACGATCTTCCCCGAAGTCAGGCTGAAGCGCTATCTCGAGATGCGCGGCGCCGACAGCGGCCCCTGGTCGAGGCTCTGTGCCCTCCCCGCGCTCTGGGTCGGTCTGCTCTATGACCAGACGGCATTGGACGCGGCCTGGGATGTGGTCAAGGGCTGGACGGCCAACGAGCGCCAGGCACTGCGCGATGATGTGCCCAAGACAGCGCTTCAAACCCGCTTCCGGCGCTACAAGGTCCAGGATATCGCCCGTGAGATCATGGCGATCGCGCGCGAAGGTTTGCGCAACCGCGACCGTCAGGATGGCTTCGGCAATAGTGAAGCGGTCTATCTCAATGCCATTGACGATGTGGTGGAAAGTGGCCGCACCGCCGCCGAGGACTTGCTAGAGCTCTATTACGGCGCGTGGAACGAAAGCGTCGATCCGGTATTCAAGACCAACGCGTACTGAGCGGCTTCCGGAGCCTTTATCCGGCCGATCATTGGGGGGATCAGACCATGCGTGCGCTGATGCTGACGGCGGCGCCTCTTTATGCGGCGTTGCTGGGGCTGTTGTTCCTGGTGCTCACGGCCCGCGTCCTGCAGATGCGGCGGGCACGCGGCATCCTGTTTGGCTCAGGCGGCGATTCAGATTTCGAGCGCATCATCCGGGCCCACGCCAATTTCGTAGAATATGCACCGCTCGGCATCATCCTCCTGCTGATTGCCGAGCTGATCGGCGCGCCGCATCTCCTGCTGCACCTGCTTGGAATAGCACTGGTCCTCGGGCGGGTGCTTCATGCCTTGGGTCTTGCCGGCCCCAGCCATGTCGTCTGGCTCAGATCCTCAGGGCTTGTGCTTACACTTTTGAGCCTTGTCGGCCTCGTGATCACCGTTCTGCTCTACTGGCTCCATCTGGTCACGATCGCGGCCTGAATTCGGCCAGAACGACTGTCACCCCTGGCCTTCAACGCCGCGGCAGGCTAAATCCCAACCATGAGCATTGACCACTCATCAACCGGAACCGTTGCGGATGCTGTCCAGCGCAACTGGGTGGATCGCTACGCGCCCCGCTGGATGCGTCCCTATTGCCGCCTTGCGCGATTTGACCGCCCGATCGGGACCTGGCTTTTGCTGCTGCCCTGCTGGTGGTCGATCGCTCTTGCGCAGATCGCAGCCGGTGGTGGTCTGCCGAGCCTGTGGCTGCTCTTCCTGTTCGCGGTCGGGGCCATCGTTATGCGCGGGGCCGGCTGCACCTATAACGATATCGTCGACCGCGATATCGACGATAAGGTCGCACGCACCCGCTCCCGCCCTATCCCAAGTGGCCAGGTCACGGCGCGGCAGGCAGCGGCCTTCATGGTGCTGCTGTCGCTTGTTGGCCTTGCGGTTCTCTTGCAACTCAACCGCTTTGCCATCCTGCTCGGCTGCTCGTCATTGCTGCTGGTGGCCGCCTATCCCTTCATGAAGCGGATCACCTATTGGCCGCAAATGGTTCTGGGTCTTGCCTTTAATTGGGGTGCGCTGCTCGGCTGGGCAGCAGTGCATGGCAGCCTCTCCTGGCCACCTCTGGTGCTCTATATCGCCGGCATTGCCTGGACGCTCGGCTATGACACCATCTATGCACACCAGGATAAGGACGACGACGCGCTGATCGGCGTGAAATCGACCGCCCTCAAATTTGGCAGCGCGACCAGGGCCTGGCTCATTCTGTTCTATGCCATCGCCCTGATAGGCATCGCCCTCGCCGGTTTCGGCGCGGGTGCGGGCCTCGTCTTCCTCACGGCGTGGCTCATCGCTTGCGCCCATGCGGCCTGGCAGATCAGAACCCTCGATATCGATGATCCCGCGCGCTGCCTGATATTGTTCCGTTCCAATCGTGATTTCGGCATCATTGTGTTTCTAGGCCTGCTGGCGGACAGTCTTCTCGCCCCCATATGAGGATCCATGCAAGCAACGGACACCAACCGCCTTCTCGACATTGCTGCCCGCACCATAGAGCACGCAAAACGCCTTGGGGCCGACGCTGCGGACGCGGTGATCGTGGAAGCGCTCTCTCATTCTGTCGACGTGCGCCTGGGTAAGCTCGAAGATCTGGAGCGGTCCGAAGGTCAGGACCTCGGGCTCAGGGTCTTTATCGGAGATGCGCAGGCCATCGTCTCCACCAATGATTTCACCGACGACAACCTCAAGACGCTGGCCGAGCGTGCGGTCGCCATGGCGAAGGTGAGCCCTCCCGATCCCTTCAGCGGTCTTGCGGCCACCGATGAGCTCGCTAAATCGATAGCCGATCTCGATCTCTTCGATGAGAAAACCCTCTCTGCAGCAGAGCTTCAGGATTTGGCCAAGGCCACTGAAGATGCAGCCCTTGCCGTGAAAGGCATCACCAATTCCGAAGGCGCCGGCGCCGGCTATACCGTAGCGGGGCTGGCTCTCGTCACCTCGACCGGCTTTGCCGGAAGCTACCGGCGCTCGGGCTTTGGTCTGTCCTGCTCGGTGGTTGCAGGCCAAGGCACCGGCATGGAACGGGACTATGAAAGCTCGAGCACAGTCCATTTTGCCGATCTGCGCAAACCTGAGGAGATTGGCCGCATCGCCGCTGAGCGGGCGGTCCGGCGGCTCAATCCGCGCAAGATCGGCTCGCGAAAGGGCACCGTTGTCTATGAGCCGCGCTTATCGCGCAGCCTTGTCGGCCATCTCCTGGGCGCCATAAATGGCGGAGCCATTGCCCGCGGCACGAGCTTCCTCAAACACGCGATGGGCACCGCCATCTTGCCGGCCGACATCACCATCACCGATAACCCGATGAAGCCGCGTGGGGTACGTTCCCGCCCCTTCGACGGTGAGGGCTTGAGTGGCAAGCCCCTCGAACTGGTCTCCGGCGGTGTGCTCAACACGTGGATCCTCGATACCCGCTCGGCCCGCAAGCTGGGCCTTGCCTCGACCGGCCATGCCAGCCGCTCCGCCGGATCACCGCCCTCGCCGGCCGCCACCAATGTAACCCTCCTCCCGGGAAAGCGCTCGCGGACCGAGCTGCTGGCCGATATCGATGAGGGTCTTTGGGTGACCGACCTGTTGGGCCATGGCGCCAACCTGATCACCGGCGATTATAGCCGGGGTGCTGCCGGCTTCTGGATCGAGAAGGGCGAGATCGCCTATCCCGTGGCCGAGATCACCATTGCCGGCAATCTCAAGGATATGTTTCGCAAGATGTCCGTGGCCGACGACATTGAATATCGCGGCGGTGTCGATACGCCGTCCATTCGCATTGAGGGCATGACGATTGCCGGCCGATGATCTCGACCAGCTGACAGAGGCGGTGCGTGAAGCCGGCGCTCTGGCCATGAGCCTGCGCGCCAAGGGTGTCGATAGCTGGCACAAGGGCGACGGCACCCCCGTCACGGAAGCGGATATGGCGGTCGACCGGCTGCTCAAGGAGCGGCTGCTCGGCGCCCGTCCTGATTATGGTTGGCTGTCGGAGGAGACAGCCGACGACAAGCACCGTCTGCAGCATGAACGGGTGTGGATCGTTGATCCGATCGACGGGACCCGCTCCTTCATGTCGGGCGAGGACGACTGGTGCGTCGCCGCCGCCCTGGTGGAGGATGGCGACCCCATCGCCGCGGCAATCTTCAGCCCGCCCGCCGATCACATGTACAGGGCATCCCGCGGGCAAGGCGCGACGCTCAACGGCGAGCGGATCTCCGTCTCCACATGCAGCGATGTGACCAGCGCGCGCATTCTCGCGCGGGAAAATGCCTTCGCAGCCCGGCGCTGGCCCGGCAGACCCTGGCCGCATCTGACACTCGATATGCGCAAATCGATTGCTCTGCGCCTGTGCCTCGTTGCCTCAGCCGAGTTCGACGCAAGCTTCGCCCTGGGCGAGACCTCCGATTGGGATATCGCCGGCGCCCATCTCGTTGTGACCGAGGCGGGCGGCATTGTGACGACTTTGTCAGGCGAAATCCCCAGATATAACCAGATCCGGACCCGTCATGCGGGCGTGGTGGCCTCGGGTCCTGCCCTGCACCGGGAATTCATGGATCGGCTGCCATATTTTTCCGGCTGACGGCAGCGCCGCGCTGCGACCACCGGATACCTTTTGAGGAGAAACCGATGACCGCATCTTCCCCTGCGCAGGAGAAGCAGCTTCTGCATTTGGTTTTTGGGGGCGAGTTGGAGAGCCTGGACAGCACGCGCTTCAAGAACCTGAAGGAGCTCGATATCGTCGGCATCTACCCCAACTTCGCCGAAGCGAAGAAGGCCTGGGCCGGCAAGGCACAGGCGACGGTGGACAATGCACAGATGCGCTACTTCATCGTGCATCTGCATCGCCTGCTCGATCCGGAAAACGACGGGCTCTGAACCCCTTGGGGCGGCATCTTCGCCTAGTCTAGAGCCGCCCTTCTACTTGCAGCTTACCCAGGGGAAACCGCGCGATGGGATCGTCCGCATCGACCCGCGCGAGCACCCGATCGATCTCCGCCACATCCTTTTCCATCTGCGCCGTCAGGGCCTCGACATCCGCAAACGCTTTATCCCCGCGGATATAGGCGATGAACTCTATCGCAAGCTGCTCGCCATAGAGATCTCCGGAGAAATTGAGCAGGAAGACCTCGAGCACCACATCCGTCTTGCCGAATGTGGGGCGCTTTCCGATATAGCCGGCACCGCGCCAGACGGTCTCGCCGCGGCGCACCCGCACCGCATAGATGCCCTCGCCCGGCTCACAGCCATCATCGAGCTTCACATTGATCGTGGGAAAGCCGAGCGTGCGCCCGCGCTGGTCCCCGGGCACCACGGTTGCAAGGATCGTCCAGCGGTAACCGAGCTGTTCGGCTGCGATCTCAACCGCTCCATGGCGCAATTCCTGGCGAATGGCGCTGGAGGCAAAGGGCGCCACCCCGCTATCGTCGGTCACCTGATCAACCACGGTGACGCTGAAGCCAAGATCACGCCCGAGCCTCATCATCAGATCCGGCGAGCCCTTGCGCCCCTTGCCGAAATGGAAATCATAACCGGTGATCACATGGCTGACGGCGAGACGTCCAACCAGTTCCTCGCGCACGAAGGTCTCGGCCTCTTTCGAGGCAAGCGTCCGATCGAAGGTGAGGATCGATACGAAATCAGCACCGCACCCGCGCAGCAGCCTGACCTTCATTTCCGCCGGCGTGATGCGAAACACGGGCTGGTCCGGGCGAAAGAAAGTGCGGGGGTGGGGCTCGAAGGTCACGACGCCAAAGGGCACGCCGCGTCGCGCCGCCTCTTCCCGTGCATCCGCCAGCAGCCTCTGATGCCCCCGATGCACCCCGTCATAATTGCCGATCGCAACGACGGCGCCCCGGCATTCCGCCGGCACCGGTCTATTATCGAAAATCGTATGCATACTGTCTCGTTCAGCCTTGCGCCTTGGCCGCGGGCGCCAGCACCTTGGCCTCTCCATCGACCACGATCACATCGCCGACCTTCACCTCGCAGGCCAGCGTCACCCGCCGCCGCCGTTGATCGATCTCGGTGATCTCGACACTCGCGGTCACCTCGTCGCCGCAATGCACCGGCGCACGGAAATTGAGAGATTGCGAAAGATAGATCGTGCCCTGCCCCGGCAGCTGCATGCCGATGACGGTTGAGATGAGGCTTGCCGAAAGCATGCCATGCGCGATCCGGGTTTTGAAGCGCGTGCTGGCCGCGAACGCATCGTCCAGATGGACCGGATTGTGGTCACCGGAGACATCGGCGAACGCCCTGATCGCCTCATCGTCAATGACTTTGCTGAGGCTCGCCCGCATGCCAACCGTCAGGTCATCGATAGTATAGGAACTGAGGACTGTCATGATCTCCGACCCGTGGCCACGCTAACTCCTGCCATCTGTGGCCATGCCACCCTGACCCTGCCATGCGAGGTCGCATCGGCCCGCGCGCTCGCAAACGCTGCGGACTTTATAGGCAGGCCCTTCTTGCTGCAATGCGCAATGGTCACCACCGAAGGTCCGGCAGGACCCCCTTAAGACGCAGGCCTGGCGCGACCTCTTCAAGCCGCGCAAGCAGCGGGTCGAGCGCATCTGCCTTGCCCTGATGCAGCTCCTCGAGCTCATGCGCATGGATGCCGCCAGCGATGAACACCGCGTCAATGCCATTGAGCGCAGCCCCGCGCATATCCGTTTCCATGCCATCGCCGATGGCCAGAGCTTCATCCTTGCTGATCGGCTCGCCCGCGATGTCCCGGGCAAGAGCGAGCGCATCCTCATAGATCAGCGGGTCCGGCTTGCCGGTGAACACGACCTCCCCACCGAGCTGTTCATAGAGCTCCGCGAGCGCGCCCGCGCAATAGAGCAGCCGGTCTCCCTTTTGCACCACCTTGTCCGGATTGGCGCAATAGAGGATCTGCCCCTTGTCCATCATGCGCCGCAGCATCGGCTGGTAATCGTCAGGCGTTTCGGTCAGATCATCCATCAGACCGGTGCAGAGAACAATTTCCGCTTCGCCGATGCCGACCTCCGCGATATCCAGCCCTTCGATGAGCCCGCGATCGCGGGCTGGCCCGAGGAAATGCACGGCCGGATGTCCATGCTCGACGACAAGCCGGCGCATCACATCCCCGGATGCCAGCACCCTGTCATAGGCATCGCGCGGCACCCCCATACGGTCGAGCTGCGCAACCACCGGTTCAAATGGCCGCGGTGCATTGGTGATCAGCACAACGATCCCGCCTTCGCGGCGAAAGCGTTGCAGAGCCTCCACCGCAGGCGCGTAAGCCGCAATGCCGTTATGCACAACACCCCAGACATCGCAAAGCCAGAGCCGGTGCCGTCCCGCGATCTGCGAGATGCCGTCGAGAAGAACCGTCATTGAATTCCCGGGTAGATGGTAAGGCCCTCCCGCTTCGAACGGGAGGGCCAATAAACGTCAGTCCAAAGACTTGAGCAGCTTCGCCATCTTGTCGAAGATCTCGCCGATCTGGGCTTCGGTGATGATCAGCGGCGGCGAGAGCGCGATCGTGTCGCCGGTGATGCGGATCATCAGGTCAAAGTCATGGAACGCCTTGTTCATGGCCTGATAGCCGCGCTTGCCAACCCCATCCTTATGCGGATCGAGATCGATGCCCGCCACGAGGCCAATGGTGCGGATATCCGCCACATGGGGCAGCCCTTTGAGGGCGTGCGCCGCATCCGCCCAGACACCCTCGAGTTCGCGCGCCCGCTCGAACAGGCCCTCGTCCCGATAGACATCGAGGCTCGCAAGCGCTGCAGCGGCAGCCACCGGATGGCCCGTATAGGTATAACCATGGAACAGCTCGATCGCGTTCTCAGGCCCGGTCATGAAGGCCTCATACACGTGATCGCGCACGATGGCGCCACCCATGGGCACCGCACCCGAGGTTACACCCTTCGCGAAGGTGATGATATCCGGCGTAACCCCATAGCGCTCGGCGGCAAATGCATAGCCCAAACGGCCGAAGCCCGTGATCACCTCATCGAAGATCAGGAGGATGCCGTGTTTATCGCAGATCTCGCGCAACCGCTGCAGATAGCCCTGCGGAGGCGGCAGAACACCGGTAGAACCCGCCATCGGCTCGACGATGACTGCGGCAACCGTCGAGGCATCATGCAGGGTGACGATGCGCTCGAGATCATCGGCGAGATGCGCGCCCCATGCAGGCTCGCCACGCGAATAGGCCTGCTCGGCGCGGTTATATGTATGCGGCAGATGATCAACGCCGGTCAGCAGCGAGCCGAAGAACTTGCGATTGTTCACAATGCCGCCGACGCTGATGCCGCCGAAGCCCACGCCGTGATATCCACGCTCGCGGCCGATGAGCCGCGTCCGCTGCCCCTGCCCTCTCACATTGTGATAGGCGAGCGCGATCTTGAGCGCAGTGTCCGCAGCCTCCGAGCCTGAATTGCAGAAGAACACATAATTGAGGTCAGCCGGGGCGAGTGTGGCGATCCGCGACGCCGCCTCGAATGCCTTGGGATGGCCGAACTGGAAGTTCGGAGCATAGTCGAGCTCCGCCGCCTGGCGCTGGATCGCCTCCACGATCGGTGTGCGGCAATGCCCAGCATTCGAGCACCACAGGCCCGCCGTGCCATCCATCACCGCGCGGCCATCGGTGGAGTAATAGAACATGTCCTTGGCGCGCGAGATCATCCGTGGGCTTTGCTTGAAGGCCCGGTTGCTCGTGAAGGGCATCCAATAGGATTGCAGGTTGTTCGGCGTGGGCTCCCAGCGCGCCGCATGGGCTTCGGACATGATGCTTGTTCTCCAGATCGGACATGGCGCTGCCGCATAGGCAACGCCGAACCTCAATTATCCTATCAGAGGGCTGCTCGACAGCGCAAATCGCAACCAATGATGCGACGGATTTGCCCTGAAGCCCCGCCATACGGCAAGGCGCAAATTCCGTCATGATGGCTCCTTCCCACCGCCCCCCTGCCGTCGCAGTTTCCAGGCAACTCAAGAGCGTGACCAACGCCATCAATGGAGTTGCCCAATGGCATCTATCACATTCGAGCAGATGAAGACGATCGCGCCCCGTGGCAAGGAGGACGCGCTCAATGCCGTGGTGAAGTTCCTCGATCAGCATGGCGAAGAATACGGTCTCACCACTCCGGTCAGAACCGCGCATTTCATTGCCCAATTGGCCCATGAATCAGACGGGTTTCGCGCCACGGAAGAATATGCATCAGGCGCGGCTTATGAGGGTCGGATGTCCCTTGGCAATACCGAAGAGGGTGATGGCATGAGATTCAAGGGCCGCGGCTTCATCATGCTGACCGGCCGAAAGAACTATACCGAATATGGCGAAAAACTTGGCGTCGACCTGGTGAACCACCCGGAAAAGGCTGAAGAACCTGAGATCGCCATGAAGATCGCCGCCCAATACTGGAAGGATAATAACCTTAATGAGCTTGCCGATAAGAACGCGATCGTCGGAATTACTCAGAAAATCAATGGTGGCGTGAACGGCTTCGATAACCGCAAGGCGTATTTCATCAAGGCAGCCGAGCAACTGGGTGACTTGGACCGTCAGACTGCAGAGGTCCAGGAAATCTCCGGCAAGGACCTCTGGGGTCCCGGACAGAAGGGTCCCCATATCTCAGCTTTGCAGACCGAGCTCAATGAGAAGATGGGCTCCTATATGGATAAGACCCTCGATGTGGATGGGAAATACGGCCCAGCAATGGTCCGCGCCGTTAAGCTTGCGGAAACCAAGATCAACGAGCACGCGCAACGTGACGTTTTGCACATTGATGGCATCGCTGATCCGTTGATGCGGGAGGAACTTCATAAATATCCAGAGGTCACGCCCACCACGGACATTGCAACCACGACCATGGCTTGATAAGCCGAGATGGTTCGATAGTCTCGGGCTAGCGCGCTCAGCGCTAGCCCTGCATCGAGGCGTTGGACGCTGCCATCGCCTTCTCTCCAGCTTCCTCTTGACTTTCGCAGTCCCCTTCTCCTATCTAGCTGCACGTTAGCACTCTCTCCTTTAGAGTGCTAAACGGATCCCGTTTAGGCGCATGCTGCTGGGATCTAGCTCTATCGAGGTCTGAACCTCGTTCCATGAATTCCGCGAGCCCCGCGAGGGCCGATCACCATTAGGGAGTTCGAGACTATGTCTTTCCGCCCATTGCACGATCGCGTTGTCGTGCGCCGCATCGAGGAGGTCGCCAAGACTGCCGGCGGCATCATCATCCCCGACACCGCTCAGGAGAAGCCGCAGCAGGGCGAAGTGATCGCGGTTGGTCCCGGCGCCCGCGGGGAAGACGGAAAGGTTAATCCGCTCGACGTGAAGAAGGGCGACAAGGTGCTGTTCGGCAAGTGGTCCGGCACCGAGGTCAAGATCAACGGCGAAGAACTGCTGATCATGAAGGAAAGCGACATCATGGGCGTGATCGAGGGCTGATCCCTCGCGACCGATGATGATTGGGCTGTGCACCTGCACCCCGCAAATATTTAAAAGAGGTTCACATGGCAGCGAAAGACGTACGTTTTTCCGGTGACGCCCGCGAGCGGATGATCCGCGGCGTCAACATTCTGGCCGATGCGGTCAAGGTTACCCTCGGTCCCAAGGGCCGCAACGTCGTGATCGACAAGTCCTTCGGCGCGCCGCGCATCACCAAGGACGGTGTCTCGGTCGCCAAGGAAATCGAGCTTGAGGACAAGTTCGAGAACATGGGCGCGCAGATGGTGCGCGAGGTTGCCTCCAAGACCAACGATCTCGCAGGCGACGGCACCACGACCGCGACCGTCCTCGCCCAGTCGATCGTCCGCGAAGGCGCCAAGGCCGTGACCGCGGGCATGAACCCGATGGACCTGAAGCGCGGTATCGATCTCGCCGTGACGGCTGCGGTCGAGGATCTGAAGAAGCGTTCGCGTAAGGTTTCCTCCTCCAACGAGATCAGCCAGGTCGGCACCATTTCTGCAAATGGCGACAAGGACATCGGCAACATGATTGCCGAGGCCATGCAGAAGGTCGGCAATGATGGTGTGATCACCGTCGAAGAGGCGAAGACCGCCAATACCGAACTCGATGTCGTCGAAGGCATGCAGTTCGACCGCGGCTATCTCTCGCCCTATTTCGTCACCAATGCCGAGAAGATGCTGGCGGTCCTCGACGACCCCTACATCCTCATCCACGAGAAGAAGCTCTCGAACCTGCAGGCTATGCTGCCGGTCCTCGAGGCGGTCGTGCAGACGGGTAAGCCGCTGCTCATCATCGCCGAGGATGTCGAGGGCGAGGCTCTGGCGACCCTGGTCGTCAACAAGCTCCGCGGCGGCCTGAAGGTCGCGGCTGTGAAGGCCCCGGGCTTCGGCGACCGCCGCAAGGCGATGCTGGAGGACATGGCCGTTCTCACCGCCGGCCAGGTCATCTCTGAAGACCTCGGCATCAAGCTCGAGAACGTCACCATCGACATGCTCGGCCGCGCCAAGCGTGTGAGCATCGGCAAGGACGAGACCACCATTGTCGATGGCGCTGGTGAGCGCTCCGCGATCGAGGCCCGTTGCACCCAGATCCGTCAGCAGATCGAGGAGACCACCTCCGATTACGATCGTGAGAAGCTCCAGGAGCGTCTGGCGAAGCTCTCCGGTGGCGTTGCCGTGATCCGTGTCGGCGGTGCGACCGAGGTCGAGGTGAAGGAGAAGAAGGACCGTGTCGATGACGCCCTCAACGCGACCCGCGCGGCCGTTGAGGAAGGCATCGTGCCCGGCGGTGGTGTTGCACTGCTGCGCGCCAAACAGGCTGTTGCCGCGCTGAAGAACGACAACGCGGATATCCAGGCCGGCATCAACATCGTCGCCAAAGCCCTTGAGTCTCCGATCCGTCAGATCGCCGACAATGCTGGCGCCGAAGGCTCGATCGTCGTGGGCAAGGTCCTCGAGAAGGACGGCAATTACGGCTTTGACGCCCAGAACGAGGAATATGTCGACCTCGTCGAGCGCGGCATCATCGATCCGACCAAGGTCGTCCGTGTGGCTCTGCAGGATGCGGCTTCCATCGCCGGCCTGCTGATCACCACCGAGGCCATGGTTGCCGATCGTCCGAAGGAGCCCGCGGCTCCGGCCGGCATGCCCGGTGGCATGGGCGGCATGGGCGGCATGGACTTCTGATCACGCCGCGCACATCTCTGAGAGAGGGCGGCCGTCCGGAGCGATCCGGGCGGCCTTTCATTTTGGGGAGGGGAGCACGATCTAGAAATAGGCGATGAGCCGGCCCGCGAGCGCAACGCCCAGCCATAGCGCGATGGAAATGGCCGCCTGGGCTCGGCCAACCGGGGAAGCCGTCCTATCCCATTGCCCGAGCTGAGGGTTCCAGAGCCAGCGGAACAGGATTGCATTGGCAAGAACCAGCGCCAGAAGTCCCATCTTGATCCAGAACACGTAATTGCCGGCGATCGCGCGCGCATCCGCGGTGAACATGAGCCCGCCGGAGATGAGTTGGATGACGAACCCAGCCGCCGCGAGCGGCGTGACGAAGCGCGACAGCGCCGCCGCGTCGATCGCGCGCCCTAGTCCCAGGATCCTGAGATCGAGCACGATGATCGTGCCCGCAAGCAGCACAAGGCCCAGAATATGGCCGAGATTGGCCGCAGGATAGAGCCAGATCGAGTCCCTCAAGGCATGGGCAAAGCCGGAGGCTTCCAGCGTGACCGCCCATTCCGGCGGCCCGTGATGCTCCTCCATACCTAACGCAGCTCGACGGTCTTGCCATCGACCGTGACACGCTCGGCCCTGAGTTCGCCCTCATGACGCCGGCTGGGATAGCCCTCGACGATCACGCTCTTGCCCACCGCGAGATCCTCCCGAGGCAATCCGCGGGCCTGCATGCGCGAGGGCGGCGCCAGCACCACATTCCACCGTTTGCCCTGATACTCCATCACGAGCATGCCATGCGGGCTTTGATAGCTCATATCGAGGATCGGTGCCTCGAAGCGCAGCACCGTATCGGCATCATAGCTGTTCCAGCCGTGATGCGCCTGCGCAATGCCGGCGGGTGCCCAGGCAAGAACCAAGGCAAGACTGGCGTGACGGAAAGTGATCATGACAAGTCTCCCAGGATCCGGGCATTACACCACTGAATTCAGAGTGCACGCCATGGGTTCCGGCGCGCCCGCCGGTGCACTATCTCGTGATCCCTCCAGCGAGCACGCCGGTGGACGTTTATGCGAGCTTGGCGAGGATGGCCTGGAGCCGTGCATCTCTCATCGCGGAAAGATACACCCCGATGACCGCCTCCGACTTGAGGATCACCCCATCATCCAGAATTTTGAGGTGATTGGCCTCGAGTGTTGCCCCTGTTGAGGTGATGTCCACGATCACCTCTGCCGTGCCCGCCGCGGGTGCACCTTCCGTTGCCCCGAGGCTTTCGACGATCCGATAGCCGCGCACCCCCTGCTCGGCGAAGAACCGGCGGGTGAGGTTCACATATTTCGTCGCGACCCGCAGCCGTCGCCCATGGCGCGCATGGTACGCGAGCGCCACTTCGTCGAGATCGCTCATCGTCGCCACGTCCAGCCAGCATTCCGGAACCGCCACGATCACATCCGCTCGCCCGAAGCCGAGGCGTTTTGGGATCGCGATCACATCAGCAAGATTGGGAATATGTTCCTGCAGCAGATCCTCGCCGGTGATGCCGAGGTCGATCTTGCCCTCGCGCAGCAGATGCGCGATTTCCGTTGCCGAGAGATAGGCGACCTCGAGATCCTCCGCATCCGGAAGGCCATTGAGCTTGCCCTGATAGCCGCGCCCTGCCCCGGTTCTGTCGAGCCGGAAGCCAGCCGCCTCGAACATCTCCCCTGCCTGCTCCATGAGCCGGCCCTTGGAGGGCAGCGCAATGGTCAACGGACGCGTCATGGCTGTGCCTCCAGTGCATGCCGCAAGCGCTCCGTATGGATGGCACAGCCGACCGCCGGCACCGGCTTGGGGCTGCCGATGGCCGAGAGCAGACCGTCATAACGCCCACCGCCTGCCAACGGCACCCAGCCGGTCTTGCTTTCGACCTCGAGTTGGAAGACGAAGCCGGAATAATATTCGAGGCTGCGGCCGAACACCCCGGAGAAGCGGTGATTTTGGATGTCGAGCCCCTTCTCGCGCGCCTCCGCAAAGCGCCGCTCGAACCGATCCAGAGCCTCGCCGAACCGGGCACCGGCCTGTGCGGCGAGCGTCCGCATGGCGACCGCCGCCTGTTCGGGTGGTGCGGAGATTTCGAGATAGGCTTCGATCAGCTGGACAGCCTCGGCGGATAAGGGCCTCTCCTCCCGGTCCCGCGCACGCTCATGCAGCCGCCGCGCAATCTCAGCGATAGAGCGCCCGCCCACCAGGGGAATGCCCTCCAGCTCCAGAACCTCTTCGACCAGCGCCACCGCACGCTCTTCGCTCGCATTGCCAAGCCGCGATAGCAAATCCTCGGTTTCCGATCGGGCTCGCGGCCTGCGCCCCGCCAGCATGTCCAGAAGATCGCGGAAAGCCCGTGGCCGCCAGAACTGGTGATTGAGCCTCTGCCGCCAGCGCGGCGGCATCTCGATACTGTCGAGCAGCGCGGTGAAAAGGCCGAGATCACCGAGCTTCACCCGATATCGGCTGAGGCCCGCAGCCTCGACTGCCCTGATGGTGAGGGCGAACACCTCCGCTTCCGCGGCGGGCGCGTCCTTATCCCCGAACCACTCCATGCCGACCTGCACGAATTCGCGCGGATGCATGGCATCGGCCCCCATCGGCTGGTGCCGGAATACCGGGCCGCAATAGCAATAGCGCGCTTCCGCCGCTACATCACCCGCCACCTCCAGATGATAGCGGCAGGTGGGCACGGTGAGATCGGGCCGCAAGCAGAGCTCGCGCCCGCCAGGATCGGTGAACACGAAGGTACGCGTGCGGATATCTTCACCCGACCGATCGAGGAAGAGATCGGCCGGCTGCAGAATATCCGGCTCCACATGCGCAAAGCCAGCCTCCACCAGCAGCGCGAGCATCGGCGCATTCTGCGCGTCGAGCCTCGCCCTTTCGCGAGGCGATTTGCCGGGAATGGCGCTGGTGCTCACGGTCTATACCGTTTCAGAACATCGCGGACCGCCTGAACGAGGTCACCGCGCCTCACCGTCATCTGGGCAGGCCGCGCATCGCGCCACTCATCCCGATTTTCGATGGCGCGTGAGGCCTCTGCGCCTGCAATCAAATCCTTTATCTGAACTTCGCCGGCGGCAAGCTCATCGCTCCCCTGAATGATGGCGCAGGCGGCACCCCGCCGATCGGCATATTTCATCTGCGCCTTCATGCCCGAGGTGCCGAGATACATTTCCGCGCGAATGCCTGCATCGCGCAGCTCGCGCACCATGGCCTGGTAATCGCCCAGCCGCTGCTTGTCCATCACCAGCACCACCACCGGGGCAGCGATCGTGTCGTCCTCAATCTTGCCGAGGTTCCTGAGCGCGGCATAGAGCCGGGAAACGCCGATGGAAAAGCCGGTGGCGGGCACCTTCTCGCCGCGGAAACGCTCGACCAGCCCGTCATAGCGGCCGCCGCCGCCCACCGAGCCGAAGCGGACGATCTCGCCTTCCTCATTGCGCATGTCGAAGGTGAGCTCTGCCTCGACCACGAAGCCCGTATAATACTCAAGCCCCCGCACCACCGACGGATCGATCCGCACCCGGTCGCTATACCCGGCCTCATCGACATGCGCGGCAATCGATGCAAGCTCGGCAAGCCCTTCCCCAATGGGCGCATTCTCCGCAAGCGCCCTGCGCAGACCTTCGACCGTCTCGGCATTCGTTTGACCGGCAGCAGCATTGACGAAATCGAGCACCGCCGTGGCGCCCGCAGCATCAAGCCCCGCGCCCGGCGTGAAATCACCGCTCGGGTCCATCCGGCCTTTGCCAAGCAGCTCGCGCACGCCATCGATGCCGATCTTGTCGAGCTTGTCGATCGCCCGCAGCACGGTGAGCCTGCGGCCGCCATTGTCCTCACCACCGAGCCCGATCGCTTCCATGACGCCATCGAGCACCTTGCGGTTATTCACCCGGATCACATAGGAGCCGCGCGGGACCCCCAGCTTCTCCAGCGTGTCAGCCGCGAGCATGCAGATTTCCGCATCCGCCGCGGGATTGTCCGTGCCCACCGTGTCTGCGTCGAACTGCATGAACTGGCGGAAGCGGCCCGGCCCCGGCTTCTCGTTGCGATAGACCCAACCCGCGCGATAGCTGCGATAGGGCTTGGGCAGCCGGTCGTAATTCTCGGCAACATAACGGGCGAGCGGCGCGGTCAGGTCGTAGCGCAGCGACAGCCACTGCTCGTCATCGTCCTGGAAGGAGAACACGCCCTCGTTGGGCCGGTCCTGATCCGGCAGGAACTTGCCCAACGCATCCGTATATTCGATGGTCGGCGTCTCCACGGGATCGAATCCGTAAAGCTCATAGACCTGCTCGATGGTCGCGAGCATGCGCTTGAGCGCGCGGATCTCCTGCGCCTCCACATCGCGAAATCCTTTCGCGACCCTGGCCTTGGGTCTGTGTGCCTTAGGCACGGGTGCCTTGAGCACCGGTGCCTTGTCCGCGTCTGCCATCGTAAAAAATGCCTGCTTCCGAGCCTATGCCTTGCCCGCGGGTTCTATCGGATCAAGACGACAGCGGCAAGAAGACTACCGGACCATGGCCGCTGGCCGTGGTCCGCCTGTTGCCCAGTCGAGCAACTCGACCGTGTGCACGAGGGGAACGTCCGTGCCCGAGGCAAGCTGAGTCATGCAGCCGATATTTCCGGTGGCGATCACATCGGGGCGGATCTGAGCAAGATGCGCAAGCTTCCGGTCGCGCAACTTTCCGGCAAGCTCGGGCTGGAGGATGTTGTAGGTGCCGGCGGAACCACAGCAGAGATGGCCTTCTGCCGGCTCGACCACCTCGAACCCCGCCTTGAGCAGCAGCCTCGTCGGCTCCGTTCTGATCTTCTGCCCATGCTGCATGGAACAGGCGGCGTGATAGGCGACCCGCACCTTGAGCGGGGTCTCACCCTCGGGCAGGCCATGCTCTGCCACGAACTCCGTGATGTCCTTGGTGAGGGACGAGACCGTCTGCGCCTGCTCCGCATAGAGCGGATCACGCGCGAACATATGGCCGTAATCCTTCACGGTCGTGCCACAGCCCGACGCATTGATGATGATGGCATCAAGCCGTTCGCCATCGATCTCGCTCATATAGCTGTCGATATTGCGTCTCGCGCGGGAAAGCGCGTCATCCTCCCGCCCCATGTGATGCGTGAGCGCGCCGCAACACCCCTGCCCCTTCGGCACCACCGGCTCGAAACCCATGCGCTGAAGCAGCCGGAAGGTCGCCTCATTGATCGACGGGGCGAGCACGCTCTGCGCACAGCCGGTGAGCACAGCCACCCGGCCGCGGCGGCTCGTGAGTGGACGGGCTTCCGGGTGCGTCACAGTGCGTGGAAGCCGGTTTGGGGCAAGCCTCAGCATCGCGGCGGCGGGCCGCAGCGGCTTCACCAGATCAAGCAGCGGGGCGAACGGCTTGCCAAAGCGGGCCAGAGAGAGCGCCTGCTGCATCCGCTTGGGCTCGGGCAACACCTGGGCGACAAGCGCGCGGAAGAACCGGTCGAGAGCCGGCCTGCGATAGGTCTCCTCCACATGCACCCGCGCCTGGTCGATCAAATGCATATAGTCGACCCCCGACGGGCAGGTGGTCGTGCAGGCAAGACAGGAGAGGCACCGGTCGATATGCTTGGCAACGTCAGCGGTTGCGGGCTTCTCCTCTTCCAGCATCTGCTTGATGAGGTAGATGCGGCCGCGGGGACTGTCGAGCTCATCCCCGAGCAGCACATAGGTCGGGCACGTGGCGGTGCAGAACCCGCAATGCACGCAAGCCCGCAGGATCGCCTCCGCTTCGGCGATCTTCGGGTCAGCGCGTTGTGCCTCCGTGAAATTCGTCTGCATCGCTAGATCTTATACATCCGGCCGGGATTGAGAATGCCATACGGATCGAACCCGGCCTTTATTCGTGCACTGAGCGCCGCGATGCCGGGCGACTGAGGATCGAACACATCGACCAACGCCCGCACCGCGCGCGGCGCCCGGATGAGCGTGGCATGTCCCCTATTTGCAACGGCTGCGCGAACCTTGGCCGCTTGCGCATCCGGCGCAGCCGGCACATCGCACCAGATAAGCCCGCCGCCCCAATCATAAAAGCCGCGCGCGCCGGCCGATAGCCGCAACTGGCCGAGCACACGCGCTCCATCGCTTGGCGCGACCGAAATGCGCCAGACTGCCCGATCCTCTGTACCGGCGAGCAAGGTACAGTCGCGGATCTCCCGCCAGAGATCAGCAGAATCCTCTTCGCCGAGCACCAGAGCGCGAGCCTCTTCCGCCACCAGCTCCCGCAGCTTGCGCAGCCGATATTCGACCGAAGGGCGGAAGCCATCGAGCCGCAGAACCGTCAGCGGCTCGCTCTGCCCGGCCCGCATCGCAACCGGAAAGGCATGCGACAAGTCTTTCGGTACATGCGCCGCCGCAGCCACTTCACAGGCACTGCCGAGACCGCGCGCAAGCCGCGTGACCGCCTCCTCATCCGCAAGCCCTAAAAGCACGAGGCTTGCTTCCGTCTCCGGTCGTGGCAGCACCTTCAGCGTCACCTCGCCAAGCACGGCAAGCGTGCCCCAGGAACCGGCCATGAGCTTCGGCAGGTCATAGCCCGTGACATTCTTGACGACGCGCCCGCCGCCCTTGAAGCTCTCGCCGCGCCCGCTGACCGCCTTGAAACCCAGCACATGATCGCGCACGGCCCCCATCTTGAGGCGCGCTGGTCCCGCAAAATTGCTCGCGACCATGCCGCCGACCGTGGCCGGCTGAACATTGCGGCCTGAATCCTCTGCCCCGAGCAGGCGGGTCAGATCGGGCGGATCGAAGGCAAGGCACTGGCCATGGCTCTCAAGCAACGCCTTGAGCTCCGGGAGCGGTGTGCCCGCGCCGGTCTGAATGATCAGTTCTTCGGGCTCATAGAGGCGCACCCCCGAAAGCCCGCTGACATCCAGCAGCCAGGCGGCATCGACCGGCCGGCCGATCCGGCGCTTGGAGCCTGAACCGATGATCTCGAGCGGCGCCCGCGCAGACGCGGCCCAGGCCATGACATCCTGGAGTTCGGCCAGATTTCCCGGTTTGAGCGTCGACGGCATATCCGCTCAGAACCGTGGAATATCGGGAAAAGGCAGACGGCCCTGATGCACATGCATGCGGCTCAATTCCGCGCAGGCATGCAGTACGGGAAACACCTTGCCGGGATTGAGCAGTCCTTGCGGATCGAACGCGCATTTGAGCCGCTGCTGTTGATCGAGATCGCCCTCGTCGAACATTTCCGGCATCAGATCGCGCTTTTCAACGCCAACCCCGTGCTCGCCGGTGAGCACGCCACCAACCTCAACGCACAGCCGCAGAATATCGGCGCCAAACGCCTCCGCCCGCTCCAGCTCGTCGGGGATGTTGGCGTCATAGAGGATGAGCGGATGCAGATTGCCATCGCCTGCATGGAACACGTTTGCGACCCGCAGCCCGTACTGCTGTGACAGCGCGCTCATCCGCTGCAGCACCTCAGGCAGCCGGTGCCGAGGAATGGTGCCGTCCATGCAATAGTAATCCGGCGAGATCCGCCCCACCGCCGGGAATGCCGCCTTGCGGCCCGCCCAGAATGCGAGCCGCTCGGCTTCCGAGGTGCTTGCCCGCATGGTGGTGGCGCCATTGCCATCCGCGATCTCGCGCACGACCTCGATGAGATGGGCAACCTCTGCCTCCGGCCCATCCAGCTCGATGATCAGCAGCGCCTCGACATCGAGCGGATAACCCGCATGAACAAACGCCTCGGCCGCATGGATCGCCGGCCGGTCCATCATCTCGATCCCCGCCGGAATGATGCCACGCGCGATGATATCGGCAACGCACTGCCCGGCCTGCTCGCTGCTGGGGAAACCAACCAGGACCGCGCGCGCCGTCTCCGGCACCGGCAATATGCGCACCGTGACTTCCGTTACGACACCGAGCAGGCCTTCCGAGCCCACAACGACCCCGAGCAGGTCGAGCCCGCCGGAATCCAGGTGCTTGCCGCCGATGCGCACCACCTCGCCAGTGATGAGCACGAGCTCGACGCCGAGCACGTTGTTGGTGGTAAGCCCATATTTCAGGCAATGCACGCCGCCGGAATTCTCCGCCACATTGCCGCCGATCGTGCAGGCGATCTGGCTCGAGGGATCCGGAGCATAATAGAACCCGTGCGGTTTGGCAGCCTCGCTGATCGCAAGATTGGTGACGCCTGGTTCCGTCACCACGCAGCGATTGGCGATATCGATCTGCTTGATACGGTTGAACTTCGCCATGACCAGCAGCACGGCATCCTGAAGTGGCAGCGCTCCGCCGGAAAGCGAGGTTCCGGCGCCGCGCGGCACCACTCTTATGCCCTCCTCATGGCAATAGCGCAGAACGGCCGCCACCTGAGCCGTCGTACTGGGCAGCACCGCAACCAGCGGCAATTGCCGATAGGCGGTGAGCCCGTCGCTTTCGAACACGCGCAGCTCGTCACGAGCGTCAACCACGCCCTCACCGGGCACAATGGCCCTGAGGCGGCGCACGATCTCGGCGCGCCGGGCAAGCACATCGCCATTCGGAGCAGGCATGGCAATACCGCTCATGCTACGGCCTCGCGCGTTGTGACACGCCGCTGCGCCCCCATATGGTTAAGGTGCACCATACGCTTAGCTTAAATGACCTCCACCGGATCTCCAGCCGTGATACGGCCGCCTTGGGTGACCGCGCAATAGACGCCGAAGCTTTTTCCGTTCACGGCGGAAACGGCCGGCAGGATGGCCTTGTCGAACGGCACATCCCGCTGGCCGAGCATGGTGAACGCGCAGCGGTCGCACGGCTCGTTCACATAGAGCTTCACCGATCCGACGCGGATCTCCTTGCGGATCCACCGGCCCTCTTCGAAGCCGACCGCTTCCTCTGGCAATTGGATGACCAGATTCGGCCGGAACCGGCGCGCATCGATCATGCTGTCGGGGATGACCGATTTGAGCTTTTTGAGCGAGGCGCTGGTGACCAGATGGATGGGCGCGCGCCGGTAACGCGGCGCGACCGTGTCGGGCGAATCGAATTCAGGCCCGTGCCGCTTGACGGTCACCGGAAAGCCGAAATGCGCCGAGAGCGCCTCGCGCGCCGCCTCCGACCGGCCGCTGATCCAATCACCGCCGGGAATCTGAAGCTCGAAATCCTCTTCCGTCGTCCTGGCCAGGACCTCTGGCGTGACCCGCCACCGCTTTTCACCCTCCGGCTTGGCGATCGCGCCGGATGTTGCATCGACCACGCCCCAGAGCCGGTCGCCGATGATCCCCGTCGCGTCGAGTTCGGCAGCATCCATCATCTCGCCGCCCAGCGAGCTTACGGGATAGCGCCAGATCGCCTGTACAGTTCCGATGGTCATGCGCCTTGCTCCCTCTTGGCATCCTTATACATTGGCGCAGTCGTCGACCCAACGATATAGTCTGCGACCGATCAGGAGTACCCAGGAGTTTTGATGATAGAAAATCCGCCCCGCATCGGTCTTTTCGTGACCTGTCTTGTTGATCTGTTCAGGCCGTCGGTCGGCTTTGCAGCGGTGAAGCTGCTCGAATCAGCGGGATGCGAGGTGGAGGTTCCTTCGGCACAGACCTGCTGTGGCCAGCCCGCCTTCAATTCCGGTGATCGTGAGGACACGCGTGCCATTGCCCGGCAGGTGGTCGAGATCTTCGCACCTTACGATTATGTGGTCGCCCCCTCCGGGTCATGCGCCGGCATGATCCACAAGCATTATCCCTCCCTGTTCGACCCCGGTACCCCTGAGCGCGATGAGGCGGAGGCGCTGGCCACCAAGACCTGGGAACTGGTCTCGTTTCTCACCCATGTGATGGGCCTTGAATCCGTTCCGGAACATTTTGACGGCACTGTCACCTATCACGACTCCTGCTCCGGCCTTCGGGAACTGGGCATCAAACACCAGCCGCGCCGTCTCCTTCAGACGGTGGAGGGACTAAAGCTGGTCGAGCTGCGTGACGCTGAGGTCTGCTGCGGCTTCGGTGGCACGTTCTGTGTCAAATATCCTGACATTTCGAATGATATGGTGGAAAAGAAGGCTGCCAATATCGAGGCGACCAAGGCCGACCTGCTTCTCGCCGGTGACCTCGGCTGCCTCATGAACATGGCCGGCAAGCTCAAGCGTCGGGGCTCGTCCGTCGCGGTCCGCCACGTGGCCGAGGTTCTCGCCGGGGAATTGACGGCCCCTCCCATCGGCGGATCGGATCGGCCCGGCAGTGAGCAGAAGCAGTAGCATGCAGCCCCAATCGCACGCCTTTAAGCAGAATGCCGCTCGCGCCCTTCACGACGAGAAGCTGCAGCAGGCACTGCGCCACGTTCCAACCGGCTTCGTCGAGAAGCGCGCCCGCGCCCGTGACCGGCTGCCGGAATTCGACGCGCTTCGCGACGAGGCGGTCGAGATCAAGAAGCATACCCTTGCCCATCTCGACCTCTACCTCGAAGCCTATGAGCGCAAGGTTCATGAGACCGGCGGGCACGTGCACTGGGCGCCCACCGCCGCGGACGCACGCCGTATCATCGTTGATCTCTGCAAGGCGCGTGGCGCCAAGCTGGTGACCAAAGGCAAATCCATGGTCTCCGAGGAGATCGGCCTGAACGATGCGCTTCAGGCCGAGGGCATCAAGCCGGTTGAGACCGATCTCGGCGAATACATTATCCAGCTGCGCGGCGAGAGCCCGAGCCACATCATCGCCCCCGCCATTCACTTGACCCGTGATCAGGTCGAGGCGGATTTCCGTCGTGCCCATGGCGAGCTGCCGCCCGACAGGGTGATCAGCGAGGCACCGGAGCTGGTGGCCGAAGCGCGTACCATGTTGCGGCAGAAATATCTGGACGCGGATATCGGCATCACCGGTGCCAATTTCCTCGTTGCCGAGACTGGCTCGTCAATCATCGTGACCAATGAGGGCAATGGCGATCTCACCCAATCGCTGCCCAAGGTCCATATCGTCGTCACCTCCATCGAGAAACTGGTGCCGACCCTGGAGGATGTGTCCACGATCCTGCGTGTACTCGCCCGCTCGGCCACCGGCCAGGAATTCTCATCCTACACCACCTTCTCGACCGGTCCTCGCCGACCCGAGGACCCCGACGGCCCCGAGGAATACCACGTGGTGCTGCTCGACAACGGGCGTTCGGCCCTGCTCGGCACCGAGTTTCAGGACATGCTGCGCTGCATCCGCTGCGGCGCCTGCCTGAACCATTGCCCGGTCTATCAGGCGGTCGGCGGCCATGCCTATGGCTGGGTCTATTCCGGTCCCATGGGCGCTGTTCTGACCCCTTCGCTGGTGGGCGTGGACGAGGCCGCCCCTCTGCCCAATGCCTCGACCTTCTGCGGCCGCTGCGAGGAGGTCTGCCCCATGCGCATTCCGCTGCCGAAGATGATGCGGCATTGGCGGGAGCGGGAATATGAGCGGCACTTGACGCCTGCCACCTATCGCACCGGGCTGGGATTGTGGGCATGGGCGGCCAAGCGGCCTGGCGTCTACCGCCCCATGGCGTCCCTTGCCGCACGCACCCTTCGCTTTCTCTCGGGCAAGCGCGGCAGATTGAGGCGCCTTCCCCTTGCCTCTGGCTGGACGCGATACCGCGATTTTCCCGCGCCCGAGGGCAAGACATTCCAGGAGCTCTGGAAGGAGCGTCGCCGTGGCTGATGCCGTCCGCAACCGCGCGAGCGTCCTTGGCGCAATCCGCCGCTCCCTTGCTGTGTCCGGCGAGGAACAGGATCGCCGCACCGCGGTGGACAAGCGAATGGCAAACCATCGCCGCAACCTCCTTCCACAACGGGCCCAGCTTCCAGACCAGAAGCGGGTGCAGCTTTTTCGGGACATGCTGCTGAGCGTTGATGCGTCCCTGGTCGATGTCGCCCGGCTCGAAGAAGTGCCCGATGCGGTGGCCGCCTTCCTGCGCTCCCACAACCTTGAGCCACGCTTCCGCATGGGCAAGGATGGTTATCTGCGCGGCCTTCCCTGGCACCGCATGCCATCCCTCACCAGGCTCGAGGGACCGGCTGAACCCACCGATGAAACAACCCTGTCGCGCGCCTTCGGTGGCGTCGCCGAAACAGGCACGCTCGTCCTCACCTCCGGCCCCAGCAATCCCGTAACCCTGAACTTTTTGCCGGAGAACCACATTGTGGTGGTGGAGGCCGACAGGATCGTTGCCACCTACGAGGATATCTGGCAGCGCCTGCGCTTCTTGAACGGCCCGGGGGTAATGCCGCGCACTGTTAACATGATCACCGGCCCCTCGCGGACGGCCGATATCGAGCAGACGCTTCAGCTGGGCGCCCATGGTCCCCGACGTCTGCATGTCATTCTCGTCGGCGGCCGCTGACGATCTTGAGGGAGGTGCTTGATGAAACTCGTTCGCTATGGGGAAAAAGGCAAGGAGCGTGCTGGCGTCATTGATGCGGAGGGGCGCATCCGGCAGCTCGTGGATTTCATCGACGACATCACCCCCGAGACATTTCACCCCAAAAATCTTGATCGCATTCTCGAGCAGGACATCGAGGGCCTCCCCATCGTCAAGACGGAGGAACGCATCGGCCCTTGCATAGCGGGATCACAGAAATTCCTCGCAATCGGTCTTAACTACGCCGACCACGCGGCGGAAACGGGCGCAACGCCGCCCTCCGAGCCCATATTGTTCACCAAACATCTCAGCTGCATCAACGGCCCCAATGATGACGTGATCCTCCCACGCGGCTCCCAAAAGAGCGACTGGGAGGTCGAGTTGGGCGTGATCATCGGCAAGACCGCCAAATACATCAAGGAAGGCCAGGCGCTCGACTATGTCGCTGGCTATTGCGTCATCAATGACATCTCCGAGCGCGAATATCAGATGGAACGCCAGGGCCAATGGGTGAAAGGCAAGTCCTGCGACACTTTTGGGCCGATCGGCCCTTGGCTTGTGACAGCCGATGAGGTGCCTGATCCGCAGAACCTCAAGCTGTGGCTCGACCTCAATGGCGAGCGCATGCAGAGCGGCACCACCGCCACCATGATCTTCGGAGTTGCCGAGATTGTCGCCTATCTCTCGAACTTCATGACCCTGCTCCCGGGTGACATCATCGCCACCGGCACGCCGCCTGGCGTTGGCCTGGGCAAGAAGCCCCCCCGCTTTCTCAAGCCCGGCGATGTCATGACCCTCGGCATCGAGGGCATGGGCGAGCAGCGTCAGAAGGTGATCGCTGACCAGGGGTAGAAGGCTCGGGCGAGCCTCGGCTTCTCCGCCCTTACTTCGGGATCAGCACCGCCCGGAAGTCATTGACATTCGTATGGGTTGGTCCCGTCACCACGAGATCATCGAGGGCTGAGAAAAAGCTATAGGCATCATGCCCATCGAGCATCGCGCGCGCATCGAGCCCGAGCGCTTCTGCGCGCCCCAGCGTGTCCGGGGTGACGATCGCACCCGCATTGTCTTCGCTGCCATCAATCCCATCTGTATCGCAGGCAATCGCCGATACCCCCTCAACTCCCGCAAGTCCGATAGCGAGTGCGAGTGCATATTCGGCATTGCGCCCGCCCCGTCCATGTCCTTGGCCCTTCTCGCTGGCCAGCGTGACGGTGGTCTCGCCCCCTGAGAGAATGACTGCGGGACGTTTGACCGGCACGCGACCGGCCGCAAGCTCGCGGGCAAATTCCGCATGGGCAAAGCCCACCTCCCTCGCCTCTCCTTCCACCCGGTCCCCGAGATCAACAACCGTATAGCCGGCTGCTTCAGCAACGGCCCGGGCGGCGGCAAGAGACAGGCTCGGCGCGGCAATGATCCGGGCTTCCGTTCGCTCTAATTGTGGATCTCCCGGCTTTGGCGTTTCCGAGGCGGGATTTTGCAGCCATTGCAAGACGGGTTCTGGCGCTTCGATACGGTATTTGCCAAGCACCGCCAGCGCCTCGGCCCGGGTGGTCGCATCGGCAAGTCCCGGTCCCGACGCCACCGTTGAGGGATCATCAGCTGGGACGTCAGAAATCAGCAGAGAGACACAGCGTGCAGGCCAGGCGGCTTGCGCGAGCCGGCCGCCTTTGATCGCCGAGAGATGCTTGCGCACGCAATTCATTTCGGTGATGGTCGCGCCCGACGCGAGCAGCGCGCGATTGACCTCCTGCTTATCCGCAAACTCGATGCCATCAGCCGGCAGAGCCATCAAAGCCGAGCCGCCACCCGAGATGAGGCAGATCAAGAGGTCATTCTCGCCAAGGCTCGTGGCGAGGCTCAGAATACGCTGCGCCGCCCTGTGTCCCGCTGCATCGGGAACCGGATGCGCCGCCTCCACCACCTCGATATGCCGCGTCAGCATTCCATGGCCATAGCGCGTGATCACCAGGCCCTCGAGCGGCCGCGACCAATGCTCTTCCAATGCGCGCGCCATGGCGGCCGCAGCCTTACCAGCGCCGACCACCAGCGTGCGTCCGCTCGGCGGTTCAGGCAGATGCCTCGCCAGCACCGCCGCGGGATCGGCAGCTTTCACCGCTGCCGAAAACATCTCCATCAACAGGGCACGATCTCTGTTCTCAGGCGCGAGCTGGTGTTCATCGGCCATAGGTCTTGAACTCCGGGTCCGAGCGGTCCTAAAGAGCGACCGAAGGTACCCTTCTCGGCTGGCCAAGAAAATCCCTTGAGCCGCCTTTGGCCGAAATTAGCGCAAGCCCGCTTGCGCGAAGGCCTGTTCCGCTCCGCTATGCCAAGGCGGCGCCTCTCCAGCCTCCGCAAGGCTTTTCGTGGTCACCTCGCGCAAGGCGGGATGAAGTGCCGCAAAGCGCCCGAGTTCATGGATAATCGTTTGGGTCACCGCCGCGACCACCGCCGGCTCCGTCTGTTCGGAAGTGACGAGCGCCGCCATCGTGCCGAAACTTTCGATCGCCTTGGCCTGGCCATCATAGACATCGGCCGGGATCACCATCTTTCGGTATTCAGGATGCGCTTTCACGATCGCATCGACGGCGGGCCCGGTGACATCGATCAGATGTGCGTCACATCCGGCCAGCGTCTCCTCGGTACTCGCCGAGGGATGCCCCGCCAACCAGATGAAGGCGTCGATCGTGTCGTCGCAGAGCGCCTGCCCCTGTTCGGTCGATGTGAGATGAACCGCCTCGATATCCTCATCGCTCCAGCCGAGCGCCGCCTGGATCTGGCGCCAGGTCGCAAGCGAGCCCGAGCCCGTATTCCCGATCCCAATCCGCTTGCCTTTGAGATCAGCAAGCGTGCGGATATTTGCGTTGTTATGGGCGATGATCGTGACCGTTTCGGCATAGAGGCTCATGACCTTGCGCAGGTTGGCAACGGCCGAACCTTGCCAGCCTCCCGTTCCGAGATAGGACTGCTCGGCCACATCGGCTTGCACGATCGCAAATTGAATGGCGCCCCGTTCCAAGGCCCGGATGTTCTCAACCGAGCCGTCGGTGGTCTGGACCGTGCAGAAAAGCCCGAGCGCCTGCCGTCTCTCGTTGATCAGCCGACAGATCGCACCGCTCACCGGATAATAGACGCCCGTCACGCCCCCCGTTCCGATCGAGATCGTTCTTAGCGCTTCGCCCTTCCCCGGGGTTTCTGCACCCACCGCTGAAACGCCAAGTCCGATTGCGGCGGCGATCGCTATCAGCACCGAAGATTTCATGGCTCCCCTGCGCAACTCCCGACGCGGCCCCTCCCACATCGGTCCACCGCGAAGATCTTCTAGACCGATCATAACGGAAGCTTGCAAGCCCGCCAGGGACAGCTGTGACCTTATTGCGCCAGCGTTGCTGAAACCCCACAGCCATTCCGGTGATACGGAAACGTCTACGATGCAGGATGAGGATTCCGGGGGTGTCGACAGACGACAACGCTCTACACGGACCCGCGAAGCTACCGCGTCTCCAATCCGGCAGTTCTGAGGGTCGGCTGGTTCGCAGATTGAGCTTTGCCGAACAGGATTTGTTCTATTTGCAGGACCCGCTCTCTTCGCCGTGCGAGCGCCTTGCTGAATCTTCCAAACAGACGCCCCTTCGTCTTTTCCTCACGGCTGGCCTGGAGATGTTCGATGAATATTTCCGGTGACGACTCGTCATCGATCCTGTCGAAAATCCAGCAGAATTCAACGGGCAAACGTTCAATATTGAAAAGCGGCTTCGCGCCTGCCGCGTCTTCCGCAATGATCCTTTCCAGCACCAGTTGGTCCCATAGCGTGGGATCATTCGCGCATGCAGCCTTCCATTTCTCGAGCAGACTGACGGCCGTCTGCGAGTCATTGACAAGCAATGTGCCGCTTAAGAGACGGCCGGTTGGAGCATAATAGGCCGCGAGATCGCCGCTGAAGCACGTGAGCTTGGGCCATGGATTGCGATGAAGAACGGCATCCACGTCAAGATAGAGCAGTTGCCCGCAGTGCTTCCTGCGCATGTCCAGCAATATGCTCGGCTTGAGGCCGGCGTTGCGGACCCATGACCCAAGGGACGGAACGGCCATAATATCAACTCTCAGCCCCAGCAATTCAGCAGATTTCAGCAGCCGGTCCTTCTCGATCTCATAGACACCCCCGGTGGTGTAAAAAGCGACGATGACCCCTTCGCGCTGCATGGCGATGGATCGTCGCGCCACCAGCTCGCCAAAGCTGGGAAATGCAGGCACGCTTCTCTGGCGCTTTGGTGTCCAACCTCTAAATCTGTTGATCGCTGTGAGCGATATTTCCTCAAAACTGCTGGTCATGTTGGATACGTACCCTCCAGGTTGCAGTCCGGACATTTTCTATAATTGCGAGAGTTAAGGTCAGCCGCCATCCACGCCGCACCAAGCAGCTGTAGTGCGAACTTACCGCCCCAGTGACATTTACGCTCGGATGCTGCCCGACTGGCCTCCGTCAGGCTAATCGCTGGCCGTGCAGAGGCATTTTGAGCTGGCCACGGTCCCTCAGCATCCCCAGCACGCTGCGGCGCTTGCGGATCCGACGGACCACTTCGATGGCCACCTCGACCACCAGGCCAAGAGCCGTGGCCGGACTATGAAGGACGAGCAGGGCCCAGACAGCGGCGCGGCCATGGATATATGCAAAGTCACGTTTGCCACGCCGCCGGCGCTGCGCGAGAGCAAGCGCCAATCGGGACGCGGCGCATTGCGCGATCACATGGCGGCGGCTGGTATTGTTGGCATGTTGCCGGTAATGGTGCAGAACATTCGGCAGGTTGCGGATCTCGCCTAGCTCCTCGAGACGGAGGAACAGATCATTATCCTCTTGATAGATCAGGGCGGGGCGATAAGCGCCAGCTGCGATGACGGAGCTGAGTCGCATCATTACGGTGGCATGCACGAGGGCCACAGACATTTTCCAGCCGCCAAGACTGCTGCGCGGCCGTTCCGGCTTGACGCTGATCTTCCGGCCAGCAAGGCTGATCGGCAGGACTTCTGTCGGGCCGATAAAGCTCAGGGCCGAGCCCACCGCGACCACATTCGGATGCTGATCGAGATAGCTGACTTGCATCGCCAGTCGGTGAGGATCGGCAAGATCATCGGCGTCCATGATCGCGAGATAGCATCCTCGCGCGGCCGCGATCGCTGCGTTCAGTGCTGGGATTCGTCCCGGCTCAGGGCTCGACAAGCAAACGATGCGGCTGTCCTCTGCGGCGAGCCTGCAGACGACCTGTGCCGTGTCGTCGGTTGAGTGGTCATCCACCACGAGAAGCTCGAAATCCTCATAGGTCTGCTCAAGCAGACTACGAATCGCCGCCTCGATATGGTCGCCCGCATTGCGCGCTGTTATTACGATAGACACCTTATGGTTGAATTGCGGCCAGCACCTGCTCACAAGAGCGCCCCTTCCGTCTGTTGGACCACGCCAATCTCGACCTCACCGATGTGGCTAAATTTGGTCATCGTTACGCCCCACGATGGCCTGCCTGGCGTCGCGCAGGGCAAATAGGCTTGATTCTCACCCTTGCGTAATTTATCCATGTGGATCATGCCAAATGCAGAGTAATGCTGAACCCAGCCGCGGGAGCGGGAGCGGGGATCCTATGGGTGCTGTCAAGAACACGGTCTTCATTCACACGAACGCCAAGCAGATGGTCGGCGCCCTCGTGGCAGCTCACTCGCTGAAGCGGAATTCGAAGAAGCCGGATGCGTTCGATGTGCGGATTATCACCCAAGAAGACTATCCGCTTTTCAAGGAATATGAAGGCAAGCGCTTTCTGCGTGCCGGCACCCAGCGGGTCTGGGTCAATGATGATCTTCAGTCCTTCACGCCCCTGCGGTTCCTGCCGCCCGAACTGATGTCCTACCAGGGTCGTGCTGTAGTAATTGACCCCGACATTTTCGCGGTCGGTGACATCACCGAGTTGCTCGAACGCGACATGGAGGGCAAGGCGATTTTTGCCCGCCCCCGCCCCGGCCATAACGGGCGCTCCGATTATGTGGCCAGCAGTGTGATGTTACTCGACTGCGCGAAGCTCCGTCATTGGAACTTGGCGGAGAATTTCGAGGCGCTGTTCCGCAATGAGCGGGACTATGAGGACTGGATCATCCTGGCCTATGAGCCTCGTGAGAGCCTAGGCGCGCTCGAGCCCGAATGGAACGACTTCGACCGCCTGACCGCCAAGACGCGGCTCTTGCACAACACCAAGCGCAAGACCCAGCCCTGGAAAACGGGCCTGCCGATCGACTTCACCAATCGCGTGAAACTCGAATGGCTCGCGAAGATCCTTGGGAGCAATGGCATTACACTGCCCGGGCGCTATAAGCGCCACCCCGACCCAAACCAGGAGAACCTGTTTTTTGGACTGCTGAGGGAATGCGTCGAGAATGGCCAGATCTCCGAGAGCTACCTCAAGCAGGAGATTGAGCGCCAGCATATCCGTCCTGATGCTCTCGTTCAGATGAAGAAGGCTCCGGACCTAGCTGAGCTGCACCTTTCCTGAGATCTCCGCCGCCGAGGATTGTGCCTCTGCGTCACCGCGTCGCCACCTTGGGGCCACGAGAAGATGCCGGTTTGGTGGAACGATTTTGTGTCTCTCGGCTTTACCTAGCGCTTGTGACCGGAATGCACTTGGTTGCACATGCAGCCGGGAGGTTACAGTGTGCGGCACGGAGAGATCTATCGATGCTGAAATGGGCACTTATCTTTTTTGTCGTATCCCTTATTGCGGGTGCTCTCGGATTCTCCGGAGTCGCCACGGCCGCCGGGTCTATCGCGAAAATATTGTTCGTCGTTTTCCTTATCGTCTGCTTGGTCTTCCTGATTCTCGCCTTTGTCGCAGGTGAGATCCTGCTATGATAACGGTTTATTAACCAATTATCATCTTAGCTGTCACTTGGGCACTGCAGCACTTAGCAGCAATTTGGACCAACTTCAGCGGACGCGTGACTGACTGAGGAGCAGCAATATGACGCCGACGGAGCCTCGTAGAAGCAGCAGCACAACCACAGCAATTTGGATCGTTGTCGTGGTGGTGGCCCTGCTGTTGATTGCCTGGGCAGCTGGACTGTTCTCAGGCAGGGAGACTGATACCGACACCGCGCAACCGCCGGCGACCAGCAGCGAGCCCAGCACGCCGCCCGCCGGAGGCACGCAGCCGAGCACCCCGCCGGCTGGATCGCCTTCGACACCGCCGGCCACACCGCCGGCAACCACGCCGCCGGCGACCACCCCACCGGCAGGTGGCACGACCACGCCGGGCAATACCCAGCAGTAAGATCGCAATGATGACGCGGCCAGTTCTCAAAGCCTGGCCGCAACTCTGGTGAGAGAAGCGGTGCGATTGAACGGAGATCGCGCCGCTTTTCTATTTCGCGTGTGTTTTTCCGGTTTTTGAGCTAGAGCACTTTTGAGCGAATTGGTACCAGTTCGCACGAAGAAAACGCGACGCAACAAGAAGTTAGAGCCGTTTCGCAATTCATGGAAAAGCGAAAGCCCTCCAGCTCGGCTTCCTTGAAAATGCCGCAGGGCAACCGTAAAGGCGTCTGCAAGGAAAACTATGGTGAGCTCAAAATGAGTGCAAATCGCCGCGATGTTCTTACTGCGTTTGTCTCCGGCCTGGCCGCGCTGGCCCTTTCGGGTCCAGGCCATGCCTTTGCGGCTGGAGGGCCTGTGCTTGGCGATGCCGTTCCATTCTCTTTCGAAGGCCTGAAAGAGCGGGCGCGCGCGATGGCCGCTGCGCCCTGGCAGGATCCCAAATCGAAATTTGGCGAAATCCTGCAGAAGATCGACTACGACGCCTTTCAGAAGATCGTCTTTCGGCGGGATGCTAGCCTGTTTGCTGACCGGACCGATGCACCCCCCATTCAGCTGTTTCATCTTGGCCGCTATTTCCAGGAACCCTGCTCCATAGCCGTCGTGGAAAATGGCATGGCCCGCGAGGTCCACTATCGGAATGCCTATTTCGATATGCCTGCCGACCATGTGGCGCGCCAGCTTCCGGAGGATATCGGCTTTGCCGGCTTCCGCGTCATGGCCCCGTCCCAGAAGACCGACTGGCTCGCCTTTCTCGGCGCAGCTTATTTCCGCTCGTCCGGCGCCTTGGATCAATATGGCCTGTCTGCCCGCGGCATCGCCATCGATACGGCCCTGCCAACCCCTGAGGAATTCCCGCGTTTCACCGGCTTCTGGCTCGAAAGCGGCGGCTCTGACGATCATGTCATCATCTATGCCTTGATGGACGGCCCCAGCATCGCCGGCGCCTATCGCATGGATTGCCTGAAACAAACCGGCGTGGTGATGGACATCGACGCATGTCTTTATCCGCGCAAACCGATCAAGCGCATGGGCGTGGCCCCCCTGACCAGCATGTTCTGGTATGGCGAGAACGATCGTCGACAGGCCATAGAGTGGCGGCCGGAAATCCATGATTCCGATGGGCTCGCCATATGGACGGGCACGGGCGAGCGCATCTGGCGCCCGCTGAACAACCCGCGCCGGGTCATGACCAACAGCTTCATCGACAGCGATCCCAAAGGCTTCGGTCTGCTCCAGCGCGACCGCAATTTCGATCACTATCAGGATGACGGCGTTTTCTATGACAAGCGCCCCTCGGTATGGGTCGAGCCGAAAGGATCCTGGGGCGAAGGCGAGGTGCAGCTTGTCGAAATCCCGACCGATGACGAGATCCACGACAATATCGTTGCCTATTGGGTGCCGAAGCGTCCGGCCGAGCCTGGCACCAGCTTTGAATTCTCCTATCGCCTCCACTGGGAGGCCGATGAGCCCTTCCCCACCAATCTTGGCCGCGTGGTTGATACATTCTCAGGAATCGGCGGCATTCCCGGCCAGCCACGTCCACCTGGCGTCACGAAATTCGTGGTCGACTTCATGGGCGGTGACTTGCGGAAGCACCAGCGCGGAGAAGTCGAGCCTGTGGTAACCCTATCGCGCGGCGAACTCGGACTGGTGGACGCCTACCCGCTGGCCAATAATCCCGACCGGTTCCGCACCTTCTTCAACGTCAAGGCTACGGGTCCGGATCCGGTGGATCTGCGGCTCTACCTCAAGGGCAAGGACGGGGGCGCCCTTACCGAAACGTGGCTCTATCAGTTCTTTCCCGAAATATCCTCCGCTTGAGCACAACAACACTTGGCCACGCCGGGAGGTTCCCGCACGCTTGGGAACCTCAACACTTTGGCCTTGTTTACTGGTCGTTAGTGAAGAATTAAACGTTGCTGCCAAAAATAGAACCAATTGTAGATAAACTTGATTGACCATTTCGAATGGGCAAATGGCGGGGCGGGTGAATCATCCAGCCACCGAGCCTCACATTTATTCCAGGGTGTTCGGGAGGTGGGCTGCCGCCACGGTGCGCTGCGGCTTGAGCCTCGCTGCTAGCATATGGAAGGATGCCAAAAATGGAAGGCCAGGCTCCAGAAATTGGTCGACTTGCGCTGCGAAAGATCGGTCAACGGTTGCAGGGAGAGCTGACCGGCAACCCAGCGGGAAAACTGCCAAGCGAGATCGAACGGCAGCTCGCAAAACTCGCTGAGCTCGATACCGATCGCGCCTCACCACCCTCTCGCCTCCTCCATCATCAATAATTGGTTCTTGCCGCGCGTCGGACTTGACCTCGCCCAAGCTTCCAGCACAGTGGGGCACCTGTCGTTGGAGTTTCGGAAGCGGAAATGCGGATAATTTCCATGTGTGTGGCCGGTGTCATGGCATGTGCCCTGTTCACCGGAGAGGTCTCGGCTGCGTGCCAGAACACCGGCAGCTTCGAGAGCTGGTTGCGGCAATTCAAGCAGGAAGCGGCTGCCCAGGGCATCAGCCCAGCGGTGATATCATCCGCCCTGAACGGCATCACGCTTGACGAGAGCGTGATCAAGGCTGACCGGGGTCAGGCGGTCTTTGCCCAGAGCTTTCTGACCTTTTCCGACCGGATGGTATCCAAGAACCGGATCGAGAAAGGCAACCAGCTTCTGCGCAAATACAAGGCTTATTTCGATCGAGCCGAACGTCAATATGGGGTGCCCGGTGCGGTGATCGTCGCCTTCTGGGGGCTTGAAACCGATTTCGGCGCCAATCTCGGCAACAAGCAAACCCTGCGTTCGCTGGCAACCCTAGCCTATGATTGCCGGCGGCCTGACAAATTTCGGGAGGAGCTGCTGGCTGCCTTGCGCATTATCGAGCGCGGCGACCTTACGCCCGAACAGATGCGCGGGCCCTGGGCCGGCGAAATGGGTCAGACTCAGTTCCTCGCGTCCAACTACCTCAAATATGCCGTGGATTTCGACGGGGACGGCAGGCGCGATCTGATCAACAGCATCCCCGACGTGATCGCCTCAACCGCCAACTATCTCGATGCAATCGGCTGGAAGCCCAACCAGCCATGGTTGCAGGAGGTGCGCGTCCCCGAGAACCTTCCCTGGCACCAGTCGGATCTCGATGTGAGCCATCCACGGTCGCAATGGGTGAAATGGGGGATCAAGCCGACCGGCAATGCCTCCCTGCCGGCAGATGGGGTGCAGGCCTCCCTCGTTCTTCCTATGGGGCGAAATGGGCCGGCCTTCCTCGCCTATGACAATTTCCGCATCTATACGGAATGGAACGAGTCGCTGGTCTATTCCCTGAGCGCCGCCTACTTCGCCACCCGTCTGGCTGGCGCCCCCCCGCTGCGCCGCGGCAATGCACCTGACGCCCTCTCCCTGAGCCAGGGTCGTCAGCTGCAGCAGATCTTGGCGCGCCGTGGCTATGATGTGGGCAAGATCGATGGCATCATCGGCGCAAAGACCCGCGCCGCCGTGAAGGACGTGCAGCAGAAGCTCGGCCTGCCGGCTGATGGATACCCAACGTCCGAGCTGCTGACCCGCCTCAACTGATGATCGCTTTCGCGGGCGCGAGCAGCGCCGGCATGATCAGGGCCGCTCCTCCGTTGGAGCGGCCAGATCGCTTATGCCTCACCCGGTGCCGCAGCAAGCCTCGCCACCCGCTCCACATCGACACTTATATCCAGTTCTGAAAGCTGGTCGATTCGCCACCAGGCTGCCTCCAAGGCGTCATCGCCCGCCACAGGCTCACCGGCCTGCCACTCACATTTGACGGCGATGAGGATGAAGTGCCGTTTGAGCGGCGAGCATGGATCAAGCCCATCGGCGCGCTCGAATACATCGAGCACGGCCACGGGCGCGACCGGAACTGCAGCGACAGCCGTCTCTTCCGCAAGCTCCCGGACCGCGGCATCGAGGACCCGTTCCCCGGCATTGATCTTGCCACCGGGAAAACCCCATTTTCCCTGATCGGGTGGATTGGCCCGCCGCACCAGCAAAGCCTGGCCGTCGCGAATGACGACGGCCAGCACGCAGGCAATGGGTTTTGCCTCAGGAGGCAAGGCGCTCGATATCGGCGCCGCAGGCCCCAAGCTTCTTTTCCAAACGCTCAAACCCACGGTCGAGATGGTAGACCCGGTGCACCGTTGTCTCCCCTTCCGCCGCGAGGCCCGCGATGACCAGCGAAACCGAGGCGCGCAGATCGGTCGCCATGACCTCCGCCCCGCGCAGACGCTTCACCCCATAGACCGCTGCAGAATCACCATTGAGCCGGATATCCGCCCCGAGGCGGGCGAGCTCCTGCACATGCATGAAGCGGTTCTCGAAGATCGTCTCTGTGATGGTGCTGGTCCCCTCGGCCCGGGTCATCAGCGCCATGAGCTGTGCCTGCATATCCGTGGGAAAGCCCGGATAGGGCTCGGTCGTAACCTCGACGGGCTTGAGCCCGGCGCCGTTGCGGGAAATCCTGAGCCCCTGATTGGTCGGGCTGGTGGAGACGCCAGCACGGTCGAGCACATCGATCACGCTGCCGACCAGGTCCGTGCGGGCACCAAGCAGATGCACATCACCCCCCGCCATCGCCACAGCCATGGCATAGGTCCCGGCCTCGATACGGTCGGGCAGCACCTCATGCGTCGCACTATGCAGCCGCTCGCGGCCCTGCACATGCAGGGTGGAACTGCCAATCCCTTCGATATGGGCACCCATCTTTACCAGGCATTCAGCGACATCGGAAATTTCCGGCTCGCGGGCCGCATTCTCGATCACCGTTTCCCCGCGCGCGAGCACCGCGCTCATCAGCGCCGCATGGGTTGCACCTACCGATACCTTGCTGAAGGAAATCTTGTTACCCCTGAGCCCCTTGGGTGCCTTTGCCACCACATAGCCCTGATCGATCTCGACATTCGCCCCGAGATTCTCAAAGGCCTGGATGTGCATGTCCACTGGCCGGGTGCCGATCGCACAGCCGCCCGGCAGTGAAACGCGCGCTTCCCCGCAGCGAGCAAGCAGCGGCCCGAGCACCCAGAAGCTCGCCCGCATGCGTGACACGGTTTCATAAGGCGCGGTCGTATCCACGATCGTCCGCGCCGTCAGATGCATTGTATCGCCCTGGATTCCGCTGGTTCCCAGACGTTTTCCATCGACGCTGATATCGACCCCGTGATTGCCCAGAATGCGCATGAGCAAGGTCACATCCGCAAGACGGGGTACATTACGCAGGGTGAGCGTATCGTCCGTCAACAAACTTGCAATCATCAGAGGCAGGGCGGCATTCTTGGCGCCCGATATTTGAATTTCGCCATTGAGGCGATTGCCTCCTCGGATGCGGATTCTATCCATATACTTGTCCCCTCGGGCACGTCGGCCATTGGAAGTCTGGGAATATATCACCCTAATTTTGCGGCGAAATTGTTAACATGTCGCCGTATAGGAGGCCATTACCCGTCTGTCTGATTCGCTTCAGGGATCGGAGGAGACATCAGAGCTCGCCCTCTCTTCGGCGACTTGCTCATGGACATCCTGCCCGCCCGGTGATTGGCGCCTGTCGCGCAACTGTGTTTTGCGCTTGCGCAGATTAGCGCGCAGCGCCTCTGCCAGACGTCGCGCCCGCTCGTCATTCGGCTTATGAGGTTCCTTGCTCCTTGTCATGGGAGTCCTAGTGTACTGCTAGAGTTTATTTAGCATAAGATAGAGAATGCTGCCCCAAAATCGGCGCGCATCCGCCAAACGCCTGCTGGGGCAAAAATGCGCGGATGAAATCCAACTGCTCGCTTGCACATGGCGGCCGGCTGTGGCAGTTTCCGGCCCGTCCCGGCGACGTGGTGAGCAATCCCTCCGGGACGTCTCGGCATTGCTGCTGTAGCTCAGTGGTAGAGCACTCCCTTGGTAAGGGAGAGGCCGCGAGTTCAATCCTCGCCAGCAGCACCAGAAACCCCAATAAAATCAGTATTTAGCATACGGACACTCCCCTTTTCCGCTTTCGTGCGGGGAACGATGTGGAGCGGGAGCGTCACCCACGGGCGCGTCTTGCAATTTGCGGCTTAGCACCACCTGGGCAAGGGTGAGGCCGGAGGTCGTCCTCCTATTTCAAGCCAAGCCCGTTGTTCCAGTTCTGCTCGAGCACTTTGCCTGCGCGGGTGATATGCGCATCCATAATTGCGGCGGCCTTGTCCCCGTCGCGCTTCAGAATGGCCTCGAAGATCGCCCCATGCTCGGCATGGGAGTTGCGCACCGATTGATCATCGAACAGCAGCACCAGCTCGCTATGGGTGAACCACCGCGTGCCACCGCCGGAGACGAGGATCGGCAGATGCAGCGTATCGTTGATGGCCTGGCGGAGGATCTTGTTCTGCGTGGCCTCGATGATCGTGTCGTGGAATTGGGCATTCAGCATGCGCCAGCAGCGCGCCGAGTCATTGCGCCAGCTGCCCTCGTTCAAGAGGGCCTCGGTGCGCTCGGTCGCATCCATGATCTGCGCCCGGCCATGGACGCTCAGTCCATTCTCGGCGGCGATTCTGCAGGCCAGGCTCTCGAGTGTGCGGCGCACGCGATAGGCACCCAGAACATCCTCCAAAGTGCAGCTGCGCACTTCATAGCCGCGATTGGGAAGATAGGAGACCAGCCCTTCCTTGGACAGGCTGTTAAGCGCGTCCCTGATGGGGGTGCGTGACACCCCGAGAAGCTTGGCGAGCTCAGCCTCGGGCAACCGGCTCCCGGGCGGGAACTTCCCGCCGAGCAGCAATTCGCGCAGCCTGTTGGTGGTCAGGCTAGTCCGGGTGACGACCGTCTCATTCATTTCGCGCACCCTCCGGGGCCGCCCTGCCGATCAACATACAATTTCTCATATTGCATACAACTTACCATCTTGCACACATTCAGATCGATGGCATACTGCCGTGAATGACCTTGTCGGAAGAACAAGGGTGGGATGAAACGCCGGAAGAGGCTCGGTGCGGTCGTGCACCGAGAGCGCTTATGCTTTTGCCATAAGCACCTGCCCCGGCGAAACCAGGACGTGCTGCCTAATGCCCGGGCAAACACAAAGCGCTCAACCGTTTCCGAAATTATTCGAGCCGATACGCCTTGGTTCGCGAGAGGCGCGCAACCGCATCATGCGGGTCGCCACCACCGCCCATCTCGCTGAGCGCAACCGTGTCGGCGACCGTATGCTGGAATTCTATCGGACCCTCGCGCAAGGCGGTGCGGGCGTGATCGTAACCGAGGGCTTGCGGGTTCATCCCTTCGAAGCCGAACCGGCCGGCGCCATGCTGATGTGGGACCGGGCCTCGATCCCGGGCATGCACAAGCTCACCAAGGCTGTTACCGCCGAGGGTGCCTTGTTCATCGGCCAGCTCAATCACGGTGGCCGCCAGCATCTGGGCCGCTTTGTGCCACCGCTCATGGTCGCGCCCTCCGCAATTCCCTGCCCGCGCAGCGGCGGTGTTCCCCATGCGCTCACCACCGAAGAGATCGAAGATCTGATCGAATGGTTTGCCACTTCGGCCATGCACTGCATCGAGGCCGGCATGGATGGTGTCGAGATCCATGGCGCACAGGGACACCTGATCCAGCAATTCGTCTCCCCTTACTCCAACCATCGGGACGATCTCTATGGCGGCAGTTTCGAGAACCGCATCCGATTTCCTCTGGCCATCATCGCCGCGGTCCGAAAACGCATCGGCTCCGCACCGATCGTGGGCTACCGGCTGGGTGTCGACGAGCTCACCGCCGGTGGACTGGGCGTCGAGGAAACGAAGCGCCTGGCTGAACATCTGTCGGCCGATGGGCTCGTGAGCTATGTCTCGCTCAGCCAGGGCAATTTCAACACCATTGATATCCACCTTCCCGAGCGGCATTTCCCGATGGTCCCCTATCGGGAACTCCAGGCGCAAATTAAGCCTGCCGCCGGCGAGCTGCCGGTCGTGATGTGCACGCGCATTCAGACCCCGGAACAAGGAGAGGATATTCTCGCCGCCGGCGAGGCCGACATGATCGGCTTCTGCCGTGCCTTCATCGTGGATCCACATTGGCCCAAGGCTGCAAAAGCCGGACGAGCGCAGGATATTCGGCGTTGCATCGCCTGCAACCAGTGCTGGGGCTGGATCAGCGAGGGTGGTCCCATCGGCTGCGCCGTTAACCCCACGCTCGGGCTTGAGTACAAATGGGGCAAGCTGGAGAGAGCCTGGCACCGAAAGAAGGTGCTGGTGGTAGGCGGCGGCCCGGGTGGTCTCGAAGCTGCTCGCATTGCCGGCCTTCGCGGCCACCATGTGACATTGATCGAGAAATCAACAGAGCTTGGTGGCCGCCTCAAGACAGCGCGTCTCGCCCCACACTTCTCCGAGCTCCAGCACGTTCTCGATTACCTCGTGCCCCAGGTTCAAGCCGCTGGCGTGGAGACCATAACCGGACAGGAAGCCGATTATGAGCTCATCGAAGAGCACAGCCCGGATTGCGTTGTGCTCGCGACCGGAGCGATGCCGCACACTCCTGCCCTTACAGGCGATGGCTCCGTCCCTGTGCTCACCTCGGATGGCATCATCGATGTCGCCGCTCTGCGCGACGGCACCATCATCATCATGGACGAGGACGGCTATTTCTGGCCGGCAGCAGTGGCCGAGGCTGCAGCCCAGCTCGGCCGCCGGGTTGTCTTTGCAACGCGCTTCTTCGAGCCCTTCCGGGAAATGCCGATGGTGAGCCGCATCGCCACCCTGCGTGAGCTCGACCGCCGCGGCGTCGAGATGCGGGCGAACATGGCGCCGATCAGCGCATCCAATGGCAGCGTTGCCTTGCGCCACTATCAGTCCGGCCGCGAGGAGCTCATACCCGATTGCGCGGCCCTGTTCTGGGTCGGCCTGCAGCAGGCCAATGACGGTCTCTCGGCGCGTCTACGGGCCAACGGGTTCGACAAGAAGGATGTGATGGTGATCGGCGATGCCTTCGCCCCGCGGCGCCTGCCTCAGGCCCTGCGCGAAGGGCATGCCGCCGGCCGGTCAATCTAACGGGAGGACGTCATGCGCTCCTGGCAGCTCGGCATTAACATTGCTGGCCTCATCCTGGGCATTGCCGTCATTTTGATGGCATCGCAACTGACCGTGATGGATGCGGCCGGTCCGGGCGGCGGCTTCTTCCCCATCTGCATCGGCATATTGCTCATGGTCAGCAGTGGAGCGATGCTGATCCGCGGCGAAGAGGAGCCCGCTTCTGCGCGCTTTCTCCCACCTCGGCCGGCGCTGTTGCGGATCATCATGGTTCTGCTCGCGCTCTGCGTTCTGGCCATTCTCATGCCGCGCATCGGCTTCCTGCCGGCGGCCATTTTCACCATGCTGATCCTGCTGCCGGCGGTGGAACGCCGCAGCTGGCTTGCGACCGCCCTTCTCGCCGTCGCAGCCAGCGTGATCATCCATGGCTTGTTCGCCTATCTACTCGACGTGAGCCTGCCTCGCGGGCCCTTGGGGATATAGGCCGATGGAGATGATCGACGGCCTATCCCAGGGCTTCAGCGTCATTCTCGGCTGGGAGAACCTTTATCTCTGCTTCCTCGGCAGCTTGATTGGCACACTGATCGGCCTTTTGCCCGGTATCGGCCCTTTGGGCGCCATCTCCCTGCTGCTCCCCATCACCTTCCAGCTGCCTCCGGTCGGCGCCATCGCGATGCTGGTCTCGATCTTCTATGGCGCCATGTATGGCGGATCGACCACCGCCATCCTCATCAACATTCCTGGTGAGGCCGCATCTGTCGTAACGACCCTCGACGGCCACAAGATGGCCTTGTCGGGTCGCGCAGGCCCCGCCCTTGGCATGGCAGCGCTTGGCTCCTTCATCGCTGGCATCCTCAGTCTCATTGCCCTCAGCTTTTTCTCGCCGATGCTCATTGAAGCGGCCCTGCGCTTCGGGCCGCCTGAGAATTTCTCGATCATCATTCTGAGCCTGGTCGCCACGATTTTCATGGTGCATGGCTCCCTGACCCGAGCGGTGCAGATGATCGCTCTCGGATTGCTCGTCGCGGTGGTCGGCATCGATGTCGTGGATGGTCAGGAGCGCTTCACGCTTGGCCTGCTGGATCTGACCAGCGGCTTCGATCTTGCCGCCGTGGTGATCGGCCTCTTCGGCGTCTCCGAGATCCTGCTCAACATGGAAGACATGGTGCGCGGCCAGGCGATCCAGACGAAGCTCAACCAGCTCTGGCCCACGTTCCGGGATTGGCTTGCAAGCTGGCTGCCGATCTTGCGTGGCACCGTGATCGGCTTCATTTTCGGCATCCTGCCGGGCGGCGGACCGGTGACGGCCGCCTTCGTCTCCTATGCCGCCGAGAAGCGCCTGTCGCATCGCCCCGACAGGTTCGGCAATGGTGCGATCGAGGGCGTGGCCGGTCCAGAATCCGCCAACAATGCCGCCGTGGGTGGCAGCATGATCCCCCTTCTATCCCTGGGCCTGCCAAGCAATGCGGTCACAGCGCTGCTCCTTGGCGCTTTCATCATTCAGGGCGTCCAGCCCGGACCTCTGCTGATGTCGCAGAACCCGGAGCTCTTCTGGGGCGTGATTGCCGCCATGTTCGTCGGCAATGTCGTTCTGCTTATCCTCAACCTTCCGCTGATCGGCCTCTGGGTTCAGCTGCTGCGCGTGCCCTACGCCATCCTGTTTCCGATCGTTCTGCTCTTGGGCGTGGTGGGCGCTTATTCCTCCAACAGCAACATGTTCGATGTCTGGGTCATGATTGGCTTCGGCGTGCTCGGCTACATTTTGAAGAAGGCCCATTACGAGCTTTCGCCGCTCGTGCTGGCCATCGTTCTGGGCCCGCTTCTCGAGCAGTCGCTCCGCCAATCTCTGATCATGTCGCATGAGGGTCCGATGATCTTCGCCAGCCGGCCAATCTCGGCGGCGATGCTAATGGCGGCGGCGGTTCTCCTTGTTCTTCTCGTCGCCAAGAAAACAAAAAAGGGAGCATACGCATCATGAAGAGGCTTTTGGCAGCAGCGCTCGCGGTACTGTTCGGCTGCGCAACATACCAGGCACAAGGCGCATCAGCCGAGCTCGAGAAGCTTAAGCCGGCGGACTTCCCCGACAAGCCCGTCGAGCTCGTGGTCGTCTATCCCGCCGGTGGCGGCATGGACTATACGGCCCGGCTTCTCGCGAAGTACATGGAGAAGCACTTCGACAACAAGGTTGTCGTCCAGAACCGGACCGGGGGCGCCGGGGTCATCGGCCACACCTATCTCGCAACCCAGGCAAAGCCGGATGGCTACACCCTCGGCGTGGTCGCCAACACCATGTGGGCCGACAGCCTGTTTCGGGCGAACAATCGCTGGACCTACAAGGATTTCGAGCCGATCGCCTTCATCAACTACGATCCGCTGACCTGGGCCGTGGCCACTGATGGTCCGTTCAAGGACAAGTCGCTGAAGCAGATTATCGAGGCTGCCAAAGCCTCCCCCGGGACGGTCCGCGTCGCCGTGCTCGGCGGCAATACCTCGGAATTCCTGGCCGAGCATGTGGAGGTGGTGAGCGGCGCCAAATTCACCAAGGTGCCGTTCCAGGGCGGCGCGCCCGGCATCACCGCGGCCCTGGGAGGCCATGTGGAAATCGGCGGTGCCTTCACCGCGGAATATCGCGGCCATATCGATGCGGGCAAGATGCGGGCGGTCGGCGTGGCCGGCGCGCAGCGCTCCCCCACCCTGCCCGATACGGAAACCTTCAACGAGGCGCTCGGCAGCAACGAGATCATTTGGCAGGCCTGGCGCTATGTCACGGTGCCGAAGGGCATTCCCGAGGACCGCAAAGCTTTCCTGATCGCATGGGTCAATGCCGCGCTTGATGACCCCGAGCTGCAGGCGGAATACCGCAAGACCGGCGCGCTCATGGATCGCAATCTCAAGGATCCCGCACAGATCAGCGCCGAGATCGACAAGCTCTTCGCGCTGGAAAGCGAATTCTACAAGAAATCCGGCCGCCTGAAATAAGCAGAGGGGAAAGCGATGTCCAGCATCGTCAAGAGAAGCATTGATCATAAGACGGCAGAAAAGGCCATTGCCGCGGCGGCGGCGAAGGCTGAGGAGCTGAAGCTCAAGATCTCCATCGCCATCACCGATGACGACGGCGAGCTCAAGGCCTTTCGCCGGATGGACGGGGCGCCCAAGCTCACAGTGGAGATCGCGCAGAACAAGGCCTATACCAGCGCCGCCTATGGTCTGGCGACCCATGTGTGGTTCGACTTCATCAAGAACGATCCGCCGCTCCTGCATGGCATCACCCACACCCCGCGCCTTGTCGTGTTCGGCGGCGGTTATCCCATCAAGGAGAATGGTGAGGTGATCGGCGCGATCGGCATCAGCGGCGGCCATTACAGCCAGGATATGCAATGCGCCCAGGCAGCCCTTGATGCGGTGGGCTCAACCATCGACTGACCCGCGCGCGGCACTTTGCGTTTGAGCTAAGTGCCGCGACCAATCTTTCGTCTTAGCTGCATGGAACCGAGAATGTCCGAAACCCTTCGCTCTAAGCTCGATCGCGGCGAGTTCGTCCTTGCACCGGGCATCTATGATCTGATCTCCGCATTGATCGCCGATCGAATGGGTTTTCCGGCGCTCTATGTGACGGGCTATGGCACGGTTGCATCCTATCTCGGTCTACCCGATGCGGGCCTTGCGACCTATACCGACATGCTCGCCCGTGTTTCGGTGATTGCCGAGCGCACCCGGACCCCGATCATCGCCGATGCCGACACGGGCTATGGCGGGCTTCTCAATGTGCGCCACACCGTGCGCGGCTATGAGCGTGCCGGCGTCTCGGCGATCCAGATCGAGGACCAGCAATTCCCGAAGAAATGCGGGCACACCAAGAACCGGCGCGTCGTTCCTCTGGCAGAGATGGTGGACAAGATCAAGGTTGCCGTCGACACGCGCCAGAACCCCGACGTCTTGCTGATTGCCCGCACAGACGCGCGCACCGCCCTGGGCCTGGATGAGGCGCTGGGCCGGGGAGAGGCCTATGCGGAAGCGGGGGCCGACATTCTGTTCATCGAGTCTCCGGAAAGCGAGGACGAGCTCGCGCGCATCGGCTCCAGCTTCTCCGTGCCGGTCCTGGCCAACATGGTCGATGGCGGCCGCACCCCCATTCTGTCGGCAGACAGGCTTCGATCTCTCGGCTTCGCCATGGCCATTCACCCCGGCCTTGGCTTTTTGGCCTCTGCCGGCGTCCTGACAAAGGCCTATGAACATCTAAAGGAGACCGGCACGAGCACCGGCCATGATCTGCCCTATTACTCCTTCGACGACTTCAACAGGCTGATCGGCTTCGAGGACGTCTGGGCCTTCGAGGAGAAATACCCTCAAACCTATTGAAAGCTCACATCTAGTCTGCCGGATCACGGCTGATGGGGCAGGTCATGCAATGGCCGCCGCCTCGGCCGCGGCCGAGTTCGGCGCCCGAGATGGTGATGACCTCGACGCCCTGTTTGCGCAGCAGCGTGTTCGTGTAGACATTACGATCATAGGCAAACACCACGCCGGGGGACGCGCAGACGAGGTTCGCCCCGCTGTCCCATTGCGAGCGCTCCCGCAGATAGTTGGTGCCGCCCATCTCGACGACGCGCATCTTTTTGACGCCCAGCGCCTCCGCCACCGTATCGGCCAGAGACGCCTTATCCTCCCGCACCTCGATACCGCTGGGCACGCTTGCCGGGCGGATGGAATAGGCATGGATGAGATCGACGATATCCGGATAGACGAGCACGCAGTCGCGATCGGCGAAAGTGAAGACGGTGTCCAGATGCATCGCCGCCCGCAGCTTCGGCATGGCGGCAACGATGACCCGTTCAGCCACACCCTTCTGGAATAATGTCGCCGCGAGTTGACAGATGCCCTGACGCGAGGTCCGCTCACTCATGCCGATCAGGACATTGCCTTTGCCGATCGGCATGACGTCTCCGCCTTCGAGCGTCGCAAGGCCATGATTGGCCGTCGGGTCGCCCCACCACACGGTGGCCTTGCCGGCGAAGTCTGGATGAAACCGGTAGATCGCCGCAACCAGGATCGTCTCCTCGTGCCGCGCCGGCCAATAGAGCGGATTGAGCGTGCACCCCCCATAGATCCAGCAGCTTGTGTCACGGGTGAAGATGGTGTTCGGCAGCGGCGGAAGCAGATATTCGGTCACGCCTGCGCCGTCTCGGACCAGCTTGAAGAGATCGCTGTTGCGGGTCTCCGGGAAATCATAGGTCGAAAGGCCGCCGATCAGGGTCTCCGCGAGTTGCCGGTTCGATAAACCGTCGAGATAGCTGCGCACCTCGTCCACGAGCTCGAGCCCGACCTGGTTGGGAACCACCCGATTGTCGAGGATCCAAGCCTTTGCTTCGGGGATCGCGACCGTCTCGGTCAGGAGGTTGTGCATCTCGACCACCTCAATGCCGCGCGACCGCATCTTCTGAACGAAGTCGAAATGGTCGCGTTTGGCATTGTCGACCCAGAGCACGTCATCAAACAGGAGACCGTCGCAATTGCTAGGCGTCAGCCGCTCATGCGCTCTCGCGGGTGCGCAGACCATCACTTTGCGCAACTGCCCAACTTCTGAATACACACCGAAGGCGGAGGCTTGAGCGGCCATGGCACTCTCCTGTCAGACTGTGATGCGACCTGTCGCGAGCGCGTAGATGCCCGCAACGCAGCCCACGATTGCGGCGGCAAACAACACCCAATCGACCGTCCGGGCAAAATGCATGGCCTGTCCCTGCTCTCGCCGCGCCCAGAAATAGAGGAATGATCCTGGGCCATACAGAATGGCCGAAAGCAGAAGGAATTTGAGGCCGCCCGCGAAGATGAGGAAGATCGTATAGAGAAGCGCGATGCTGGCGATGATGAGATCGCGACTCCGTGCCCGCGGATCCTGCTCATATGTCTCTCCCCGGCTGGAGAGCAGCACACCATAGGCCGCGACGAACAAGAATGGGATCAGCGCCATGACGCTCGTCAGGTTGAGCATCAGCGCGAAGGCATCGTTCGACCAATAGGTGCTCACCACGAAGATCTGCACGATGATATTGGTTGCCCAAAGCGCCGCCGCGGGCACCTTGTTCGCATTCTCCGTCGCGAAGATCCTGGGCATGTCCCTCGACCGCGCCGCGGTGAACAGCACTTCCGCGCAGATCAGCGACCAGGGCAGATAAGCGCCCAGCACCGAGATTATGAGCCCGGCGCTGACGAACACCGCCCCCCAGGGCCCGACCACAGCTTCGAGCACCGCCGCCATCGAGGGCTGCCGCATATCTGCGATATCGGCACGCTGCAGGACCGCATAGGGCAACAGCGTCACCAGTACCATGAGCGTGGTGACGCCAAGGAAGCCGAAAATGGTGGCGATGCCGACATGGGACCGCTTTTGGGCGTAGCGGGAATAGACGCTTGCGCCTTCAATGCCGAGGAACACGAAGACGGTCACCAGCATGGTCGCACGGACCTGCTCGAACAGGCTGGTTTCCGGCATGCCTATCCCGCCCCAGAAATTGGCCCGAAAGAGATCGGCCTTGAATGCGAAGATCAGGATCGCGATGAACACCAGGATCGGGACGATCTTGGCGATGGTGACCACCATATTGATGAAGGCCGCCTGCTGGACTCCCCTGAGGATCATGAAGTGAAAGAGCCAAATGCCGATCGAGGCGATCACAATCGCGGTGACAGTGTTGCCATCGCCGAACACCGGGAAGAAGGCGCCTAAGGTCGACTTGATCAGAACCCAGTAGGAGACATTGCCGATACAGCTGCCGATCCAGTAGCCGAATGCCGATAGAAACCCGGGATAGTCGCCGAAACCGGCCCTTGCATAGGCAAACACGCCAGCATCGAGCTCCGGCTTTCGCTCGGCGAGCGCCTGGAACACGCGTGCGAGCAAATACATGCCGGTGCCGGCGATGCACCATGCGATGATCGCACCGAACGGACCGGTGGCGATGCCAAAGGTACGCGGAAGCGAAAAAATTCCCGCGCCCACCATGGAGCCGACCACCATCGCGATCAGGGCGAAAAGAGAAAGCTTCTACGCAGATGATCCGGCCGTCATGAGCCTACTCCGGCGAGCTGCCAGAATGTGGCCCCTGCACATTCAGCTGCCGCTAAGTGTTAGCGGCGCACAAGATCAGCACCGGGAGGTTAGAGCTCCATGTCTTAAACAAAAGTATAGCAGATTGGTCGCTTTGCTCATTATCCCAAATCCTTCGCCGCGCTGCGCCCATGACTTCGCGTAAAGAAGCCGGTGCGATGACCTGTTTCCGCGGGTCCCATCCTCAAGATCTCGCGTCGTTCTTCTTTGGCCGGCGGATGGCTCTCAGTTTGCCGCTGCTTCCACCGCCACAGAACAATCGCTCGCTCCCATCGGACTCAAGGCCCGATACGGCTGTCCCCGCTGGCATCTCCAGGCGCTCGAGCACCTCTCCTGTCTCGGGATCGATGCGCCGCACATCGCTTGCGTCATCCTCCCAAGTGCCGTGCCAGAGCTCGCCGTCAACCCAGGTTACACCGGTGACGAAACGATCGGACTGGATCGTGCGGAGTACAGCCCCGGATTGAGGATCGATCTGATGAATCTGACGCGCGCGGTATTCGCCAACCCAGAGGGTCCCTTCAGCCCAGGCGAGCCCTGAATCACCGCCAGCCCCTGGCGCGGGGATCGTTCCAAGCACCTCGCCGGTCTGAGGATCGAGCTTCAGAATTTCCGCTCCGGAAATCTGGAACAGGTGCTTTCCATCGAACGCGGTGCCTGCAGGGGCAGCAAGCTCGAGCGATCTGAGGATGGCGCCACTTTCCGGATCCACGGCGTTCAGGCGATCACCGGCGGCAAACCAGACGAGCCGGCCATCGAAGCTGACCCCGTGAACGCTGTCCACTTGAGGAAACGGGCCATATTCCCGAAGGATTTCTGCTTTTGCGTGTTTCATGGCGTGCATCCTACCCGCACGCCGGCGCAGCCGGGAGTAACAAGCTTGTCGGGAAACCCGGCACGTTAAGCGCCATCCATCGACGAGCCCGGCCGCGACCGAACGCTTCAACCTTGCCAGCTTTTGCCAACGCCTCAAGCGCGCGCTGGATGGTTCGCGAACTGACGCCGAGCGCCATCGCGAGCGCAGAGCTTGACCATGCCTCCCCATCGGCAAGCAGGGCCAGCACTGCGGCATTGCCTTCCTCA